>NZ_JAPJIU010000009.1:0-174501 GCF_026241915.1 Stenotrophomonas sp. RIT-551 | reverse complement strand
CCGCAGGCACTCAGTGCCAATGCCAATGCCGCGGCCAAGGCCGACCTGCCGATCACAACCTGCTTCATCCCTGTTCCCCTAGTGAATGGACCTTCCCCACCTGCCTGCCCCCCGGGCAGACACCGGCAGTCAATGCCGACCCTCTATACTGGGCCGACCCCCACGCAGTCTGCCGGGAAATGCGTCGGCTTCCAACGCCCGCGTTCCCATTCCGCTCTTAGCTCACGCACCAAAGAGATTGCACATGTCCAACATCGTCATCGCCGCCGCCAAGCGCACCGCCATCGGCTCCTTCCTGGGCCAGTTCAACGGCGTGCCCTCCCCGACCCTGGGCTCCACCGTGATCGCTGCGGCCCTGGAGCAGTCCGGAGTACCGGCCGCGGATGTTTCCGAAGTGATCATGGGCTGCGTGCTGCCGGCCAACCTCGGCCAGGCGCCGGCCCGCCAGGCCGCGATCGCCGCCGGGATTCCGGTGTCCACCGGCGCCACCACCCTGAACAAGGTGTGCGGTTCGGGCATGAAGGCCATCATGCTGGGGCATGACCTGATCAAGGCCGGCTCGGCCAGCATCGTGGTCGCCGGCGGCATGGAATCGATGTCCAACGCCCCGCACATGATCCCCAACTCGCGCACCGGCAACCGCTTCGGCAACTTCCAGGCGGTGGATCACATGGCCCACGACGGCCTGGTCAACGCGTACGACGGCAAGGCCATGGGCGAGTTCGCCGAATGCACCGTGGAGAAGTACCAGGTCAGCCGCGAGGACCAGGATGCCTTCGCGATCGAGTCGGTCCGCCGCGCGCAGGCCGCGCAGGCCAATGGTGCCTTCGATGGCGAAATCGTCGCGGTCAAGGTCAGCACCCGCAAGGGCGAGGTCGAGTACGCGCAGGACGAGCAGCCCGGCCGCTCGGACATCGCCAAGATTCCGACCCTGCGCCCGGCCTTCAAGAAAGACGGCACGGTGACCGCCGCCAGCTCCTCGAGCATCTCCGACGGCGCCGCTGCCGTGGTGCTGCTCTCCGAGGACGATGCCGCCGCCCGCGGCCTGCAGCCGCTGGCGCGCATCGTCGGCCATGCCACCCACTCGCAGGCGCCGGAGTGGTTCACCACCGCGCCGATCGGTGCGATCCAGAAGCTGATGGACAAGACCGGCTGGACGCTGGACCAGGTGGACCTGTTCGAGATCAACGAAGCCTTCGCCGTGGTTGCGATGGCGCCGATCCGCGAGCTGGGCATCCCGCACGACAAGGTCAATGTCAATGGCGGGGCCTGCGCATTGGGCCATCCCATCGGTGCCTCGGGCGCACGCTTGGTGGTCACGCTGGTGAACGCATTGCGCACGCGTGGGGCCAAGCGCGGAATTGCTACCCTGTGCATCGGCGGCGGCGAAGCGACCGCCATCGCTATCGAATTGATTTGATTTGGTTTAACGCGCATTTCTCAAAACTGAATGCGCGATCGCTTGACAGCCAATCGTGGCTTGTCATCATGTTGCCGGGCGCGCAATAGCGCGTTGCCTAATCTAACGACGAGGATTCACAACAATGAGCATCAACAAGCTGCTGATCGCAATGGCCCTGGGCCTGGCTCTGACCGCCTGCTCGAAGCAGGAGCAGGCTGCTGACGCCGCCGCTTCGGCCAACGAAGCCGCCGCTGACGCCCAGGCCGCTGCTGACCAGGCCGCTGCTGCTGGCGCCCCGGCTGCTGACGCTGCCCAGGCTGCTGCTGACACCGCCACCACCGCTGCTGACGCTTCGGCTGATGCCGCTGCCCAGGCTGCTGGCGCTGCCACCGACGCTGCTGCTGAGCAGGCCAAGGACGCTGCCAAGACTGCGGAAAACACCGCTGAGCAGGCCAAGGACGCTGCTGAAGAAGCCAAGAAGTAATCACTTCTTTCTTCAAGCAAGTCTGAAGAAGCCGCTGGTTCGCCAGCGGCTTTTTCTTTGGGCGCGTTTTGGTGGCCGTGCCGCCACCCACCGGTTCTTCACAGGCGCATGAATAGGCTGGCCTCCCATCCATCGCCGTTCTGGAGCGCCACATGAAGATCCGTCCGCTGACCACCTCCCTGCTGGCCGCTTCCCTGCTGCTCGGCCTGGCCGCCTGCAAGGGCCCGGAAGCCGAACAGGCGCGCCGTGATGCCGCCCAGGCCGCCGACAGCACCAACGCTGCCGCCCGCGAAGCCGTCGACAAGGCCGCTGCGGCGACCCGCAGTGCCGCCGACGATGCCGCTGCCGCCTCCGAGCGCGCTGCCGCCGATACCCAGCAGGCACTCGACCGTGCTGCCGCCGCCACCTCCGAAGCCGCCGGCGAAGCCAAGGTCGCGGCCAAGGATGCGGCGGCCCACGCGAGCGATTCCACCGCCGATGCCGCGCAGAAGGTCGCCGACAAGGCGCGCGACGTGGCCGATGATGCCAAGAAGAACGCCAACGAAGCCAAGCGCTGAGTCGGCGTTACGCACCGCCACAGCGTGGTGACCAGCGCCCCCTCTCCGGAGGGGGCGTTTTCATTGGCGGCCGCTTACGGCAGAGCGCGGCCCAGCACGGCCGCGAAGTCCACGTCGGCCGGCAGCGTGCCGAAGGCCATCCCATGCTCGGCCCCCAGCCGTGAGCGGATGAAGGCGGACGCGTTCGGGCTCTGCGCGCGCAGCAGCACCGCGGCCTGCAACAACAGCGCCAGGCGCTCGGTGACCCGGCGTGCCTGCGCCTGTTCTGGTGGCACCGCCAACTGCGCCCGCAGTGCCCGCAACGCGGCGTCATAGAGGGCATCGGTCCCGGCCACCGCGTCCAGCTCAGCCTGCAGCGCCTGCAGTACCTGCGGCTCGCGCGACAGCGCACGCAGCACGTCCAGGCACTGGATGTTGCCGCTGCCTTCCCAGATCGAATTCAACGGCGCCTGCCGGTACAGCCGCGGCAGCATCGACTCCTCCACATAGCCCGCGCCGCCCAGGCATTCCTGCGCTTCGTTGACGAACACGGCAGCCCGCTTGCACACCCAGTACTTGCCCACCGCCGTGGCGATGCGCGCGAATGCCGCCTGCTGCGGATCGCGTTCGGCCTGGTCGACCGCGCGCGCCACGCGCATGGCGAACACGGTGGCCGCTTCGGATTCGATCGCCAGGTCGGCCAGCACATTGGCCATCAGCGGATGCTCGCTCAACCGCGTGCCGAAACTGCTGCGGTGCCGGGTGTGGTGCAGTGCCTGCGCCAGTGCCATGCGCATCTCCGCCGCGGCACCAAGCATGCAGTCCAGCCGCGTCATCATCACCATGCCGATGATGGTGGCCACTCCACGCCCTTCCTCGCCCACGCGCTGCGCCCAGGCCCCACACAGTTCCACCTCGCTGGAGGCGTTGGACCAGTCGCCAAGCTTGTCCTTCAGGCGCATCAGACGGAACGCGTTGCGGTTGCCGTCGGCCAGGCGCCGCGGCATGAGGAAACAGCTCAGCCCACCCGGCGCCTGCGCGAGCACCAGGAAGCCATCGGACATCGGCGCGGAGAAGAACCACTTGTGCCCGATCAGCGCATGGCTGCCATCGGCCTGCGGCTCGGCACGCGTGGTGTTGCTGCGCACATCAGAACCGCCCTGCTTCTCGGTCATGCCCATGCCCAGGGTGATCCCGGCCTTGTCGGCAATCGGGACGTCACGCGGGTCGTAGTGCGGGGCCGCCGCCTTGTCCGCCCATTCGGCGAGCGCCGGCGCCTGGCGCAGCACCGCGACCGCCGCATGGGTCATCGTCAACGGACAGCTGGTGCCCGCCTCGGCCTGGTGATGCAGGTAGCTCAAGGCAGCGCGCGCGACATGCGCGCCGGGGCGGCCGTCGTGCCAGGACAGCCCCGCCACGCCATGCGTCTTGGCCGTGCTCATCAACTCGTGGTACGCCGGATGGAACTCGACGGTATCGATGCGGTGGCCCTGCGCGTCGTGCGTGCGCAGACGCGGGCGGTCGCGGTTGGCATCGAAGCCGAGCCGGTACAGCGCATCGCCGGCGAGGCCGCCGTAGCGCGCCAGCGGGCTCACGAAAACGCCACCTCCCTCGCGCTGGACGGCATCGGCCAGTGCACTGTCGTCGGCCCAGAGGTTCCGGCCTCCGAAGGGTGGCGGCTGGTTGCTCACCACGTGCGTCTCGAACGCGGGCCAGGCAGACGTCATCTCGGCGACCTCCTTGCAGACAGATGCACCGATTCTGCCGCATCCCCGTGCAGGCCGCCGTTCATGCGGATTCTCACCTCCTGCACGAGCGCGGCGGCACAGTGCAGGCATGAACGCCGATGCCGACAACGACGACCTGGTGGTGCTGCGCCCGGAGGGGCTGTACTGCCCGGCCGGTGATTTCCATATCGACCCGTGGCGACCGGTGCCGCGCGCGGTGATCACGCATGGCCACGGCGACCATGCGCGCAACGGCATGGGTCACTACCACTGCACCACGCAGACCCTGCCGATCCTGCGTTGGCGGCTGGGCGATGTGGACTGCACCGCGCACGCCTATGGTGAACGCTTCACCCTTGGCGACACCGAGGTCTCCCTGCACTCGGCCGGGCATGTGCTCGGCTCGGCGCAGGTGCGGATCGCGCATGCGGGCCGGGTGTGGGTGGCCTCGGGCGACTACAAGCGCCAGCACGATCCGAGCTGCGCGCCGTTCGAGGTGGTGCCGTGCGATACCTTCATCACCGAAGCAACCTTCGGCCTGCCGGTGTATCGCTGGCCGGACACCGCACAGGTCGCCGCGGACATCGTGGCCTGGCGGCGGGAGTGCGAAGCGCGTGGCGAGGCAGCCGTGCTGCTGTGCTACGCACTCGGCAAGGCGCAGCGGATCCTCGCCGAACTGCTGCCGCTGGAAACGCAACCGGCGTTGCTGCATGGGGCGATCGCCACCGGCGTGGCGGTCTATCGCGAGGCGGGAATCCCGATGCTGGCCACCGAACCGGTCAGCGAGCAGGAACGCGGGGCGGCGTTCGCCGGCAAGCTGATCCTGGCGCCGCCCTCGGCGGCGGGCAGCGCGTGGATGCGCCGTTTCAAGCGCGCGCAGCTGGGCTTTGCCTCCGGATGGATGCGCGTGCGCGGCAACCGCCGCCGGCGCAATTACGATCGCGGTTTCGTCGTCTCCGATCACGCCGACTGGCCTGACCTGCTGCGCACCATCGCCGAGACCGGTGCGCGCCGCGTCATCGCCACCCACGGCAACACCGACGCGCTGATCCGCTTCCTGCGCGAGCGTGGCGTCGCCGCCGAGGCCTTCGCCACCGGCTACGGGGACGAAGAATGAAACGCTTTGCCGCGCTCTACAGCGAGCTGGACCGCAGCACCGCGACCGGCGACAAACGCGCCGCGCTGGTGCGCTACTTCCAGCAGGCCCCCGCGCACGACGCCGCATGGGCCCTGTTCCTGCTGGCCGGCGGCAAGGTCACCAGCGCGCGCCAGAAGATCGCCGGCAACGCCGAGCTGCGCGCGTGGGTGGCCGAGTTGTCCGATACGCCCGCCTGGCTGGTCGACGACAGCTATGACCAGGTTGGCGATCTGGCCGAGACGCTGACCCTGCTCATGAATGATCCGGCGCAGGCCGGCGCGGATATCGGGCTGGCCGACTGGATCGAGCAGAAGCTGCTGCCGGTGGCCAATCAGCCCGAGCCGGTGCGTCATGCCGCCGTCACCGGGGCGTGGCAACAGCTCGCCTTCGATGAGCGGCTGGTGTTCAACAAGCTGCTGACCGGCGCGCTGCGGGTGGGCGTGTCACAGCGGCTGGTGCAGCAGGCGCTGGCCGAATGGTCGGGCATCGACATCGCACGCATTGCCCAGCGCATGCTCGGCAGCTGGGTGCCCGCGCCGGGCCTGCTGGCCGCCTTGTTGTCCCCCGAAGAGCGCCCCGAGGATCGCCAGCAGCCCTACCCGTTCTTCCTGGCATCGCCGTTGGAGGCGGAGGTCGACACGCTGGGCCCGATCGACGACTGGCTGCTGGAATGGAAGTGGGATGGCATCCGCCTGCAGGTGCTGCGCCGCCAGGGTGAGGTCGCGCTGTGGTCGCGTGGCGAGGAGCGGCTGGACGGTCGCTTCCCCGAGATCGAGGCGGCCGCGATGGCGTTGCCCGATGGCTGCGTGATCGATGGCGAGCTGCTGGCCTGGGCGGACGGCGACGATCTGCCGCTGCCCTTCACCGCCCTGCAGACCCGCATCCAGCGACTCAAGCCCGGCCCGAAGACACTGCGCGATACGCCGGTGCGCGTGCTTGCCTACGATCTGCTCGAGCTGGGCGGTGAAGACCTGCGCGCCCTGCCCCTCTCGCAACGGCGGGCGCGCCTGGCCGAGGTACTGGCCACGCTGGACGACCCGCGCCTGCGGCTGTCACCGGCGCTCAGCGTGGCGGACTGGCACACGGCGGCACTGCAGCGCGACCTGGCCCGCGAGCGTGGCGTGGAAGGGCTGATGCTCAAGCGCGCCGAGTCGGTTTACCAGGCCGGACGCCGGCGCGGCGACTGGTGGAAGTGGAAGATCGCGCCGCTGACCATCGATGCGGTGATGATCTATGCCCAGTCCGGCCATGGCCGCCGCAGTACGCTGTACACCGATTACACCTTCGGCGTGTGGGATGGCCAGACGCTGGTGCCGGTAGCCAAGGCGTACTCGGGCCTGGATGACAAGGAAATCCTCGCGCTGGACCGCTGGATCCGCGCGAACACGATCGAGCGCTTCGGGCCGGTCCGCAGCGTTCGTGGCGAGCAGGTGTTCGAGCTCGGCTTCGAGGCGGTGAACCGCAGCAAGCGCCACAAGTCCGGCATCGCCGTGCGCTTTCCGCGGATCCTGCGCTGGCGGCATGACAAACCGGCCAGCGAAGCAGACACGCTGGCCCAGCTGCAGGCACTGGCGCGGTGACGCGACGGGAGGCCATGGCCCGCCTGACAGCGTGGTTCGCCAGCCGGGGCTGGGCGCCGCTGCCGTTCCAGAAAGCGATGTGGAAGCATTACCTGGCGGGCGACTCGGGCCTGCTGCACACACCCACCGGTAGCGGCAAGACGCTGGCGATGTTCGGCGGGCCGCTACTGCAGGCGCTGCACGATCCGCCACCACGCACCACGCGTGGCCGTGCCAAGACACCGGTGCCGGTCCTGCAGGTGCTGTGGATCACCCCGCTGCGGGCGCTGGCCGCCGATACCGCGCGCGCGCTGCGCGAACCTTTGGACGCCCTCGGGCTGGACTGGCAGGTCGGCCTGCGCACCGGCGATGCCAGCGCGCGCGACAAGCGACTGGCGCGCGAGGGTCGGCTGGATGTGCTGGTGACCACGCCCGAGTCACTGGCCCTGCTGCTCAGCTACCCCGACACGATGGCCCGCCTGCAGCACCTGCGCTGCGTGGTCGTGGATGAATGGCATGAACTGCTGGGCAACAAGCGCGGCGTACTGCTGCAGTTGAATCTGCGTCGCCTGCGCGACGCCCTGCCCGCCCTGCAGGTATGGGGGCTGTCGGCCACGCTGGGCAATCTGGAGGAGGCGCGCGAGGTGCTGTTGCCCGACGTGCCCGACGCGCCGCTGGTGGCCGGCGCACGCCCGCGTCCAGTCAGCGTGGAAACACTGCTGCCGGCGCAGGGCGAGCGTTTTCCCTGGGCCGGCCACCTGGGCTTGTCGCAGCTGCAGCGCGTGCTGGAGAAGCTGCTCACGGTGCGCACCAGCCTGTTGTTCACCAACACCCGCGCCCATGCCGAACTCTGGCACCAGGCACTGGCGGCAGTGTGGCCGGAAGACCCGGATACCCTCGCACTGCATCATGGCTCACTGGACCCGGCGTTGCGCCGCGCCGCCGAGCAGGGCCTGCGCGAAGGCCGCCTGCGCTGCGTGGTCGCCACCTCCAGCCTGGATCTCGGCGTCGATTTCCCCAGTGTCGACCAGGTGCTGCAGATCGGCAGCCCCAAGGGCATCGCGCGGCTGCTGCAGCGTGCCGGGCGCGCCAGGCATCGCCCCGGCGAATCCGGGCACATCGTGTGCGTGCCCTCGCACGCGCTGGAGCTGGTGGAGTATGCCGCCGCGCGTCGCGCGCTGGCCCAGGGGCACATCGAAGCCCGCCGGCCGCTGCGATTGTCGCTGGATGTGTTGGCGCAGCACGCGGTGAGCTGCGCGTTGGGCGGCGGCTTCGCTCCGGACGCACTGCTGGAGCAGGTGCGGCGCACGCACGCGTTCGCCGGGCTGGACAGCACGCACTGGGAGGGCGTGCTCGAGTTCATCGTGCAGGGCGGCCGCGCGCTGTCGCAGTACCCGGACTTCCACAAGGTGGTGCGCGATGACGATGGCATCTACCGCGTGCACGACCGTCGCGTCGCGCTGCGGCACCGGCTGTCGATCGGCACCATCACCAGCGATGGCAGTGTCATGGTGCAGTTCCTGCGCGGCGGCCGGCTGGGTGCGGTGGAGGAGCAGTTCCTCAGCCGGCTGCGCCCCGGTGATCGCTTCCAGTTCGCCGGTCGCCTGCTGGAACTGGTGCGGCTGGAGAACCTGACCGCGTATGTGCGCCTGGCCCGGGGCGGCGATGGCGTGGTGCCGCGCTGGCAGGGTGGCCGGCTGCCCCTGTCCGACGCGCTGGGCCATGAAATGGAAACGGTGCTGGCCCGCCCTGCCGACAGCCCGGAGATGCGCTGGCTGGCGCCGCTGCTGGCCCTGCAGACGCGCCTGTCCGCACTGCCCGGTCCGGAGCTGCTGCTGGTGGAACACGTGCGGCGTCGCGATGGCCAGTTCGTGTTCGTGTATCCCTTCGCCGGTCGCCAGGTCAATGAAGGGCTGGCCGCGCTGATGGCATTGCGCTGGACGCGACAGCACAGCAATACCTTCGGCTACGCGGCCAACGACTATGGCTTCGTGCTCGCACCGGCGCGCCCGGTCGAACTCGATGCAGCGCGCGTGCGCACCCTGCTGGCACCGGAGGGGCTGCTCACCGATCTGCGCGAGAGCCTCAACCTGGGCGAACTGGCGCGGCGCCAATTCCGCGATATCGCGCGGGTGTCAGGCATGCTCGTACCGGCACTGCCCGGCCGCACACCGCGCAGCCTGCGCCAGCTGCAGGCCTCCAGCGGGCTGCTGTACGACGTGCTGCGCCAGCACGATCCGGATCACATCCTGCTGACGTTGGCCGAACACGAAGTGCTGCACGATCAACTCGATCTGGGAAGCCTGGCGCGTGCGCTGTCGAGCTGCCAGGCCCGCACGCTGAGCGTGCAGCATCCGACCAGCCTGGGACCGTTGTCTTTCCCGCTCTGGGCGGAACGGTTGCGCGGCCAGCTCAGCAACGAAGACTGGAAGACCCGCGTCCTGCGCGCCGCACAGCAACTGGAGAAGCGCCATGGCGCCTGAACTGCCGATCACCCTCGCCGGCGAAACCGTCCATCTGCTTGGCGCGCGTGCGCTCTACTGGCCGGCGCGCGATGCACTGTTGATCGCCGATCTTCACCTGGGCAAAGCCGATCTGTTCCGGCGTTCGGGCATCGGCCTGCCCAGTGGCGGCACCTCCAATGACCTGCAGCGTCTGGGCACCGTGGTGCAGCAGCGCGCCATCCGCCATCTGTGGATACTCGGCGATGTGCTGCATGGCGCTGCGCACCGCGCTGCGTGGTACCGCCAGTGGCAGGGATGGCGCGAGCAGCATCCACAGCTGTGGATCGGTGCACTGGAAGGCAATCATGACCGTGTGCTGCCCAAGGCCGACCTGGGCATCGAACTGCTGGGCGAGCGTATCCAGGAAGGACCGTTCCTGCTGCGTCATGCACCGCAGCCGCAGCCCGGGCTGCATGTGCTGTGTGGTCACTTGCATCCACTGGCCCGGTTGCCGGGCATGCAGCGGCGTTGGCCAGCGTTCTGGATGCGCGAGGGAATGACGATACTGCCAGCGTTCTCGGGCTTCACTGCCGGCATCGCACCGGTACTGGCCTCAGGCGAACGGCTGGTGGCCTGCGTCGAGGACCAGGCCATCGCGTTGCCGGCGCGCTGATCGGGACAGCGCGCGACGTCGGTGACGCAGCTACCTTGCCTGCATCAGGCAGCGGAGGCCAACAGGCTGGGCATCAACCGGATATCCGGTGCATTCGGATTGGGCCGCACGGGTTGCCGCTGGATCGCGCTCAGCATCTCATGGGCAGCGCTGCGGATGCGCGGGTGGTGTTCCGGCGCAGCGTGCGTGATGAGGCTGGTCACATGGAACTCGAACACGTCTTCCATCACGTCCGGCTGATCCTCATGCAGCATCTGCAGCAGTCCGCGCAGTTTGCGGATTTCACTTTCCAGAGTTTCGGCCGAGAACAGCATTTCAATCTCCTTGGGTTGCGATCGGTCCACCGGACCGTAGGTCGCAAACGCAGCCCCACCCTACCACCCCGCAGTCGCGGGGCTCCAAGCGATCAGGCATCGGACAGCGCGTCCGTGGAAGCAGCAGGTCGCGCATGGATGAACCACATGCACGCTGCGTTTGCCTGAGTGTTGTCCCACGTGGGCGGTGAGTCCACCGTCAATGGATGTTATTCACGCCTTCACATCCGCTGCGATGCACTGCTACGCGGGGTCATCAGCAGATGCCGTCGCGCTCGCGCGTGTCCTGCAGCCCGTGCATCGCCTGCATGAACGCGGGCGACAACGGCAGTCTGCCGAGCCAGCCGCGCTGCGTTCCACTGAGGACGCGGAGCATGTGTCCACGCCCGCCTGGGATGCGGCCCATCGGCTGGAACAGCACATCGCGGGCGCGCGCCAGGCCATCCCGTTCGGACTGGAACAACGGCGTCAGCCAGCGGCTCCAGTACTGGTAGATCGCTACATGCGCGCGGCGCTGTTCCTGGTAGGCCTGCAGCGCGTTGTCGCGATCAGCGTGCGCGCGCAGTGCATCGCGCAACGCCAGTGCGTCCATCAGCGCCATGTTCACGCCCTGCCCCAGCTGGGGGCTCGTCGCGTGGGCGGCGTCCCCCACCAGCACCAGCCGCTCGCGGTGCCAGCGCGAGAGCACCGCGTCGCGATACCCGGCGCGAGCCAACTGTGTGGGTTCACACACGCCCGCCAACCGCGCGTGCGCCTGCGGCCACAATGCGGCGATCTCATCCAGCCAGCGCGCCATGCCATCACGCTCCCACTGGGCGAACCGGTCGCGTGGCAGGCTCCAGAAGAAGCTCAACTGCGGCACATCGTTGCCGGGTCGCGTGCCCACCGGCAGCAGCCCGATCATCTTGCGCGCCGCCACATAACGTTGGCGCAGCTCATCGATGTGCGGCCAATCGCCGCACGGCAGCAGGCACCACAGCGCGCCCCACGGGTACTCGCGGTCAAGCGATATGCCCTGCACCTGCGCACGCAGCGACGAGGCCGCGCCATCGGCGGCGATCACCAGATCATAGGGGCCATGCCAGCGCCCCTGTGCGTCACGCACGCGCCCCTGCGCGGTGTCCACCTCGACGATGGACGTAGCGGGCTGCAGATTGCCCGGCTGCTCCCACGCAGCGGCCAGCAGCGAGAACAGCGCACCGCGCTGCATGCCCACGCCGTGCAGCGCTGGATTCAAGTCGGCATAGCGCATGTCCATCACCGTGCGCCCGCACGGGGTTTGGCCGTGCAAGCGGCGCACGGGGGCACCGTGCTGCATCACCGCGGGCAGCAGCCCCATCTGCCAGAGCACCTCCAGCCCGGTCGGCTGGAGCAGGAAGCCGGCCCCGACCGGACCGGGCCGCGCCGCGCGCTCGAACACGTGCACCTGGTGATGGTCACGTGAAAGCAGGATCGACAGGGCCTGGCCAGCGGTGCCGTAACCGACGATGGCGATGGTGCGACGAAGGGTCATGGGGGACTCACTGATGAAAAAAAACCCCGCCGAAGCGGGGTTTTCAATGCGCAGCCGAGAAAATCACTCAGCCGGCACGATGTTCGAGGCTTGGGCGCCCTTCGGGCCCTGGGTCACGTCATAGGTGACCTTCTGGCCTTCCTGCAGACTGCGGAAGCCCTTGGAGTTGATCGCGGAGAAGTGCGCGAAGACGTCGGCGCTGCCGTCCTCCGGCGAGATAAAGCCAAATCCCTTGGCGTCGTTGAACCACTTGACGGTACCGTTCGGCATGGTAATGCGAGACCTTCTTCTATGAATGGGTGGTGTACGCTCAACCAGCGCACTGGCGGAGTATGCAAACCTTGTACGGTAATGACAATCACCCCCGTGCCAATTCACCGATCAATTCGGGCAGGCCGGAGGAGGCGGCGTCCACATTGGCCAGCACTTCGGCCATCGTGATTTCATCGCCATCGCCACAGCCGGCGGCCCAGTTGGCCACGATCGCCAGGCAGGCGTAGTCCAGACCGAGCTCGCGAGCCAGACTGGCTTCGGGCATGCCGGTCATGCCGACCAGATCGCAGCCATCGCGGCGCATGCGCGCGATTTCCGCATTGGTTTCCAGCCGCGGGCCCTGGGTCGCGCCGTAGCAGCCACCGTCCTGCAGGCGCACGCCGGTCACCTTCGCCGCGGCCAGCACCTTGCTGCGCAGCATCGGCGTGTACGGGTGGCCGAAGTCCACGTGCAGCACGTCGGTGCCCGGCTCTTCGCACAGGGTGGAGATGCGGCCCCAGGTGTAATCGATCAGCTGGTCCGGGCAGGCCAGCACGCGCGGGCCGAACAGTTCGGTGATGCCGCCGACCGTGTTGAGCGCGAGCACACGCTGCGCGCCGATCTGCTGCAGCGCGGCCAGGTTGGCGCGGTAATTGATCTTGTGCGGCGGCAGCGAGTGGCCTTCACCATGGCGGGCCAGGAAGGCCACGCGCTGACCCAGCAGCGTGCCGATGCGGATCGGGCCGGACGGCGTGCCGTAGCGCGTCTGGACCTGGTGGCTGCTCACATCGTCGAGCTGGGCCAGCTTGTAGACGCCGGTGCCGCCGATGACGGCAAGGGAAATGTGTTCCATCATTCCTTCATCGCGTAGATGGCCGGCACGCAGCGCAGCGTTTCGTTGACGTCCATGCCGAAACCGAACACATAGCGGTCCGGCAGGTCGATGCCGGCGTAGTCGGCCTTGACGTCCGGCAGCGCGCGGTCGTGCAGCTTGACCGTCAGCGCGGCGATGCGCACGTCGGTGGCGCCCTGTTCCAGGCACCAGGTGCGCACGCCCTGCAGCGTGTAGCCCTCGTCGAGGATGTCATCGACCAGCAGCACGCGGCGGCCGAACAGCGCGGTGGCCGGCTTGTGCTTCCAGACCAGGTCGCCGCCGGTGGTTTCACCGCGGTAGCGGGTGGCGTGCAGGTAATCGAACTGCACGTCCTGGCCGCGTGCGCCCAGTTCCAGCGCGAGCTGGCCGGCGAACGGCAGCGCGCCGTGCATGATCGACAGGAACAGCGGGACCTCGCCCTTGTAATCGCGCGCGATGGCGTCGGCGATGCCAGCGATGGCCTTGTCGATGGTGGGACGGTCGACCAGCAGGTCGGCCTGGGCCAGGGCCTGGGAAATGGTGAGGTTGGGCATCAGACGGTTCTTCCAAGGGTGTCAAGCAAACGGGATTGGGTGGTGCCGTGGCGGGAATCGGCCAGCAGGCCGTCCCAGCCCAGCGCGCCGCGACCGATCAGGCCGAGCAGCGCAGCGGTGTTGAGGGTGCGACCTTCGACGGCGCGCAGCGATTCTTCCACCAGTTCGGGGTGGCAGACCAGCACCACGTCGCAACCGGCGTCCAGGTGTGCATCCACGCGCGCCTTCACGCCACCGGCGGCGAATGAAGCGGCCATGCCGATGTCGTCGGAGAAGACCACGCCGCGGAAGCCCATCTGTTCGCGCAGGATCTGCTGGATCCAGCGTGGCGAGTAGCCGGCCGGCTCCGGCGCGACCTGCGGGTAGACCACGTGGGCCATCATCACCGCATCGGCGCCGGCGGCGATGCCGGCCGCGAACGGGATCAGGTCCAGCGCGCGCAGTTCATCGAGCGAGCGCGGGTCGCTGGCGTCGTGGAAATGGGTGTCTTCCAGCACGGTGCCGTGCCCGGGGAAATGCTTGAGCGTGGCGGCCATGCCAACGCTGTGCATGCCGCGCACATAGGCGGCAGTGAACGCTGCGACCACCTGCGGGTCCGCGCTGAAGGCGCGATTGCCGATCGCCAGGTTGCCACGGCCCAGATCGACGACGGGGGCGAAGCTGAGGTCCACGCCACTGGCGCGCACTTCACTGGCCATCAGCCAGGCGTGCTGCTCGGCCAGGGCCAGCGCGGCCTCGCGATCGGAGGCATACAGCGCATCGAAGCCCTGCAGCGGCGGCAGCGCGCTGTACCCCTCGCGGAAGCGCTGCACGCGGCCGCCTTCCTGGTCCACGCAGATCAGCTGCGGGCGCGGCGCGGCGGCACGGATGGCCGCCGAGAGCTCGGCGATCTGCTCGCGCGAGGCGAAGTTGCGCTTGAACAGGATGACGCCGGCCACGGCGTCGTGCTGCAGCCACTCGCGTTCCTGGGCGGTGAGTTCGGTCCCGGCAACGCCGATCACGAGCATGGGGTGTCTCCAATACGGGGCGCCACCATGGCGCACTGCCGCATTGTCGCAGAACCCGCGCGCAGCGTCAGACCTCGCAACCGTCCGGGCCGCAGCCATCGCCGTGCCCCGCAGGGGCTGCAGGCGTGCGTTCGGCCGCGATCTGGCGCAGGGCCTGGGCGAACGCCTCCGGTGGCTGGGCCCCCTGGATGGCGTATTTATCGTCGATCACGAAGGTGGGCACGGACTGAATGCCGAAGCGCTGCGCCTGCGCCAGCTGCGCCTGGATCTCCTCCAGCCCCTCCTCTCCTTCCAGCAGCGCGGTGATGCGCTCGGCCTGGAGCCCGCCGGCGGCGCCGGCGGCGATCAGGGTCTGGGGGTCGGCCAGGTTGCGGCCCTCCACGAAATGCGCGCGGAACAGTGCCTCGCCGACCTCGGCCTGGACGCCTTCGCGCCCGGCCAGCCACATCAGCCGGTGCGCCGGCAGCGTGGTCACCCGGACCTGGCCCTGGTTGAAATCCATCGGCAGGCCCTCGGCGCGCGCCGCGGCCTGGGTCTGGGTCAGGATCTGTTCGGTGCGCTCGGCACTGCCGAACTTGGCCGCGTACGCCTGGCGCAGCGGTACCGGGGCCGTGCCGGCGTCGGGATCGAGCAGGAACGGGTGCCAATGCACCTCCACCTCGGGCGCGTCATCGCCGAGCAACGCCAGTCCCTGCTGGAACCGGTGCTTGCCGATCCAGCACCAGGGGCACACCACATCCGACCAGATATCGATTTTCATCTGGCCAGATTGTGGGCGGAAAGGCCGCTTCACAAGGGCCGCGGATCAGCCGCGTTCAGCGCTGGACCAGCGTGAAAAGGGGTGCGCGGCCAGGGCCAGGTTGTAATAGCGCACCTGGTCGGTGACCTCCTCGCCTGCCCACTCGGGCAGCGTAACCGTCTGCTCGGCGTGCTCGAGCTCCACTTCGGCCACCACCAGCCCGGCGTTCTCGCCGAGGAATTCGTCCACCTCCCAGAGCAGCCCGTCGTGCTCGACCAGGTGCCGGCGCTTGTCGATCAGCCCGCCGACGCACAGCGCCAGCAACGCACGCGCATCCTCCACCGGGATCGGATAATCGAACTCCTGCCGGGTGTGCCCGATCTCGCGCGACTTCATGTTGAGGAAGGCCTGCGCGCCCTGGATGCGCACGCGCACCGACGCCTTCTGCGCGCCGCTCTCCAGCGAGGCGGCGTCGTTGAGATAGCCCTGTGCCATCGGGATCACCGCGTGCGCAGCGGTGCGCCAGCCCTCACCGGTGACGAGGTATTTGCGTTCGATTTCAATGCCCATGCGCACAGTATGCGGCGATCGCGGCACCGCGGCCACGGCGTGCTTCTATACTGCCCGGCTGCCTTGCAAGGATGCCCCCGATGAAACCGCTCTTCCCCGCCCTGCTGCTGACCCTGCTGCCGTTGGGCGCGCTCGCCGCCCCGCCGCCCACGCCTGCACAGATCGAGGCGGCGGTGATGGCCATGGTCGAGGCGGAAAAGACGCCGGCCGCCTCTACCCAGGATCTGCTGCTGCAGTCGATGTTCACCCCTCGCCGGTTCGAACATGGCCCGTGCTGGGCAAGCACCACGCTCGCCGGTGCATACGACTGCCTGGTCGGCATGGAGATCGGCCTCAAGAACCGCTACCGCATGCTGCGCTTCGTTCCACAGGGCATGGGCTGGGCGATGCAGCGCGCCGATGTCGACGCGCCGGTGCCCCCGCGCGAACGTGTCCGCGAGCTGCTCAATGCGCAGCTTGATCGCCGTGCTGCGTCCATCGACGATGCCGCCACCCGCGAGGAACTGCGCGCGTTCCAGCAACGCCTGCAGATCTTCGCGATCGACGACTGCGAACTGCGCAGCACCCAGGCGCCGGAGATCCGCTGCAATGTCACCGCCGGGGATGCGACCGAGCGCGGCACCGAACCGCAGACCTATGTGTTCGACGCACAGGGCCAGTGGCAGAACGCCGCGCCCGGGGACGGGCGCTGATCAGCGCTTTTCGAACACCGCGATGCTTTCCACGTGCGCGGTGTGCGGGAACATGTCCATCGCGCCGGCCGAGACCAGGGTGAAGCCCTGCTCGTTGACCAGGTAGCCGGCATCGCGCGCCAGCGAGCCCGGATGGCAGCTCACGTAGACGATGCGCTTGAACTGCTTCAGCGGCAGCTGCTGCAGCACTTCGATGGCGCCCGAGCGCGGCGGATCCAGCAGCAGCTTGTCGAAACCCTGGCGCATCCACGAGGCCTGGCGCTGGTCCTGGGTCAGATCGGCGGCATGGAACTCGGCATTCTCCAGCCCGTTGCGCACCGCGTTCTCACGCGCACGCGCCACCAGGCCGGCATCACCCTCCACGCCGACCACGTTGCGCACGGTGCGCGCCAGCGGCAGGGTGAAATTGCCCAGCCCGCAGAACAGATCGAGCACGCGCTCGTCCGGACCGGCATCGAGCAGGGCCAGCGCGTGCGCGATCATCTGCACGTTGAGCTTGGCATTGACCTGGATGAAATCCAGCGGGCGGAACGCCAGCTCGACATCCCACGGCGCCAGCTTGAACGACAACGGCACCTCGGCCGGCCACAGCGGCTGCACCGACTCCACGCCACCGGGCTGCAGCGAGATCGCAAAACCGTGTGCCTGGCCGAAGGCGATCCACGCGGCACGGTCGGCATCGCTGAGCGGCTGCATATGGCGGATGGTCAGCATGATCGCGTCATCGCCGGCGATGAATTCGATCTGGGGAATGTCGCGTTTGCCGTCCAGGGTCTCGATGAACTCGGAGAGCACGCCGACCTTCATCCCGATTTCCGGAATGACGGTCAGGCACTGGCTCAGGTCCGCGACGAAACGCGGGTCCAGCTCGCGGAAGCCGACCAGGGTCTTGTCCTTCTTCTCGACGCGGCGCACCGAGAAGCGGCCTTTGCGGCGGTAGCCCCAGCTGTCGCCCACCAGCGGCGGCAGCACCGTGCCCGGGGTGACGTGGCCGATCCGGGTCAGGTTGTCGATCAGCACCCGCTGCTTGGCCACGATCTGCTGCGACTCTTCCAGGTGCTGCAGCACGCAGCCGGCACAGACGCCGAAATGCGGGCAGCGCGGGGTCACCCGCTGCGGCGAGGCCTGGACGACCTCGATGGTCCGGGCTTCATCGAAATGACGATTGCGCGCGGTCGGCTCGGCGGTCACCACCTCACCGGGCAGCGCGCCGGTGATGAAGGTGACCTTGCCACCCTCGCCGTCGCGGCGGGCAACGCCACGGCCATCATGGCTGAGGTCGAGGATGTCGGTCTGGAAGGGAGTACGGTCGAGGCGGGAGCGGGTTCGGGCCACGTGGCAACAGGCTGCGGGCAAAAAGGGTGCGTATTGTCGCAGATACCAACTGCCAACTGACTTGCCGCCCGCTGAAACCGCTTGCAGGCGGGGACTTCGCGTTTAATATGGGCGCAGCTGACATGGAGGCAGCCCCAATGCAGATGACCCCGAGGGATCCCATGCCCCGATTCCTGCTCGTCGAGGACGACACCATCAGCCGCGGCTTCTTCAAGGCCGCGCTGGAAACCCTGCCGGCGCAGGTGGATACCGCCGATTCCCTGGCCACGGCCATGGACCGCGCCCGTGGCAACCAACATGATCTGTGGCTGATCGACGTCAACCTGCCCGATGGTAACGGCACCCAACTGCTGCAGGAGCTGCGCCGCTCGCGGCCGGACACGCCGGCACTGGCACATACCGCCGATGGCGACACCTCGATCCATTCGCGGCTGCGCGATGCCGGCTTCAGTGAGACCCTGGTCAAGCCGCTGAGCCGTGAGCACCTGCTCAAGGCCGTCCGCCGCGCGTTGGTGCATACCGCTGGCAGCCTGTCCGCCCCGGTGCTTGCCGACGCCGAGGAGGTGGAGGGCGAGCGCCAGGACTGGGACGAAACCACGGCCCTGGCCGCGCTGAACGGGCAGCGCCACCACCTCATCGCGTTGCGCGAGCTGTTCCTGGCCGAGTTGCCCGGGGTTCGCGACGCGGTGGCCCAGGCCCTGCGCGAGGACGATGTGCGGGCCCTGCGCGGCCAGCTGCATCGGCTGCAGGCCAGCTGCGGATTTGTCGGCGCCGCGCGCCTGGCCCGGGCGGTCCGCCAGCTGCACCAGGCCCCGGACTCCACCGGGGCGCAGAGCCGCTTTCGCGTGGCGGTCGACGCCCTGCTGCAGTGAGCACGGGCGGCAGCGCGTGCAGCGTTGCCGCGTGAGTCCCCCCGAAACGGCGCCGCGGGCCGCCTGCGCTCAGGTGCCCCGTCGCGCCAGGTCCTCCAGCATTTCCCAGGATTTCAGCCCTCGCCCGCCCAGGTGGTGCATCAGCACCGCGCGCATCGGCCGGCGCAGGCTGCCCAGATCCTCGGGCCCGGGCAGTTCATCGGCGGCCAGCGCCAGCAACGCACTGCCGGTCGCGGTGCCACGGCGCTGATCCACACCGCGGTCGCTGAGCAGCCGGCGCGGCCCCTCCTGCGGGTCCAGCTCATACCGTGCGGCCGGGTCGACCGGCGCCTCATCGCTGCCGTGCAGCAGATCGAAGCCGAAGCCCAGGGCCTCCAGCAGGTCGCGCTCGAAACGGCGCAGGGTCCAGGCCAGCGGCTCGCCATCGCGCAGCCGTGCGCGGACCTGCGCGTAATGGTCGTAAAGCTCGGGCAGCGGGTCCTGGCGGGGCGCCAGCCGCATCAGCAGTTCGTTGATGTAGAACCCGGCCAGCATCGCCTGGCCGGTCAGGCGTGGCGCAGCGTCCAGGGCCTCGGCCCCGCGCAGCTGGGCCAGCTCGCCCCGCTGCACGGCGGTCAGGCGGATCCACTGCAATGGCTGCAGGGCCGCGCGCAGCGCCTGGCTGCGCGGGCTGGATACGCCTCGGGCAAGCACCCCGATCCGGCCGTACTGCTCGGTCAGCACCTCCACGAGCAGACTGGTTTCCCGCCACGGGCGGGCATGGAGCACAAACGCCGGCTCATCCTCGATGCGCATGGTTCAACCGCCCGGGGTTGGAGGGGCCGGCTTATTCGTAGCCGAACGCCTTGAGCGCGGCTTCATCGTCGGACCAGCCTTCGCGCACCCGGACCCAGGTTTCCAGGAAGACCTTGGCGCCGAACAGACGTTCCATCTGCAGGCGGGATTTGGCGCCGATCTCCTTCAGGCGGGTGCCGGCCTTGCCGATCACGATCGCCTTCTGGCCTTCGCGCTCGACCCAGATCACCGCGCCGATGCGCAGCAGGTTGCCATCCTCGACGAAGCGCTCGATCTCGACCGTGGTCGCATACGGCAGTTCTTCGCCGAGCTGGCGCATCAGCTGCTCGCGCACCAGCTCACCGGCGAGGAAGCGCTGGCTGCGGTCGGTGATCTCGTCCTCGCCGAACATCGGCGGGGCTTCCGGCAACAGCTTCATCAGGTCGCGGACCAGCGATTCCAGGCCATTGCGCTTCTGCGCCGAGATCGGGTGCACCGCGGCGAACGTGCGGCCCTCGGTGACCTGCTGCAGGAACGGCAGCAGCGCGCCCTTGTCCTTGAGCCGGTCGATCTTGTTGACCACCAGCACCACCGGGATCCCCGAGTCGCTGAGCACGTTGAAGGCCAGCGTGTCTTCCTCGTCCCAGCGGCCGGCTTCGATCACCAGCATGCCCGCGTCCACGCCCTCGAGCGAGCCGCGCGCGGCGCGGTTCATCACCCGGTTCATGGCGCGCTTCTGCGCACGGTGCAGGCCGGGGGTGTCGACCAGCACGATCTGCCCTTCCGGGTAGCTGGCAATGCCGAGCAGCCGGTGCCGCGTGGTCTGCGGCCGGTTGGAGACGATGCTGACCTTGGCGCCCACCAGGGCGTTGGTCAGGGTGGATTTGCCGACGTTGGGGCGACCGATGACGGCCACGCTGCCGGAACGATGGGGGGTTGCTTCGTTCACTTGGAATCCAGTTGCTCGAGGGCGGCGGCAGCCGCCTGTTGTTCGGCCAGCCGTCGCGAGGCACCTTCGCCTTCGGTGCTGACAGCGGGGTCGGTTACGCCGCAGCGTACCCGGAAGGTCTTGGCGTGATCGTCACCCGATTCTGACACCAGCTCATACAGGGGCAATGCCTTCTGCCGCGCCTGCAGCCATTCCTGCAGCCGGGTCTTGGGGTCTTTCTCCGGCTTGCCGGTGGCCGGCAGGGCGTGCATCGAGGCGGTGAACCAGGGCAGCACCACGGTCCGGCAGGCGGCGAAGCCGGCATCGAGGTAAATCGCGGCGACGACCGCTTCCAGCGCATCGGCCAGGATGGAGTCGCGGCGATGGCCGCCGGTCTTCATCTCGCCCGGGCCCAGGATCAGGCGCTCGCCCAGGTGCAGCTCGCGCGCGATCACCGCCAGCGCGCCCTCGCGCACCAGTTCGGCACGGGCGCGGGTCAGCGCGCCCTCGTCGGCCTTGGGCCAGCGTTCGTAGAGCGCCTGGGCCACCATCATGTTGACGATGCTGTCGCCGAGGAATTCCAGCCGCTCATTGTTGGGCGTGCCGGCACTGCGATGCGTCAGCGCCTGCTGGAGCAGGCCCGGATCGTTGAAGGCGTGACCGATCAGGTCACCGCGTTGGAAGGTCTTAGTCGGCACCGCGGAGAGTCAGATCCTGGTTGGTGTCAAATTTGCCCACCACGTCGAGATTGCCGATCAGCTCACGGCGCACTTCGTAGTTGACCTTCAAGTTCCAGCCGCCGTCGATGCGGTCGAACTTGATATCGGAGGGCTTGAGATTCTCGGAATAGCTCATGTGGATGCGCTTGAAGAACAGCTCCTGGACCCTGGCCGGCTCCATGTTGGCCACCCCCGGCTCCTTGGCCAGGCTCTTCAGCGCCGTGCGCACGGCGTAATACTCCTGGTACATCGGGAACAGCTTCATCCCGATGTACAGGAAGAAGGCGACCACGATCAGCACCACCAGGAACGAGGTCAAGGTGATGCCGCGCTGCGATGTCATGTTCTTCATTGCGTTCTCCCCAGATACGCGTGTGCCATCAATCAATGGATACCCGTGCCGATCCGCGACGGCTCGAAACCGTCCTTGCAGAACCAGCCCGAGCAGTTCAGCCAGATCAGGAAGGCCTTGCCGCGCAGGTTTTCCTCCGGCAGCAGGCCCCAGAAGCGGCCGTCGTCGCTGTTGTCGCGATTGTCGCCCATCACCAGGTACTTGCCGGCCGGAACGGTCCACTGGCCTTCGCCACGGGCGTAGTCGGTCTCCAGCACCGTATGGGTGCGGCCCGGCAGGTGCTCGACCAGCAGCGAGCTGCCCTCGCCCTGGCCGTTATGGCCGGCATACAGGCCCTTGTTGTCGTATTTGACCGGCTCACCGTTGAGGATCAGGCCATTGCCCTGGAACTCGATCTGGTCGCCCGGCACGCCGATCACGCGCTTGATGAAGTTCTCACCCTTGGCCGGATCGTTGTCCGAGTGGCCCGGGAAGTGGAACACCACCACGTCGCCCCGCTTGGGCTCGCCGAACGGGATCACCTTGGCGTTGTTCAACGGCAGGCGCAGGCCGTAGGAGAACTTGTTGACCAGGATGAAATCGCCGATCAGCAGGTTGGGCATCATCGAGCTGGACGGGATCTTGTACGGCTCGGCGATGAAGCTGCGCACCACCAGCACGATCGCCAGCACCGGGAAGAACGCCCGGGCGTAATCGACCACCACCGGCTCGGTGTCCAGCAGGCCGGCGCGCTGGGCGCGGCGCTTGGCGAAGTACAGCTTTTCAGCCAGCAGGATCAGGCCCGAGGCCAACGTCAGTACGACCAGGAGGAACTCAAACAATTTCATGCAGTGTCCTTGGGAACGATTGCAGCGGTGTGGTGTGCCCCTGCGCGTCCGGCGACACCGATCCGGTGCCGCCCGCCGCTGCCGGGAAAGCCATCCGGCCTTACTTGTCCATCTGCAGCACGGCCAGGAAGGCTTCCTGCGGGATTTCCACGCGGCCGACCTGCTTCATGCGCTTCTTGCCTTCCTTCTGTTTCTCGAGCAGCTTCTTCTTGCGCGAAACGTCGCCACCATAGCACTTGGCCAGCACGTTCTTGCGCATCGCCTTGACCGTGGTGCGCGAGATGATCTGCGAGCCGACGGCGGCCTGGATGGCCACGTCGAACATCTGCCGCGGGATCAGTTCCTTCATCTTCTCGCACAGCTCGCGGCCGCGGCGATCGGCATGGCTGCGGTGCACGATCAGCGACAGCGCATCGACCTTGTCGCCGTTGATCAGCACGTCCACGCGGACGAACGGACCGGCATCGAAGCGCACGAAGTGGTAGTCCAGCGAGGCATAGCCACGGCTGACCGACTTGAGCTTGTCGAAGAAGTCCAGCACCACCTCGGCCATCGGCAGTTCGTAGCTGATCTGCACCTGGCTGCCCAGGTAGTTGATGCCAAGCTGGCTGCCGCGCTTTTCTTCGCACAGCTTGATGATGTTGCCGATGTACTCCTCGGGGGTGAGCACGTTGGCGCGGATGATCGGCTCGCGGATCTCATCGACCTGGTTCACCGGCGGCAGCTTGGCCGGGTTGTCCATGTTGATGATGGTGCCGTCGGTCTTGAGCACTTCATAGACCACGGTCGGTGCGGTGCTGATCAGGTCCAGGTTGTATTCGCGTTCCAGGCGCTCCTGCACGATTTCCATGTGCAGCATGCCCAGGAAGCCGCAGCGGAAGCCGAAGCCCATCGCCTCGGAGCTTTCCGGCTCGAAGCGCAGCGCGGCATCATTCAGGCGCAGCTTGTCCAGCGCTTCGCGCAGGTCCGGATAATCCTCGGCATCGACCGGGAACAGGCCGGCGAACACGCGCGGCTGCATTTCCTGGAAGCCCGGCAGCGGCCTGGCGGCCGGGTCGGCGGCCATGGTCAGGGTGTCGCCGACCGGCGCGCCGTGCACGTCCTTGATGCTGGCCGTGACCCAGCCCACTTCACCGGCGCGCAGGGCCGGCAGCACCTTGCGCTTGGGAGTGAACACGCCGACGTTGTCGACCTGGTGGTTGCGGCCGGTGGACATCACCTGCAGCTTGTCGCCCGCCTTGATCTGGCCCTGCATCACGCGCACCAGCGAGACCACGCCCAGGTAGTTGTCGAACCACGAGTCGATGATCAGCGCCTGCAGCTTGTCGGTATCACGCGGCACCGGCGGCGGAATGCGATGCACGATCGCCTCCAGCACGTCCTGCACGTTCAGGCCGGTCTTGGCGCTGACCGGCACGGCATCGGTCGCGTCGATGCCGATCACGGCCTCGATCTCGGCCTTGGCGCGCTCGATATCGGCGGTGGGCAGGTCGATCTTGTTGATCACCGGCACCACTTCCAGCCCCTGCTCAACGGCCGTATAGCAGTTGGCGACGGACTGCGCTTCCACGCCCTGGGCCGCATCGACCACCAGCAGCGCGCCTTCGCAGGCGGCCAGCGAGCGGCTGACTTCATAGGAGAAGTCGACATGCCCGGGGGTGTCGATGAAGTTCAGGTGGTAGGTCTGGCCGTCTTTGGCGACATACGGCAACGAGACCGACTGGGCCTTGATGGTGATGCCACGCTCGCGCTCGATCGGGTTCGAGTCGAGCACCTGCGCCTCCATCTCACGGGCCTGGAGGCCACCGCAAAGCTGGATGATGCGATCGGCCAGCGTGGACTTGCCGTGGTCGACGTGGGCGATGATGGAGAAGTTGCGGATGAACCGCATCGAATCAGAAGACATAGGTGGCGGCGGCGCGTCGCGTCGTCAGGATGACTGCGGATTATCGCATGGCCGGCCCGGTCCCGCGTGGGCCCGGCGGCGATTGTCGCCAACGGCCCCCTGGAAACGACCGGGCCCGCCGAAGCGGGCCCGGAAACACAGGCGGGGCGGGCTTACTGCCCGGCCTTGACCGCCACGAAGGCACTGTTGCCGTTGGCGCGGACCAGCAACATGACCACGTCACCCTTGCTGTAACCGCCCAGCGCCTTGTTCAGCGCGGCCACGCTGCCGACCGGGGTGCGGCCGACCTGCAGCACCACCAGCCCCGGCGACAGGCCGGCATCACGCGCCGACTGGCCGTTGACCCGGGTGATCCGCACGCCCTCGCCGGCCGACAGGCCCAGCTGCTGGCGCTGCGCGGCGGTCAGATCGGCCACGTCCAGCCCCAGCAGGGCATTGGCACCGGTCTCCGGCTTGGCCGCTTCCGCGGCCGGACGGGTGGCGCCGCGCTCGGCGTCTTCGGCCAGTTCGGTCAGGGTGGCGGTGATTTCCCGCTCCTTGCCGTCGCGCAGCACGCTCAGGCGGACCTTGCTGCCCGGCGGCAGCGCGCCGATGGCCGGCGGCAGATCACTGAAGGTATTGATCGGGCTGCCATTGACCGAGCGGATCACGTCACCCGGTTCGATACCGGCCTTGAGCGCCGCGCTGCCCGCGACCACTTCGTTGACCAGCGCGCCGCGGCTGTCCGGCAGGCCCAGCCCTTGCGCCTTGAGGCTGTCGATCGGCCCGACGGCCGCGCCCAGCTGGCCCCGGCTGACCCGGCCGGTCTTCTTGATCTGTTCGACCGCGCCCATGGCCAGGTCGATCGGGATCGCGAAGCTGATGCCCATGTAGCCACCGGACGCGGAGAAGATCTGCGAGTTGATACCGACCACTTCGCCGCGGGTATTGAGCAATGGGCCACCGGAGTTGCCCTGGTTGATGGCCACGTCGGTCTGGATGAAGGGCACATAGCGCTGGTCCGGACCGCCGGTGCTGCGCCCCACCGCGCTGACCACGCCGGCGGTCACCGAATTGTCCAGCCCGAACGGCGAACCGATCGCGACCACCCACTGGCCCGGCTTGAGCGTATTGGAATCGCCCACGCGCACCGTCGGCAGGTTCTTGGCGTCGATCTTGAGCAGGGCGACGTCGTACTGCTGGTCGCTGCCCACCACCTTGGCGGTGAACTCGCGGCGATCGCCGAGCTTGACCTTCACTTCACTGGCATCGGCAACGACGTGGTGATTGGTCAGCACGTAGCCATCGGCGGAGATGATGAAGCCCGAGCCCATGCCGCGGCCGCGGATGCTCGGCGTGCCGTCATCGGGGCCGTCGGCGCCCTGCCCCGGCATCTGGAAGTCCGGACCGAAGAAGCGGCGGAAGAATTCGGGCATGTCCTGGTCCGCCGGACCGGCCATGCGCGCCTGGCGGTTGCTGCGCACGATGGTGGTTTCGACATTGACCACGCCCGGACCGACCTGTTCGACCAGGTTGGTGAAGTCAGGCAGACCGCTGACCAGCTGCGGCGCCGGCGCCCGCGGAGCGGCGGCCGCCGCCGGGGCGGCAGCGGTGGCCGGCGACGGCGACTGGGCGCAGGCCACCAGTGGGAGCGTCATGGCGATCAGCGCCAGGGCGTGGGTACGGATACGGGCGGTCATCAGACACGAGCCTCCGGGTCAGGAAAAAAAGGGGGGGAACGCTCCGGCGCACGGGCCGGAGCGGAGCGTCGCCGCGACGATGCTCAGTCGCGGTGCCGGCGTGCGGGTTCGGCCGTTTCGGCTGACTCCTGCAGACGCGGCTCGAAGGGATAGAACGCAGCCTGCGGCGCCTGGGTGGAGAAGCTCGCATTGAGCGCCCCGCCCGCAGCCGGGGCCAGGCTGGACCGCGGCCAGGGCTTGGCCTGCAGGTTGCCGACCTCACCGAACGGGAACTGCCGCACGGTCGCCGCCGGCATGGCCGGGGTCAACGGCGCCTGGCTGGCAACCGCCCGCTGCGGTTCGGCACTGCGTTCGGCGGCGCTGCCACGCGCGGCCTGCTGGGTACGCGTGGCGCTGGCGCTGGCGCGGCGTGCGGTGGCCACGTCCTGGCGGCGGCTGGCCGCCGCCACCGCAGCCGCCGGCACCGCAGCCACGGCGAGTGCCTGTTCGGCGGCAGAGGCTTCGGTAACCGGTGCGGCCGGCAGTTCGGCCTGGCTGGCGATGATGGTGGTCGGCGCCTCCAGCGGGGCTTGGGCGGGCAGCTGTTCGCGCGTCATGAACATCGCCACCGCGGCCACGGAGGCGGCCAACGCCGCGCCACCGCCCCAGCGTCGCCAGCTGCCGCGCCGTTGCGCCTGCTCCGGGCCACGCTCCACCCTGGCCTGCATCGCCGGGACGGGCTCTACGGCCACGGACGCGCGCACACGCTCGGCGAAATCGACCGGGGCCGGTGCGCAGGCCTGCCCGCGCAGCACATCGCCCAGCATCTGCCAGCGTTCGTTGCAGCTGGACAAGGCCTCATCGTGTTCCAGCCGACGCAGCATGAAACGCGCTTCATCGGCCGACAGTTCACCATCGATCAGCGAGGACAGCTGCTGACGGTAATGGGCGTCGAATTTATCGGGGGACGCGCCCCGGGAAGCATCATTGGACATATCGTGGCTCATGCGCGGCTCTTCTCGCGGGTGGCGCTGCCCACATCGAGCAGCGGCCGAAGTTCAGTGTCGATCGCCTCGCGGGCACGGAAAATCCGCGACCGCACGGTGCCGATCGGGCACCCCATCTTCTGCGCGATTTCGTCGTAGCTCAGGCCCTCCACCTCGCGCATGGTGATGGCTGACCGCAGTTCTTCAGGCAGCGCGGACACTGCCTTCATCACCGTCTGTTCCAGTTCCTGTCGCATCAACTCGCGTTCGGGCGTGTCGGTGTCGCGCAGGCGGGTGCCGCTGTCGTACTGCTCGGCGTCCCCGATTTCGATGTCATCGGTGGGCGGGCGGCGGTTGTGCGCGGCGAGATGGTTCTTGGCAGTGTTCACGGCAATCCTGTGCAGCCAGGTATAGAACTGGGCGTCGCCGCGGAAACTGCCGATCGCGCGGTACGCGCGGACGAACGTGTCCTGGGCGACGTCCTGACATTCACTCCAGTCCGCGATGTAGCGCCCGATCAGCGCGATGACCCGATGCTGGTACTTGCGCACCAGGACATCGAACGCCGCGCTCTCGCCACGCTGCACACGTCGGACCAGCTCCAGGTCCAGCTCCTGTGGTGTTTCAACCTCGGCCATGGGGGGCCGCACTCCTGTCAGCCCAACCGACGTCGGGCAATGAGACTGCCAATCCCGGGAAAAGTTCAGCGCTCGATCACACAGCGCCGCACCAGCTTTTAACCACCGTTCCGTTAAGGTTTCCGATCCAGGCAATGAATCGACGGTATCTCTCCCCAGCTATAGGGATTTGACGGGGAGGAAACAACCTCTGGATCATAGCCCCCTTCTCCATACACAACCGGATGGAACGTTCCCATGCTCTCAGGCTTCGATGGGCTCCGCTTCTCGCATTGGCACCCGCAGATCCGTGACGATGGCGTCGTGGTGCTCAGCCTCGACCGCCAGGACAGCAGCGTCAATGCCATGTCGCAGGACGTGCTGCTCGAACTGGGCGACCTGATCGAGCGGATCGCGATGGACCCGCCCAAGGCGGTGGTGATCCAGTCGATCAAGGCGGCCGGCTTCATCGCCGGGGCGGACCTGAAGGAATTCCAGGCGTTCGACCGCCGCGGCACCGTCAATGACGCGATCCGCCGTGGCCAGAGCACCTACCAGAAGCTGGCCGAACTGCCCTGCCCGACCGTGGCGGCGATCCATGGGCATTGCCTGGGCGGCGGCACTGAGCTGGCGCTGGCCTGCCGTTACCGCGTGGCCTCCAATGATCCGTCCACCCGGATCGGCCTGCCGGAAACCCAGCTGGGCATCTTCCCGGGCTGGGGCGGCAGCTCGCGCCTGCCGCAGCTGGTCGGCGCGCCGGCGGCGATGGACATGATGCTGACCGGCCGCAATCTGTCGGCCTCGGCCGCGCGCAACATCGGCCTGGTCGACAAGGTCGTCGCGCCCGCCGTGCTGCTCGATACCGCGGTCTCGCTCGCACTGAAGGGCACCACCCGCCCGTTCAAGCAGCGCGCGACGGCGTGGATCACCAACACCTGGCTGGCGCGCAAGCTGCTCGCCCCGCAGATGGCCAAGCAGGTCGCCCGCAAGGCGCGCAAGGAGCACTACCCGGCGCCGTACGCGCTGATCAACACCTGGGCGCGCACCGGTGGCAGCCCGATCCAGACCCGCCTGGATGCCGAGCGTCGCGCGGTGGTCAAGCTGGCCGGCACGCCGACCGCACGCAACCTGATCCGCATCTTCTTCCTGACCGAACGCCTGAAGGCCCTGGGTGGCAAGGACCATGGCATCCAGCACGTGCACGTGGTCGGTGCCGGCGTGATGGGCGGTGACATCGCCGCGTGGTCGGCCTACAAGGGCTTCAACGTGACCCTGCAGGATCGCGAGCAGCGCTTCATCGATCCGGCCATGGAACGCGCGCAGGCGTTGTTCGCCAAGCGGGTGAAGGACGACAGCAAGCGCCCGGCCGTGGCCGCGCGGTTGAAGGCCGATCTCGCGGGCGAGGGCGTGGCGCTGGCCGATCTGGTGATCGAAGCGATCATCGAGAATCCGGAAGCGAAGCGTGATCTGTACCAGTCGCTGGAGCCGACGATGAAGGCCGATGCGCTGCTGACCACCAACACCTCCTCGATCCCGCTGGACGAACTGCGCGACCACATCCAGCGCCCGGCGCAGTTTGCCGGCCTGCATTACTTCAACCCGGTCGCGCAGATGCCGCTGGTGGAAATCATCCATCACGACGGCATGGCCCCGGAAACCGAGCGTCGCCTGGCCTCGTTCTGCAAGGCACTGGGCAAGTTCCCGGTGCCGGTCGCCGGTACCCCCGGCTTCCTGGTCAACCGCGTGCTGTTCCCGTACATGCTCGAAGCCGCCACCGCCTACGCCGAAGGCGTGCCCGGGCCGGTGCTGGACAAGGCCGCGGTCAAGTTCGGCATGCCGATGGGCCCGATCGAACTGCTCGATACCGTCGGTCTGGACGTGGCCGCGGGCGTGGGCAAGGAACTGGCGCCCTTCCTCGGGCTGCAGGTGCCGGCTGCCCTGGCGACGGTGGAACAGGGCAAGCGCGGCAAGAAGGACGGGCAGGGCCTGTACAAGTGGGAGAACGGCCGGGCGCAGAAGCCGGACGTCCCCGCCAACTACGAGATCCCGGCCGATCTGGAAGACCGCCTGATCCTGCCGCTGCTCAACGAAGCGGTGGCCTGCCTGCACGACGGCGTGGTTGCCGATGCGGACCTGCTCGATGCCGGCGTGATCTTCGGCACTGGCTTCGCCCCGTTCCGCGGTGGCCCGATCCAGTACATCCGCGCCACCGGTGCCGATGTGCTGGTCGAACGCCTCAAGGTGCTGCAGCAGCGCTACGGCGATCGCTTCGCCCCGCGCCCGGGCTGGGACTCGCCGGTACTGCGTGAGCCCGTGATCTGAGGCGCGATGATGTGATGTGACGACGCCACCGTGAGGTGGCGTTGTCGTTTGTGCTGCCGTCCCTGTGCGACCAGAACAACCTGTTACCGATACAGGCCTCCCGCCCCCACACCCCGCATGCGATCCTCCCGCTCTGTCCCCGCCAGCGAGACCGCCCGCATGACGACCATCATCGCCCCCCGCATCCATGACATCGGTGGCCTGCAGGTACGCCGCGCCGTGCCGACCCTGCAGGCGCGCAGCGTCGGTCCGTTCGTCTTCGTCGACCAGATGGGCCCGGCCGTGCTCTCCCCCGGCACCGGCATCGACGTGCGCCCGCATCCGCATATCGGCCTGGCCACCGTCACCTTCCTGTGGTCCGGCGCCATCGGCCACCGCGACACGCTCGGCTCGGACCAGGTGATCCGCCCCGGCGACGTCAACTGGATGACCGCCGGCCGCGGCATCGCCCATTCCGAACGCACGCCCACCGTCGAACGCGAGCACGACCATCCGCTGCACGGCATGCAGACCTGGCTCGCGCTGCCGAAGCAGTTTGAAGAGACCGACCCCGCGTTCTACCACCATGCTGCCGCCACCCTGCCCCAGCAGCGCCGCAAGGGAGCCTGGCTGCGTGTCATCGCCGGCCGCGCGTACGGCGAAGAATCGCCGGTCAAGGTCTTCGCCGATACCCTCAACGTTGCCATCGATCTGGATGCCGATGCGGAAATCGATCTCGATACCGGCCACGCCGAGCGCTCGCTTTACATCCTGGAAGGCCAGGCCCAGCTCGATGGCGTGGATGTTCCTGCCCAGCACCTGATCATTCCCGAGCCCGGTGCCCGCGGCCGCCTGCGCGCCAAGACCCCGATCAAGGCGATGCTGATGGGCGGCGAACCGCTGGATGGCCCGCGCCACCTGTGGTGGAACTTCGTGTCCAGCTCCACCGAGCGTATCGAGCAGGCCAAGCACGATTGGGAATCCGGGCGTTTCGGCACCATCCCCGGCGACGACAAAGAGTTCATCCCGCTGCCCACGTACTGACCCGCGCACCGCCATCGACCGTTCGTCGGGTATTGACGCCATCGTCACCCCGATGAACCCCGATTCAGCTACGTTGCGCCTGCCCACCCCGGGCATACACGTGGAGCACGTCGATGAGCATGGGCAAACGTCTGGCCGCCGAGTTCCTGGGCACGTTCTGGTTGGTGTTGGGTGGGTGTGGCAGCGCCGTGCTGGCCGCCACGTTCGGCGGCGATGGCAATCCGCTGGGGATCGGCTTTCTGGGCGTCGCGCTGGCCTTCGGCCTGACCGTGCTGACCGGCGCCTATGCGTTCGGGCACGTGTCCGGCGCGCACTTCAATCCGGCGGTCAGTGTCGGCCTGTGGGCCGGCGGCCGCTTCCCCGCGCGCGAGCTGCTTCCCTACATCGTGGCGCAGGTGCTGGGCGGCGCACTGGCCGGCTTCATCCTGCTGCAGATCGCCTCCGGCGCGCCCGGTTTCCAGATCGATGGCAGCCAGGCCGGCGCATTCGCCAGCAACGGCTATGGCGCACTTTCGCCTGGGGGCTACAGCGTCGCCGCCGCCGCCCTCTGCGAAGTGGTGCTCACCGCGTTCTTCCTGATCGTGATCATGGGCTCCACCCATGGCAACGCACCGGCCGGCTTCGCCCCGATCGCGATCGGCCTGGCCCTGACCCTGATCCACCTGATCAGCATTCCGGTGACCAATACCTCGGTCAATCCGGCGCGCTCCACTGCCGTGGCCCTGTTCGCCGGCAGCGGCGCGCTCAGCCAACTCTGGTTGTTCTGGCTGGCGCCGCTGCTGGGCGGGCTGATCGGCGGCACTCTCTACAAGTGGATGGGCACCGCGCCGCGCTGATGCTCAGGGCCGGGCGGGCAACCCCCGCCCGGCCGCTGACAAAGGAATCAACTGAAACCGTTATTTGTACACTGAGTCACATTCCGTTAAGGTCCGGATCACTCGTCCGACACTGACGGCAGCGAGTCATCCGGTACGCGCGCGGGGAATGCGCCACCACGGCCTGGGTTGTCGCCGGCCACCGGAATGCCTGTCAGCGACGGACGCGATCATCGACCTTGGGGGAATGCATGAACGTCCTGCGCGCTGTCGTGTGTGTGTGTCTGCTGGTGTCTGCCGGCGCTGTCGCGGCGCAAGCGACCAGCGAATGTCCGTCCCTGCCCGCCAGCAGCGGCCTGCACTGGCAGCAACTGGCCCAGCGGGACCTGATCCTGTGCAGGGCCAGCACCGCCGATGGGCGTGAAGTGCTCAGCCTGACCTTGAGCGCACGCAATCCGGAGCTGCCGTTGAACCGTGCGCTGCGCCAGGAAAAAGGCAGCTTCGCCGGTGAAACCCTGTACTGGTACCAGCCCGACCTGGGCGGCCAGAAGCCGCCGGGGTATGAAACCCGCCGCATCACCGTGGTCAAGTTCGACAGGAACCGCTTTGCCCAGATCGCGCTGTATGCCGGTGACGCCAGCGAACTCGGCTCGCTGCAATCGTTGGCGCAGGGCATGAGCCTGACGCCCTCGGCCGTCGCCGCCGGGCGCTGAGCACGAGGCCGGGACGGTGCACCGCACTCATCCCGCCATTCACGGTAACGCCGGCCGCTGGCCGGCGCCTCCCACACCGTCAGGTGTCATGCGTTTGTCGGCCAGCGGGCGGTGCCAACACCCCTCAGAAGCGGCCTTCCTGGAAATCCACGAAGGCCTGCATCAGCTCCTGCTTGGTGTTCATCACGAACGGCCCATGCCGCATGACCGGCTCGCGCAGCGGCCGGCCCGCCACCAGGATCAGGCGCGCCCCGGTTTCACCGGCACGCAGGACCAGCTGCTCGCCGCCGCCCAGCACCGCCATTTCCTGGCGGGCTACCGGACGCGCATCGTGGCCTTCGCCGATCTCCAGCCCGCCTTCGAACACATAGGCGAACGCGTTATGGCCATCGGGCAGCGCGTAGCTCCAGCCCGCGTGGGCATCCAGCGTGATGTCCAGGTACACCGGATCGGTGGCCGGCTGCACGATCGGCCCGACCGTGTCGCCCACCTGGCCGGCGATGACCTTCACCTGCACGCCCCCGGCCGGTGCCGTCACCGGAATATGGTCCGGCGCGAACTCCTGGTACTTCGGCTCGGTCATCTTCTCGCGCGCGGGCAGGTTCACCCACAGCTGGAAGCCGCGCATCTGCCCCGATTCCTGCTCGGGCATCTCCGAGTGGATCAGGCCGCGGCCGGCGGTCATCCACTGCACGCTGCCCGGCGTGAGCAGGCCCTCGTTGCCATGGTTGTCCTTGTGCCGCATGCGGCCATCGAGCATGTAGGTCACGGTCTCGAAACCACGGTGCGGGTGGCTCGGGAAGCCGGCGATGTAGTCCTCGGCGCGGTCCGTGCCGAATTCATCCAGCAGCAGGAACGGGTCCAGGTCGGGCAGCGAGGGCCCGCCGATCACGCGCGTCAGGCGCACGCCGGCGCCATCGGAGGTGGCCATGCCACGGATGGTGCGCAGCACGCGCACCGGGGTTGGGCTGCTCATGATGACTCCAGGATCGGTGAACTGCCTACAAGATGGGCGCGCCGGCCCTGCCGGCCAACCGCCACGCCCGCAACCGATTGTTCCAAGCGTGGTGTTCCGATGACGTGCACGGGCACGCACCGCGCCCACCCTACGACCAAAGTACTAGCGGCAAGCCCCCGCCATTGCATTGACCCCGTCAGTGCGAGGGCGGACTCTTACGACGATCTCCAGGGAGACGCAATCTCATGAAAGGTTTTTCGAAACTGGGTTGGGCAGTCATCGCACTGCTCGGCGCCTTCTGTCTAGGCACCGTCGCGCTGCGCCGCGGTGAACCCATCAATGCACTGTGGATCGTCGTCGCTGCGGTCTCCATCTATCTCATCGCCTATCGCTTCTACAGCCTGTTCATCGCCGACAAGGTGATGCAGCTCGATCCGACCCGGGCCACGCCCGCGGTGATCAACAATGACGGTCTGGATTACGTTCCGACCAACAAGCACGTGCTGTTCGGCCACCACTTCGCCGCCATCGCCGGTGCAGGCCCGCTGGTCGGCCCGGTGCTGGCCGCGCAGATGGGCTACCTGCCCGGCCTGCTCTGGCTGGTGGTGGGCGTGGTCGTGGCCGGCGCGGTGCAGGATTTCATGATCCTGTTCCTCTCCAGCCGCCGCAACGGCCGCTCGCTGGGTGACCTGGTGCGTGAGGAAATGGGGCCGGTGCCCGGCACCATCGCCCTGTTCGGCGCCTTCCTGATCATGATCATCATCCTGGCGGTGCTGGCGATGGTGGTGGTCAAGGCGCTGGCCGAAAGCCCCTGGGGCATGTTCACGGTCATCGCGACGATGCCGATCGCGATCCTGATGGGCGTGTACATGCGCTACATCCGCCCGGGCAAGATCGGTGAGATCTCCGTGGTCGGTCTGATCCTGCTGCTCGCCGCGATCTGGTTCGGTGGCAAGGTCGCCGCCGACCCGGTCTGGGGCCCGGCCTTCACCTTCACCGGTATCCAGATCACCTGGATGCTGATCGGCTACGGCTTCGTCGCCTCGGTGCTGCCGGTGTGGCTGCTGCTGGCCCCGCGCGATTACCTCTCCACCTTCCTCAAGATCGGCACCATCGTGGCGCTGGCGATCGGCATCCTCATCGTCATGCCCGAGCTGAAGATGCCGGCCCTGACCCAGTTCGCCGCCAGCGGCGACGGCCCGGTCTGGAAGGGCGGGATGTTCCCGTTCCTGTTCATCACCATCGCCTGTGGCGCGGTCTCCGGTTTCCACGCACTGATCGCTTCGGGCACCACGCCCAAGCTGCTCGCCAATGAGCGCCACATGCGCTACATCGGCTACGGCGGCATGCTGATGGAATCGTTCGTCGCGGTGATGGCGCTGGTGGCCGCCTCGATCATCGACCCGGGCATCTACTTCGCCATGAACGCGCCGGCCGCCGTGATCGGCCCGGATGCGGTCTCCGCTGCGGCCTACATCAGCAATACGTGGGGCTTCATCATCACCCCCGAGCAGCTGGAGGCCACGGCCGCAGCGATCGGCGAGCCGACCATCCTGCACCGCGCCGGTGGCGCACCGACGTTGGCAGTGGGCATCGCGCAGATCCTGCACGAGGCGATCCCGAGCGGCAGCAACGCGATGATGGCGTTCTGGTATCACTTCGCGATCCTGTTCGAAGCCTTGTTCATCCTCACCGCGGTCGACGCCGGTACCCGTGCCGGTCGCTTCATGCTGCAGGACCTGCTGGGCAACTTCATCCCGGCCCTGAAGAAGACCGAATCGTGGACGGCCAACATCATCGCCACCGCCGGTTGCGTGGCGCTGTGGGGCTACCTGCTCTATACGGGCGTGGTCGATCCCTTCGGCGGCATCCAGACCCTGTGGCCGCTGTTCGGCATCTCCAACCAGATGCTGGCCGGTATCGCGCTGATGCTGGGCACCGTGGTCCTGTTCAAGATGAAGCGTGACCGCTTCGCCTGGGTCACCGGTGTGCCGGCGGTGTGGCTGCTGATCTGCACCACCTATGCTGGGCTGATCAAGATCTTCGACAAGAACCCGGCGCAGGGCTTCCTGGCCCAGGCGCACAAGTACCAGGACGCGATCGCCACCGGCACCCTGACCGCCCCGGCCAAGACCGTCGGCCAGATGCACCAGATCGTGGTCAACGCCTACGTCAACACCGGCCTGACCGTGCTGTTCCTGTTCGTGGTGTTCTCGATACTGTTCTACGCGATCAAGACCATCTTCATGGCCCGCCGCACGCCGCAGCGGACCGACAAGGAAACCCCGTACGTGGCGCTGCAGCCGCACCAGATGGCGGACCTGTGATGAGCACCGAACTCGTCCCCGCCGGTCAGTACCAGGCCCACCGCCGCATCTGGCGGCGCCTGGTGCAGACCGCGCGGCTGTGCTGCGGCATTCCCGACTACGACAACTACGTCCGGCATGTGCTGGAAAAGCATCCGGACCGCGTGCCGATGGACTACAAGACGTTCTTCCGCGAGCGCCAGGAGGCGCGGTACAGCGGCAAGAACGGGGGGCGCTGCTGCTGACGCCGCAGCGTCCGCACGGTCCCGGCCGGAGGTCGCGACAACGTTGCAACCAAACGGCGGCGCGAAAGCGCCGCCGTTTCTGTAGATGGCCCCAGGCCGGTGCCTGGCCGACCCTCGGCCCTAGCCAGCGCTGCCGATGGCGTAGCGCGTCTGCACGAATCCGAACGGGTACACCACGGTGGCGCGATGCGTCAGGAGCGCTTCGGCCCCGGCCTCGCCGAACAACCGCAGGCCACCACCAACCAGGACCGGAATCGTGGTCACGGTGATCTCCCGCAACAGGCCCTCGGCGAGGAAGGATTGCACCGTGCGTCCGCCATCGATGTAGAGTCGGTCCAGGCCACGCGTTGCCGCTTCTTCCATCAATGTGGACAAGGCCCCGGAATGCAGCCGCACCGAGTTTGGTGCCGCCTCCGGAACGGCCTGCAGGGTGTGGCTCAGCACATAGACCGGCAGATCCGCGTAAGGCCATTCGGGAAAGGACAGCACCTTCTCGAGGGTGCGCCGCCCCATCACGATCGCCTTGATCGGCGCCATGTAGGCAGCGTATCCACAATCCTCACCGGCCGGCACGCTCTGATTGGCGTGGTCGAGCCAGTCCAGACTGCCATCCGCGCGCGCGATACAACCGTCCAGACTGACGGCAATGAACGAAGAACAATGAGGTGTCACACGTCTCTCCCAGGTGTGGCGCCGGCCCGGGGCCGGCACGACCGGACTGCGCGTCCCGGACGGGCCGGTACGCGCGCGATCATGATCCCGCTTACGCGCCCGCCATCCACTTCAGGATCAGGCCAGTCACATAGGCCAGCCCGGTACCGGTGGCATAGCCCACGGTGCCCAGCAGCACGCCGACCGGCGCCAGGCTCGGGTGGAACGCCGCGGCCACCACCGGCGCCGAAGCGGCTGCACCGATGTTGCCCTGCGAACCGATGGCGAAGAAGAACAGCGGCGCGCGCATCAGCTTGGCGGCGATCCACAGCACCAGGATGTGGGTCAGCATCCAGATCGCGCCCAGCGCGAACAGCCACGGGCGGTCGAGCAGCGAGAGCAGGTCCATCTGCATGCCGATGCAGGCGATCAGGAAGTACAGGAACAGGGTGCCCAGGCGCGAGGCACCGGCCGATTCGAGCCTGCGTGCACGGGTGAAGCTCAGGCCCAGGCCGAGCGCGGTGGACAACAGCACCACCCAGACGAACGCGCTGTCCAGGCTGAACTGGCTGGCCCAGCTCACATTCGCCTTGAACCAGCCGCTCAGCGGTGCGGCGATGGCATGCGCCAGACCGACGCCACCCAGTGCCACGCCGACGATCACCATCAGGTCGGTGAGGCTGGGAATGCGGGCGTTCTGCGCCTCATAGGCGGAGATCCGGGCCTTCATCTCATCGATGGCACGGGTATCGGCGCCATTGCGCGTATCGATCTGCTGGGCGCGGTTGGCCAGGAACAGCAGCACCGCCATCCACAGGCTCGCGCAGGCCACGTCGACCACCGCGAACTGGCCGAAGGTGGTGGCATCGGTGCCGAACACTTCGCGCATCGCCACCATGTTGGCGCCGCCGCCGATCCAGCTGCCGGCCAGGGCGGCCATGCCCTTCCAGGTATCACCGGCCACGGTGGCCGGGTGGATCCAGGACATCGTCTGGAACGACACGATCGCGCCGAGGATGATGCCCAGCGTACCGGCGCAGAACACCACCAGCAGTTTCGGGCCCAGCTTCATGATGCCCTTCAGGTCGATCGAGAGCGTCAGCAGCACCAGCGCTGCGGGCAACAGCACGTCACGGGCGATCGGGTTGTACAGCGAGGTGTTATGGCCGTCGATCAGGCCGGCGGTGTTGTAGATGGCCGGGATGAAGTAGCACAGCAACAGCGCCGGCACCCACGCGAAAATCTTCTTGAGGATCGGGGTCGGGCCACTGGCGGCCCAGAAGATCACGGCCAGGGTGGCGGCGATCAGGCCGAGGCCGACGATGTCATTGGTGATCAGGGCAGTACTGGGTTCGGTCGGCATCAAGCCATCCTCTGTCGATCGAAGGGATAAAAAAAAGCGCCGCATAGAGCGGCGCCTCCGGAGCTTAACATTGTCTTCACGACGCCACACTTTGCAGCGCAGCGCGCGGGCCGATCACGACGCGGGCAGCGATGCGCGGTCAGAGCGACCCGGCAGCGAAGCGCCCAGATCGAGGATCACACAGGTACCGCGCGGCACACAGGGCTGGATCTGCAGCGCCCAGCCCAGGTGCTCGCACAGCCGGGCGATCAGCTCCAGGCCGATGCCGCTCTGCTCGTTGCGATCGCCGCGCGCCATGCGTGCATGTACGGCGGCGATCTCTTCCGGGCTCATGCCCAGCCCGGGGTCCTGCAGCGTCACCACGGCCTGCCCGGAGACCTGGATGTGGATGGTGCCGCGACCGCTGTTCTCGATCGCGTTGCGCAGCAGATTGCCGATCGCGGCCTGGACCACGCCGAGCGGGGCGATGATATCCACGCGCGCAAGGCCGTCGATCTCGATGTGCAGGTCCTTGTCGCCCATCAGATGGCGATGGTCTTCGATGATGTCCGGCACCAGCAGGTCGAGCGGAATGCGTTCACCGAGCGCGGCCAGCCGGGCCGGGTCGCGTGCGAGCACCAGCAGCAGCTGGATCAGCTGCTCCACCCCCTGGGCCGTGCGGTGCACACGCTGCATCTGCTGGCGCGCACGGTCTGGAATGTCCGGCTGGCCCAGCGCCAGTTCCGAGGCCCCGGTGATCACCGCGATCGGCGTACGCAGTTCGTGGCTGGCGGTGCTGATGAAGACCCGCTCGCGCTCGACGAACTGTTCGTTGCGCGCCAGGTAGTCATTGAGCGCGTTGGCGATCACGTACAGCTCGGAGCTGGCGCGCGGGTCCACCTCCACCCGTTGCCCGGGCACCCCCGGGTGCAGATCGTCGATGCGCCGTGCCAGCGAGCTCAGCGGCCGCACCAGCCGGCCGACGCCGAAGGAGGCCATCAGCACGGTCACGATGATCATCAGCACGCCGGCCAGCAGCACCCAGCGCGTGGCGAACTGCTCCAGCTCGTGGAAATCGTTGATGTCCAGCACCAGCGCCAAGCGCCCCAGCTGGGTGGTTTCACGCACCATCACCGCGCTGGCGCGGCCGTTGACCTCCACGCCGTCGTGCAGCCCCGGGTGCAGCGTGCGCAGGCTGTCCGGCACCGTCGGGCTGCCGTTGATGTAGAACAGCCGCAGCGTGTCCGAATCCTGCCAGCGGTAGTGCGGCTCGTGTTCGATGTGGTTGACGATGCTGTCCAGCTCGGAGTTGAGCAGCGCCCGCCATGCCGAGTGTTCGGCGTGTTCGTGCACGTAGTTGCCCACGCTGAACACCGCCAGCGAAATCAGCGCCAGGTAGCCCAGCAGCCACCACACCATGCGCCGGTGCATCGGCGATGGCGTGGGCGGGCGCTTACGCCACTTCATCTGCACCGCCCGCCGCGGAAACGCCGAGGCGGTAACCGACCCGCGGCAAGGTGTGGATCAGCTTCTGCTGGAACGGGCCATCCACGCTGCGGCGCAGTTCGTACACGTGCGAGCGCAGCAGATCCCCGTCGGGCAGCTCGTCACCCCACAGTGCGAATTCCAGCTGCTGGCGGGTCACCGCGCCGGGGCTGGCGCGCATCAGCACCTCCAGCAGCTTGCGGCAGGCCGGATACAGGTGCAGCGGCTTGCCGTCGCGTTGCGCCTCCAGGGTGGCCAGATCCAGCTTGAGGTCGGCCACTTCCAGCAGCTTGCGCGGGTTGCGCCCTTTGGCGCGCACCATCAGCGCTTCAAGACGTACTTCCAGCTCGGGCAGTGCGAAGGGTTTGGTCAGGTAGTCGTCGGCGCCGGCGCGGAAGCCGGCGATCTTGTCGGGGAGTTCGTCGCGCGCGGTGAGCATGATCACCGGCACTTCCGAGCCGTGGTCGGCACGCAGCCGGCGCAGCACTTCGGGCCCTTCCATGCGCGGCAGCATCCAGTCCAGGATCAGGGCGTCATAGGGCTGCGACACGGCCAGGTGCAGGCCGGTCACGCCATCGGGCGCGACGTCCAGCACATGGCCCCGCGATTCGAAATAATCGAATAGATTGGCAACCAGCTGACGGTTGTCTTCAATGACCAGCAGCCGCATGGGAGACTCTCTTGACCGGTTGGGCGCATGGTAGCGGGAACCCTGTCGGAATCCGGTCGCAATGGGGGTGGTTACGACGCTTTTCCTACGCTGTCGGGGAGACAGTGGCCGTTTTGCCAAAGAGCCTGGCGTGACCGAATCCTTCTTCCTGCGGCGCTGGCCGCGTGTGCTGGTCTGCCTTGCCCTGTTGCTGGCCCTGGCGGCGGGCATCGGCCTGCGCCAGCCCTCACCGCCCGATGAACCCCGTTTCGTGCTGGCTGCACGGGCCATGGTCGCCTCCGGGCAATGGCTGCTGCCTCACCGTGGCAGCGAACTGTACGCGGAAAAACCGCCGGTGTTCATGTGGCTGCAGGCCGCCAGCCACCAGCTGTTCGGCGGCTGGACCATCGCCTTCCTGGTGCCTTCGCTGCTTGCCGCTCTGCTGACACTCTGGCTGACCTGGGACCTGGGCCGGCGGTTGTGGAACCGGCGTGTCGGCTGGTGGGCGATGCTCGCCTTGTTCAGCTGCCTGCAGTTCGGCCTGATGGCCAAGCGGGCGCAGATCGACATGGTGCTGGTGGCGATGACCACCCTGTCGCTATGGGGATTGCTGCGCCACCTGCTGGAAGGCCGCAACCGGCCCGCGCTGTGGCTGGCCGGCTTCGCCGCCGGGCTGGGCACGGTGACCAAGGGCGTGGGCTTCCTGCCCCTGCTGGTGCTGCTGCCGTTCGCCGCCTGGCGCTGGCGCGTGCGCGGCGCCAGGCGGCCGGCCGGCACTGCCCGCGACCTGTGGTGGCTGCTGCCGGCCTTCCTGCTCGGCACGGCGGTGTGGCTGGCGCCGCTGGGCGTGGCGCTGCTGCACTCGGCCGACCCGGCCCTGCACGCCTATGCGCGCGAGCTGCTGTTCAAGCAGACCGCCACCCGCTACGCGAACGCCTGGCACCACGTGAAGCCGGCCTGGTACTACCTGCAGGTCATGGCGACCTTGTGGCTGCCGGGCAGCCTGCTGCTGCCCGCCCTGGTTCCGGCATGGTGGCGCCGCCTCAAGCGCCTGGATGGACGCTGGTGGCTGCTGCTGGGCTGGGCCCTGCTGGTGCTGGTGTTCTTCAGCGCCAGCCCGGGCAAGCGGGAGGTCTACATCTTCCCGATGCTGCCCGCGTTGTGCCTGGCCGCCGCCCCGCTGCTGCCCGGGCTGCTGCGCCGGGCCGGGCTGCGCTGGTTGCTGTGGGCCTATGTCGCCGTCCTCGGCGTGGCGGCGCTGTATGTCGGCACCCAGCTGTGGTCGGCCAGCGAATGGGCGCACGTGCAGCTGGCGCGGCGCGCGATGCCCGATACGCTGCTGCCCGTGCTTGGCCGCTGGCTGATCGCCTTCGGCGTGGTGTTGCTGGCGCTGGCCCTGTGGTGGCGCCAGCGCCGGGCAGGCGCGCTGGTGGTCGCGGCGGCCTTCCTGCTCTGGAATCTGTACGGCTGGGTGCTGATGCCGACCCTGGACCCGTACAGCTCCGCCTCGGCGGTAATGCAGTGCGTCGGCCTGCGGATCGGGCCGGAGGCCGAGCTCGGCGTGGTCGCCTGGCGCGAACAGAACCTGTTGCAGGCCGACCGCCCGGTGACCGATTTCGGCTTCAAGACCCCGTGGGACCAGCAATGGCAGGTCGCAGGGCCGTGGCTGTCACAGGCGCCGCGCCAGCGCTGGCTGCTGGTGCTCGATGAAGCGATCAGTCCCTGCGTGGACCCGGCGGCGGTGATCGAGATCGGCAGCGCCAACCGCAACCGGTGGCTGTTGTTCCCGGGTACTGCCTGGCAGGCCGACTGCCATGCCGCCGTCACGGCCACCGACACCGCGCAGGACGAGGAAGACTGAACGGCAGGCCGCGCTTAACCGGCGGCCAACATCGCTCCGACCGGTCTCCGACACTGCGCTGACGACCATGGCGCCGGAATCTCCCGCCGGCCCCTTTGTCCATGTTCCCAGCGTCCAGCGTTGCCCTTTCATCCACGTCGGCCACCGCGCTCACCCCACGCTTGCTCCGCGGCCACCTCTGGGTACCGCTGGCGCTGGCGCTGCTCGCCAGCGCGATGCTGATGGGCGCCGGTGGCGACCAGTGGCTGGCCGATCGCCTCTATCGACTCGAAGGGCAGCAGTGGGCGCTGCAGAACGCCTGGGTCACCACCCACCTGATCCACCAGGCCGGCAAGTGGACCAGCAGTGTGGCGGCGCTGGTCGCGATCGTGCTGTGCTTCCACGCCTGGCGCACCGAGCGCGCACCCGCATGGCGCTGGCCGCTGCTGTATCTGGTGCTGGCCGTCGCGCTGGGCACCGGCGTGGTCTCGCTGCTCAAGTCGCTGACCAACATGGATTGCCCGTGGGATCTGGCCCGCTATGGCGGCACCCGGCAGTTCATCGGCTTGTTCGCAACACGCCCACCCGGGATGCCGCGCGGGGTGTGCTTTCCAGGCGGGCATTCCAGCGCGGGGTTTGCGTGGGTCAGCCTGTACTTCTTCGCGCTGATGGTGCACCCGGCCTGGCGCTGGCGCGGCCTGGCCGTCGGCCTGCTGGCTGGCGGCGTGTTCGGCGTCTCGCAGCAGCTGCGCGGTGCGCATTTCCTGTCGCATGACCTGTGGACGCTGGCCATCTGCTGGACGGTTTCGCTTGGCCTGTATCTGCTGATCGAACCGGTGCGGCTGCGCCAACGCGGCACGTCACCAGGCATCGCGCAGGGAGAAGTGGCATGAGCACCACCCTTCCGCGCGCCACGCGCTTGTCGGCGCTGGCCACCCTGCGTGCCTGGCGCCCGCAGTGCACCACCGAAACCCTGATCCTGCTCACCAGCATCTTCTTCGCGGTGGCCTGCAATGGCCTGTTCTGGCACAGCGCGATGGCCACGCATCCGGGCAGCATCGGCTTCGCTGTCTCGCTGTTGCTGTTCCTGGTGGGCGCGCACTGTCTGCTGTTGGGGCTGCTGGTGTGGCGCTGGAACGCCAAGGTGGTGCTCAGCGTGCTGCTGATCGGCACGGCGCTGGCCGCGCACTACATGAGCAGTTACCACATCTATCTGGATGCGGACATGCTGCGCAACGTGCTGGCCACCGACCACAAGGAAAGCCGCGAGCTGATCACGCCCACCTTGATCGCGCCGCTGCTGCTGTTGGCCCTGGCGCCGATGCTGCTGCTGTGGCGCGTGCAGCTGCGCCTGCGCACGCTGGGCAACGCGCTGCTGTGGCGGGCCGGCTTCCTGCTGCTGTCGGCGCTGATCGCCTTTGGCGGGGCGATGCTCTCCTTCCAGGAGATGTCCTCGCTGATGCGCAACCAGCGCGAGGTGCGCTATCTGGCCACGCCGGGCAACTTCCTGCTCGGCCTGCCCAAGGCGCTGCGCGGCGACAACCCGATCCAGCGCGCTCCGAAACTGCCGATCGGTACCGATGCCAAGGCCACCCCGCGTGCAGCCGGCAGCCGCCCGCGCCTGCTGGTGATCGTGATGGGCGAAACCGCGCGCGCGCAGAACTGGGGCCTCAACGGCTATGCCAAGCAGACCACGCCGGAGCTGGCCCAGGCCGGGGTGATCAACTTCCCGGACATGCATTCGTGTGGCACCAGCACTGAAGTCTCCCTGCCCTGCCTGTTCTCGCCGTACGGACGCCACGACTACGACGAGAAGAAGATCCGCGCGCACCAGTCACTGCTGCACGTGCTGGACCACGCCGGCATCGCCACGCTGTGGCGTGACAACCAGTCCGGATGCAAGGGCGTGTGCGAGGGCCTGGAGATGCAGGCGCTCGACGATGCCAAGCAGCCGAGCCTGTGCGCCAACGGGCGCTGCATGGACGAGATCCTGATCGACGACCTGGCCACCCAGGTCCGCGCCAGGCCCGGCGACCGCGTGGTGGTGCTGCATCAACTGGGCAACCACGGCCCGAGCTACTTCGAACGCTACCCGGCGCGCTTCCGCCGCTTCACCCCCACCTGCGACACCCCGGACCTGGGCAAGTGCAGCCGCGCGCAGATCACCAACAGTTACGACAACGCGCTGCTCTACACCGATCACCTGCTGTCGCGCACGATCGGCACGCTGAAGGGCATGGACGACTACGACACCGCGATGATCTACCTTTCCGATCACGGCGAGTCGCTGGGCGAGAAGGGCCTGTACCTGCACGGGGTGCCGTACGCGATCGCCCCGCAGGAACAGACCCGCGTGCCGATGACGATGTGGTTCTCCCCTTCCTTCGCAGCCAACCGCGGGCTCAACCTGGCCTGCGTGCGGGAGCGCGCGGGCAGGTACACCGACCACGACAATCTGTTCCCCTCGGTACTGGGGCTGATGCAGGTCAAGACCTCGGTGTATGAGCGTGGCCGGGATCTGTTTGCTGGGTGCGAGGTATAAGCAGGCTTGTCCCATGCGCACCGCCCCGTCTCACGGAGCACGGACGCATCGCCGTTGACCTTGACGTTGACGTTGGCGGTGCCAATCGAACCGCCTCTGCTGCCCTGCCCCTTGCGGTGCGCCCGGCGCTTCACTAGCCTTCGCCGGTCTGACACCACCCAAGGATGTGCCCGTGAACCACCGCCCGCTCCTGCTGGCCCTGGCAGTCAGTGCTGCCGCACTGACGCTGGCGGCCTGCCAGAAGGAACCGTCCCCCGCCGATGCACCGGCCACGGGCACCACCCAGTCCAAGGAAACCGCGGACCAGTTCATCGCCCGCGTCAACGCCGAGTACAAGGCCATGTACCCGGAAATGACCTCGGCGCAGTGGCTGTCGTCGACCTACATCAACGACGATTCCGAGCGCGTCGCGGCCAAGGCCAATGAACGCTGGCTCACCGTCCTCAACGGCTGGATCGCCCAGGCCGGCCAGTACGACGGCCAGCCCATGAGCGAAGACACCAAGCGCCAGATCCACCTGCTCAAGCTGATGACCTCCATGCCCGCCCCGCGCGACCCGGCCAAGCTCTCCGAGCTGACCCGCATCGCCAGCCGCATGGAGGGCGCCTACGGCTCCGGCAAGTACTGCACCGACGAGGCCAACCCGCAGAGCTGCCGCCAGCTGGGCGATCTGGAACAGGTGCTCGCGCGCAGCCGCGACTACGACAAGCAGCTCGACGCCTGGCAGGGCTGGCATGGCACCACCAAGCCGATGCGCGCCGACTACGAGCGCTTCGTCAGCCTGGTCAACGAAGGCGCCAAGGAAATGGGCTTCGCCGATGCCGGCCAGATGTGGCGCAGCGGCTATGACATGCCCGCCGACCAGATCGGCCCGGAAACCGACCGGCTGTGGGACCAGGTCAAGCCGATGTACGAGCAGCTGCACTGCTACGCGCGCACCAAGCTCGACGGCACGTACGGCAAGGACAAGGCCGAGGTCAACGGTGGCCTGATCGCCGCACACCTAACCGGCAACATGTGGCAGCAGGACTGGTCCAATCTGTGGGACCAGCTGGAACCGTATCCCGGTGCCGGCAACCTGGACATCACCGCCGCGCTGGAAAAGCAGTACCAGAGCAACCTGAGTGGTGCCCTGGCCAAGGCCGGCAGCGGCGCAAACGTGGAAGCGCTGTACAAGGCGCAGCGTGAGGCCGAACTGCGTACCGCCAAGCAGATGACCGAGCGCGCGCAGGACTTCTACGTCTCGCTCGGCATGCCGGCCCTGCCCAAATCGTATTGGGACAAGACCCAGTTCATCAAGCCGCTGGACCGCGACGTGGTCTGCCACGCCAGCGCGTGGGACATGAACATGGACGGCGACGTGCGCACCAAGATGTGCATCAAGCCCAACGAAGAGAACTTCACCACGATCTACCACGAGCTGGGCCACATCTATTACGACCTGGCCTACAACCCGCTGCCGCCGTTGTTCCAGGGCGGTGCCAACGATGGCTTCCACGAAGCGATCGGCGACACCATCGTGCTGGCGATGACCCCGCAGTACCTCAACTCGATCGGCCTGGTCGACACGCCGCAGGAAAGCCGTGAGGCGACCATCAACGCGCAGATGCGCATGGCCCTGAGCGGCGTGTCGTTCCTGCCGTTCGGCCTGATGATCGACCGCTGGCGCTGGGGCGTGTTCGACGGTTCGATCACGCCGGACCACTACAACCAGGCGTGGTGGGACCTGAAGGCCAAGTACCAGGGCGTGGCGCCGGCCACCGCGCGCGGTGAGGAATTCTTCGACGCGGGCGCCAAGTACCACGTGCCGGGCAACACCCCGTATACCCGCTACTTCCTGGCGCGCATCCTGCAGTTCCAGTTCTACAAGGGCCTGTGCGATGCCTCCGGTTACAAGGGCCCGCTGCACCAGTGCAGCTTCTACGGCAACAAGGAAGCCGGCCAGAAGTTCTGGGCCATGCTGAGCAAGGGTGCCAGCCAGCCGTGGCAGGCCACGCTGAAGGAGATCACCGGTGGCGACAAGCTTGATGCCGGCCCGATGATCGAGTACTTCACCCCGGTCAACGAATGGCTCAAGCAGCAGAACCAGGGCCAGATGTGTGGCTGGCAGGTGCCGGCGGCTACCGCTGCGGCGGCGCCGGCCGCAACCGCACCTGCGGCCCACTGACCGGTCGCGCTGGCCGCTGGTCCGCGCACCATGGCAAACGAAAAAGCCGGCCCTCGGGCCGGCTTTTTCATGGGAACCGATCGGTGCGCTTTGCCGGGCAACGCGCCGCCGACCAGCAGCAGGCCCTATGCGGCACCGCCATCACTCGGCCGGTGCATCTCCCTGGCGGGCACGCGGCTTCAGGCTCGCGGCCAGTTCCACCTTGAACTGGTCGAAGTCCATGCCGTCGGCCTTGGCCTCGGCATGCGCCGCGTCCTTGAGCGCATCCGAGTACACCAGGCGCACCGGGGTGCCCTGGCGTTCGTGCAGTTCAGCGGCCTGCATGATCAGGGCCAGCACCCGCGCCGCGCTGGGGGTCTGGCCGGCGATGCGGCCATCCATGCCCAGCACCCACTCGCCATCGCGGCGGACGATACCGGCCAGCAGCGTGCGCTGCTGGTCACGCAGCTCGGCATGCGGCTCAACCGGCGTGGCGTTGGCCTGCTCGCGGTTGGCGGCCTGGGTTTCGCGGCGCCGGCGGATGTCGCGGCGCAGTTTGGAGGTGGTCGACATGGGGAAATCCGGACTGCGGCAAAGCGCCAAGGATACCGCACGGGCCTTGGCGGGCCCGTGCTGGAGCCTGCGTGGCCAGTTCAATCGAGGACTTTTCCGCGCCGCCAATAGCCCATGAAGGTGATGGCCCGACGGTCGATCCCGCATGTCTTCACCAGATGCCGGCGGATCGCCATGACTGCCCCGGCTTCACCGGCGACCCAGGCATACAGCCCGTCCTGCTCGGCGCTGGCCTGCTCCCACAGGATGTCCTGGTCGATGTCGATCTCGGCCAGGGGCTGCTCACCGCCACCGATGCCGGACGGGCCGATCCGCGCCCGCACCGCGTCCTGCAGCCGCTGGCCATGCGCGGCGCCCTCGCGCGCGAGCCAGAACAGCTGCGCACCAAGCGGTGCCTGCAGCGGCAGCACATCCGCCTCGTGCTCGACCTCCAGGAAGGCCTGCACTTCCGGCGGCTGCGGCCACTGGGCCAGCGCCTCCAGAATGCCGGCCACGGCCGGCAGCGCGGTGTCGTCGGCGACCAGCAGCACCCGCTTCACCTGCGCCGGCGGTTTCCACTCGTACCCTTCGCTGCTGGCCTCGACCTGCGCGTCCGGCGCCAGCAGGCCGACCCGATCGCCGACGCGCGCCTGCATGGCCCAGCGCGAGGCGGGCCCGGTCGGGCCATGCAGCACGAAATCGACATCGACCTCGCCGGCGTCCGGGCGCAGCGCGCGGAGGGTGTAGGTGCGCATCGGCGCACGCTCGGTATCGGGCAGCGCGCGATAACGTGCGTACCAGTCCTCGCCTTGCGGCACCTCCGGTGCTGCCTGGCCGGGCAATGGGAAGAACACTTTGATGCGCTGGTCCGGTCCCTCGGTCTTCATGTTGGCCACGTCGGGCGCGGCGAAGACCATGCGGATCAGCGAGGGGGAGAGAACCGTGCGCTGCTTCAGCGCGACGTCGAACAGGCGGTAGGTCTGCTGTGCAGCCATGCAATCACCCTGGGTTGCGGCGGACATGGGGTCCGCAGGGGAGCGTAGTGGCTGTCGTGATGCACGAACTGGCTGGCGAGCGAACAGGATACGCCGCGGCGAGGCGTAGGCAACGGCGCCACGCCTGCATTCTGTGCAGGCGGGGCGTGCGTGTGGCTCACTCGATCGGCGTGAGCAGGTCGCGGCGGCGTTCGCAGTGCCGCTCCCAGTACCAGAAGCTGCCGCCGATGGCGAAGAAGCCTGCGTAGCCCAGGGCCAGATGCAGCGGGTTGCTGCTGAGCATCGGCGAGACCACGCCGGCCACCACGGTGTTGATCATCAGCTGGATGAACATCTGCATGGACGAGGCCAGGCCGCGCTGATGCGGATACATGTCCAGCACGGCCAACGCCAGGATCGGGAAGATCAGCGCCATGCCGACACCGCCAAGGAAGATCGGCATCACTGCCCACGGCAGCGCGATCTGCGGCACCGACACCACGTAACCGACGTTCAACAGCGCCGAGACCGCACACAGCCCGAACCCGATCGCGATCTGCCGCTGCGCGGTGAGCCGGCCCGCCATCCGACCGGACAGGAACGAGCCCATGGTCATGCCGCCGATGGTGGGGATGAACAACCACGCAAAGCCGCCCTCGCCCAGTTGCAGATGCTGCATCACGAACACCGGCGCGGACGCGATGTACAGGAAGATGCCGGAGAAGTTGAAGGCACCGGCCGCGGCCAGACGGAGCAGGCGCGGGTTGGAGCCCATGCGGGCATAGCTGCGCAGCAGCGCGCGCATCGACAGCGGCGTGCGGGCCTCGACCGGATGGGTTTCGGGCAGCCACTTGCCGGTGGCCAGCAGCAGCACCACGCCGAACAGCACCAGGAACCAGAAAATCAGCGGCCAGTCGCCGCCACCGAGCAGGATCCAACCGCCGATGATCGGCGCGATCGCCGGCGCGACGCCGAAGATCATCGAGACCTGGCTCATCAACCGCTGCGCGTCGGCACCGTGGTACAGATCGCGGATCACCGCACGGCCGACGATCACGCCCACGCCGGCGGTCACGCCCTGCAGGGCGCGGAACACCAGCAGCGTGGTCATGTCACGCGAGAGCGCACACCCGATCGAGGCGCCGATGAACAGCACCAGCCCGCCGATGATCACCCGGCGCCGGCCGAACGCATCCGACAGCGGGCCGTGCGCCAGGCTCATCAGCCCGTAGAACAGCAGGTACACGCTGATGGTCTGCTGCACCGCGACCTGGTCCACCTGCATGCGGTCGCCCAGCAGCAGGAACGCCGGGAAAATGGTGTCGATCGAGAACGGACCGAACATCGCCAGGCCTGCGAGCAGCAGGGCCAGGCGGCGGGTCGAGGGCGAGGCGGGCGTCATGCGGGCTTCCGTCAGCGGCCATGCGCAATGCACGGCGGGCGCCAGCCCGGAACGGGCGGCGCCAGATGAATACGAGGATCCGGTGATCATAGGCCTTTGTCGCGGCCGGCACCATGCCCGGGCCGGGCTTTGCGCGCCCGCGCGGCCTCGTATTCATGTGCGGGAAAGGCCCAGCGGCCCAAAGCGCTGGGCTATAATCGCCGGGCTACATGGTGGGAGAAGCGGCGCTTTGTTTTGAAGCACCCGCTGCCGAAGGCGCAACGCCCGTAATCGCTCAGGCCCGATACCACCCGTACCAAAACTCTGGAGAGACCGGCGAGTGCCGGCGCCGAAGGGGCACGAAGCGCGCCGATGCGCGCTTTTAAACTCTCAGGCAAAAGGACAGAGGGGCACCCAGGAAGACCGCAAGGTCCGGTGGATCGCTGTCGCCCGCGACGCGCCCTGGCCCGGCCGCCTTCCGAACGTGCGTGCCCACTCTCCGAGATGCCAGCCATGTCCCAGAACACCCCCTCCCTGCGCGAGCTTGAACACAGCCACGCGTTCGTCGAACGCCACATCGGCCCCAACGACGCCGAAATCGCGCAGATGCTCGACGTGGTCGGCCACGCCTCGCTGGACGCGCTGACCGATGCGATCGTCCCGGCCGGGATCAAGTCGCCGGCGCCGCTGGACCTGCCCGAGTCGCTGACCGAAGTGCAGGCACTGGCCAAGATCCGCGCCATCGCCGACAAGAACCAGGTGTTCCGCACCTTCATCGGCCAGGGCTACTACGGCACGCTCACCCCGAACGTCATCCTGCGCAACGTGCTGGAAAACCCAGCGTGGTACACCGCCTACACCCCGTACCAGGCCGAGATCTCGCAGGGCCGCATGGAAGCGCTGATCAACTTCCAGACCCTGTGCGCCGACCTGACCGGCATGGAGATCGCCAACGCCTCGCTGCTCGATGAAGCTACCGCCGCGGCCGAGGCGATGACGCTGGCCAAGCGCTCGGCCAAGAGCAAGTCCGATACCTTCTTCGTGCACGACGCGGTGCACCCGCAGACGCTGGAACTGCTGCGCACCCGCGCCGAGCCGATGGGCATCGTGCTGCGCGTGGGCACCCCGGCCGAGGCGATGGAAGCCGAAGCCTACGGCGTGCTGCTGCAGTACCCGGACACCTTCGGCCATATCGGCGACTACAAGGCACTGGCCGATGCCGTGCATGCGCGCGGCGGTCTGGTCGCGGTGGCCACCGACCTGCTCGCACTGACCCTGATCGCCGCCCCTGGCGAATGGGGTGCGGACATCGTGGTCGGCAACTCGCAGCGCTTCGGCGTGCCGTTCGGCTTCGGCGGCCCGCATGCCGCCTTCATGGCCTGCCGCGATGCGTACAAGCGCTCGATGCCGGGCCGCCTGATCGGTGTCTCGGTCGATGCGCAGGGCAATGCCGCCTACCGCCTGACCCTGCAGACCCGCGAGCAGCACATCCGCCGCGAGAAGGCGACCTCCAACATCTGTACCGCCCAGGTGCTGCTGGCGGTGATGGCGTCGATGTATGCGGTGTACCACGGTCCGGAAGGGCTGACCCGCATCGCCCGCCGCACCCATCGCCTGGCCGCGATCCTGGCCAGTGCGCTGCGCGCTGCCGGCGTCAACGTGGGCGAGCACTTCTTCGACACCCTGCACGTCAAGGATGTCGATGCCAAGGCGATCCACGCCAAGGCCGCCGCGGCGCGCATCAACCTGCGCGCGATCGACAGCGACGCGGTCGGCATCAGCCTGGATGAAACCACCACCCGCGCCGACATCGTCGCGCTCGGCCAGCTGTTTGGTGCCACGGTGGATGTCGATGCCCTCGACGCCGCCACCGCCGATGCGCTGCCGGCCGGCCTGGTGCGTACCAGCGAATTCCTGACCCACCCGGTGTTCAACACCCACCACAGCGAGCACGAACTGCTGCGTTACCTGCGTTCGCTGGCGGACAAGGACCTGGCGATGGATCGCACCATGATCCCGCTGGGCAGCTGCACCATGAAGCTCAACGCCACCGCCGAGATGATTCCGGTGACCTGGCCGGAGTTCGCCAACATCCATCCGCTGGCCCCGGCCGAGCAGGCCACCGGCTACAAGGAACTGATCGACGGCCTGGAAGCGATGCTGGTGGAATGCACCGGCTATGACGCGGTCAGCCTGCAGCCGAACTCCGGCGCGCAGGGCGAGTACGCCGGCCTGCTGGCGATCCGCGCCTACCACCGCTCGCGCGGTGAAGGCCATCGCGACGTCTGCCTGATCCCGGATTCGGCGCACGGCACCAACCCGGCCTCGGCACAGATGTGCGGCATGAAGGTCGTGGTGACCAAGACCGATGCCAACGGCAACGTCGACCTGGACGACATCCGCGTCAACGCGGAGAAGTACAGCGACCGCCTGGCCGCGCTGATGATCACCTATCCCTCCACGCACGGCGTGTTCGAGGAAGAAGTGGTGGAAATCTGCGAGATCGTGCACAAGCACGGCGGCCAGGTGTACACCGACGGCGCCAACATGAACGCCCTGGTCGGCGTGGCCAAGCCCGGCAAGTGGGGCTCGGACGTGTCGCACCTGAACCTGCACAAGACCTTCTGCATTCCGCACGGCGGCGGCGGCCCGGGCGTGGGCCCGTGTGCGGTCAAGTCGCACCTCGCCCCGTTCCTGCCGAAGGTGCTTGGCGGCGAAGGCGATGTGGGCATGGTCAGCGCGGCCAGCTTCGGCAGCGCCTCGATCCTGCCGATCAGCTGGATGTACATCACGCTGATGGGCACCGCCGGCCTGCGCAAGGCGACCCAGGTCGCCCTGCTCAACGCCAACTACATCGCCAAGCGCCTGGCCCCGCACTTCAAGACCCTGTACACCGGCCGCAACGGCCTGGTGGCGCACGAGTGCATCCTGGACGTGCGTCCGCTGGAGAAGACCTCCGGCATCGGCGCCGAGGACGTGGCCAAGCGCCTGATCGACTTCGGCTTCCACGCCCCGACCCTGAGCTTCCCGGTCGCCGGCACGCTGATGGTGGAGCCGACCGAAAGCGAATCGCTGCACGAACTGGATCGCTTCATCAACGCGATGATCCAGATCCGCGAAGAGATCGCCGCGATCGAAGACGGCCGCCTGGACCGCGAGGACAACCCCCTCAAGCACGCCCCGCATACCGCCACGGCGGTCTCGGCCAGCGAGTGGGCCCACGCCTACCCGCGCGAGCTGGCGGCCTTCCCGCTGGCCAGCCTGCGCCAGCAGAAGTACTGGCCGCCGGTGGCGCGCGTGGACAATGTCTACGGCGACAAGAACGTGATGTGCGCCTGCATCCCGGTCGATGCGTACAAGGAAGACGAGGGCGTGGAGGTGTAGGTGTCGACCGTTGGTCGGCACGATGCCTGACAGGCGTACCGACCAACGGTCGGTACCTACCTTGATCGGCATGCATCTGGAATGAAAACGGCCCGCATCGCGCGGGCCGTTTTTTGTTGCGTGCCCTTGCGGGGTGTGCCGACCAACGGTCGGCACCCACCACCCGCCCCGGGGTCAGTCGGCCCGGCGGCTGGCGCGCACGCGGCGGGCGACTTCGCTGCTGATGGCGATCACCGCCGTCAGCGCGGCCATCGACAGGAACTGCAGGCGCGTGTGCGACTCGGACAGCAGCAGGCCGAAGATCAGCGCCAGCACCCCCAACCCGATCACCGTCAAATATGGATACCCCGCCATCCGGAACGGCAACCGGGTCCCGTCGCGGTTGGCACGGTGGCGCAGGATCAGCTGCGACAACAACGAAATCGTCCACACCAGCAGACAGGTCGAACCCACGATGTTGAGCAGTACCGGCAGTACCCTGTCCGGGAACAGCAGCTCCATCACCGTCGCCGCAAAACCGAAGAGCACGCTGGCCAGCACCGCGATGATCGGCACCTGGCGCGGATCGGTCCAGCCCAGCACGGCCGGCGCCTCGCGACGCTGGGCCAACGAGTACATCATCCGCGACGCGCCGTACAGATTGGCGTTGAGCGCCGACAACAGCGCGATCACCGCGATCAACGTGATCGCCGTGGCCGCGCCAGGAATCCTGGCCGCTTCGAGCACCGCGGCGAACGGCGAGCGGAGGGCCTCGCTGGTCCACGGCACCACCGCGATGATCACGCTCAGCGAGCCGATGTAGAACACCAGGATGCGCCAGGCCACGGTACGGATCGCGCGGGCGATGCTGCGCTCGGGATCTTCGGTTTCCGCCGCGGCCACCGCCACGATCTCGGTGCCGCCGAAGGCGAACACCACCACCAGCAGCGCCGCGCCGATGCCGGCCAGGCCCGTGGGCATGAAACCGCCGTGCTCGGTGAAGTTGCGCAGGCCAGGCGAGGCCACGTCCGGCAGCCAGCCCATCAGCAGCGCCACGCCGATCAGGATGAAGCCGACGATCGCGGCCACTTTCAGGATCGCGAACCAGAATTCAAACTCGCCGAAGTTCTTCACCCCGAGCAGGTTGATCGCGGTGAAGAACAGCATGAAGGCCAGCGCAGCCATCGGCACCGGGATCGCCGGCCACACCGTGGCGAGCAGGCCAGCCGCACCGACCGCTTCAGCGGCGATCACGATCACCAGCTGCACCCACCACAGCCAGCCCACCGTGGCACCGGCAGTGGCCCCCATGGCATCAGCGGCGTACACCGAGAACGCGCCGCTGGTCGGCTTGGCTGCGGCCATTTCGCCCAGCGCGTTCATCACGATGATCACCAGCGCGCCGGCCACCAGATACGACAGCAGGACCGCCGGGCCGGCGGCCTGGACGCCCACGCCGGAGCCGAGGAACAGGCCGGCGCCGATCGCGCTGCCTAGGCCCATCATGATCAGCTGGCGGGGCTTGAGCGCGTGCCCGAGGCGGGTATCGGCGGGCGGAGTGGCAGGAGCCGGAGTCTGGGATGCGGGCATCGGAATCGATTGGCGGGCAACAAGTGCGACACCATACCCTGTCGGCCGCGCGGCGGCATAGGCCGGAAGCCCCACCCCGCCTCAGGCGGCGGCGCGCTCCCCGATCTGGGCGCGATAGGCCCGGGGCGACAGCCCGACCTCGGCCTTGAACTTCCGGGTGAACGCACTCTGGTCGGTGAAGCCGCACGCCTGCCCGATGCTGGCAATGCTGTCCGGGCCGTGCAGCAGGTGCACCGCCATCTGGATGCGCAGCCGGGTCAGCACCTGCTGCGGGGTCATCTGGAACACCTTGCGGAAGGTGCGCTCCAGCTTGGACAGCGAGAAGCCGGTGATGTCGAGCAGGGTCTGCATGCGCACGTTCTCGGCGTAATGCGCATTCAGATGGGCCAGGGCCAGGCGCAGCTGTTCGTACTGGGTGCCCAGGCTGTCCTTCTGGCCGAGGTCGCGCGAGATGCCGATCAACCCGCGGATCTGCCCGTCCACCAGCAGCGGCCGCTTGCAGGTCAGGCACCAGCCCGGCTCGCGGTTGGCGAACAGATGCAGTTCCATCAGGTTCTCGATGACCTTGCCGGCCAGCACCTGCTCGTCCTGGGTGGCGTAATCGGCCCCCAGGCCGGTGGGATAGATCTCCGCCGCGGTCCGCCCGATCACCTCCTTGCGCGACTTCAGGCCCAGCCGGCGCAGCATGGTCTGGTTGATGTGCGTATAGCGCCCGTCGCAGTCCTTCATGAAGAACAGGACGTCGGGGATCGCATCAAACAGGGCTTCGATGTCGGCGGGTTCAACGCGCATGCGGCTGGGAAAGACAGGAGAAGACGCGCCCAAGGATACCTGCCCGCGCGCGCCTCACCCAGCGCCCGGGCGCCGCATGTGAAGCGCGGGTGCAAGCAGCGTCGTGTTTTCGCACCTTCGATTAACGCCCGGCCCGCCAGTGTGAGGTGATCCCCCTTCCCGCCAGCTCCCGGAGTCGCCTCATGGCCGCCAGCAAGAAAAGCACGAAGAACGCCCCCGCACCCGCCACCGATGTCCGCGGCGAAGGGGATGAACTGCACCAGCGCGCGGGCAACGGCCACCCCGGGCTGACCACCAACCAGGGCATTCCGGTCGGTGACAACCAGAACTCGCTGCGCGCCACCCCGCGCGGGCCGACCCTGCTGGAAGACTTCATCCTGCGCGAGAAGATCACCCACTTCGATCACGAGCGCATCCCCGAGCGCATCGTGCATGCCCGCGGCAGCGCGGCGCACGGCTATTTCGAGCTGACCCGCTCGCTTGGCGAGTACACCCGGGCGCGGATCCTCAATGAAGTGGGCGCACGCACCCCGGTGTTCACCCGTTTCTCCACCGTGGCCGGTGGCGCCGGGTCGGTCGACACCCCGCGTGACGTGCGCGGCTTCGCGGTCAAGTTCTATACCAAGGAGGGCAACTGGGACCTGGTCGGCAACAACATCCCGGTGTTCTTCATCCAGGACGCGATCAAGTTCCCGGACCTGATCCACGCGGTGAAGATGGAGCCGGACCGGGCATTCCCGCAGGCAGCCAGCGCGCACGACACCTTCTGGGACTTCGTCTCGCTGATGCCCGAGTCGATGCACATGATCATGTGGGCGATGAGCGACCGCACGATCCCGCGCTCGCTGCGCACCATCGAGGGCTTCGGCATCCACAGCTTCCGCCTGATCAACGATGCCGGCGAGTCGACCTTCGTCAAATTCCACTGGCGGCCGAAGCTGGGCATCCAGTCCACCGTCTGGGACGAGGCGGTGAAGCTGCAGAGCGCGGACAACGACTTCCACCGCCGTGACCTGTTCGAGGCGATCACCACCGGCAACTTCCCCGAGTGGGAACTGGCGGTACAGCTGTTCACCGAGGAACAGGCCGAGGCCTTCCCGTTCGACCATCTGGATTCGACCAAGATCATTCCCGAGTCGCTGGTGCCGCTGACCGTGATCGGGCGCATGGTGCTGGACCGCTGGCCGGACAACTTCTTCGCCGAAACCGAGCAGGTCGCCTACTGCCCGGCCAACGTGCCGCCGGGCATCGACTTCAGCAACGATCCGCTGCTGCAGGGCCGCCTGTTCTCCTACCTGGATACCCAGCTCAGCCGCCTGGGTGGCCCGAACTTCCACCAGATCCCGGTCAATGCGCCCAAGTGCCCCTTCGCCAATCATCAGCGCGACGGGCACATGCAGATGAACATCCCCAAGGGACGGGTCGCCTACGATCCCAGTTCGCTGCAGGGCGACAGCCCGCGCGAGACCGCCGATGGCTTCCCGAGCCACGCCACCGCGCCGGATGACGGCCGCAAGGGGCGCGTGCGGGCCGACAGCTTCGCCGATCACTACAGCCAGGCCCGGATGTTCTTCCGCAGCCTGGAGGCACCGGAACAGGCCCATCTGGCCTCGGCGCTGGTGTTCGAGCTGTCCAAGGTGGAGACGGTCAAGGTGCGCGAGCGCACCGTGAGCCATCTGCGCAACATCGATGAGGCCCTGGCCAAGCGGGTTGCCGATGGTCTGGCGATGCCGGCCCTGCCCGAGCCGGCCGCCACCCAGACCCCGGCGCAGGATTTCCCGAAGGCGCCGGAAGTGCGCATCATCGGCCGCACCAAGGACCTGCTGACCGGTCGCTGCATCGGCATCCTGTTCGACGAGGGCTCCGATGCGGCGCTGATCGCCAACCTGCGCAAGGCGGCCGACAAGGCCGGCGCCAGCGTCAAGCTGGTTGCGCCCAAGATCGGTGGCGCCAGGCTCAGTGACGGCAAGACGCTGGCGGCGGATGGCCAGCTGGCCGGTACGCCGTCGGTGGTCTTCGATGCGGTGGCCGTCGTACTCAGCCCCGAGGCGGCAAAGAAGCTGGGCAAGGAATCGGCCGCAATCGATTTCGTCAGCGATGCCTGGGTCCACCTGAAGGCGATCGCCGCCGATGATGGCGCGCAGGCGCTGTTGAAGATCGCGCGTGTCGGCAACGATGCCGGGGTGGTGGAAGCCGAGGATGCCAAGGCCTTCCTTGCCGCCGCCGCTACGCGGCAGTGGGCCCGCGAACCGAAGGTGCGCACGCTCTCCTGAGCGGCGCCACCTTCGTCACCAGACAGGAGCATGACCATGCCGCGCGGTGATAAATCCAGCTATACCGACAAGCAGAAGCGCAACGCCGAGCACATCGAGGAAAGCGAGAAAAACCAGGGCCGCAGCGAAGCGGCTGCGGAGCGCATCGCCTGGGCCACGGTCAACAAGCAGGATGGTGGCGGGAAGAAGAGCGGTAGTGCGAACAAGACGGCCGCCAAGACCACGAAGACCTCGAAGACCGCGGCGACGAAGAAGGCAGCGGTAAAGAAAACCGCTGCGAAGAAGGCCGCTGCGAAAGCAGCGCCCGCGAAGGCCACCAAGAAGGCTGCAAAGAAGACGGCGACGCAGGCCGCTGAAAAAGCGACGACGAAAACCGCAATCAAGAAAACGGTAAAGAAGGCGGCGAAGAAGACCGTCGCCAAGCAGGCCACCGGCAAAGCGGCCTCGAAAACCGCCACCGGGGCGCCGGCGAAAAAGACGGCAGCGACCGGCGCCCGCAAGCGAGCGGCCGGCAAGTCCTGACATACGCGCAGGGCCGGCCGTGCATCTTACTGCACGCTGAAACTGGCGACCGTGGCGTGCTCGGTTCCCTCGATGCGCAGGTCGATGGCGAAGCGGTCGCACAGCCGGTGCACGATCGCCAGGCCGAGCCCGAAGCCGGCGCTGCCCTCGCCTTTCGCGAATGGCTGCATGATCGTGTCAGGGTCACCTGCCGGCGCCGTGTTGCGGATGCGCAGTCGTCCAGCCGCCACATCGATGTACACCTCACCCGCCCGGGTATGCGCGAACGCATTGCCGACAAGATTGGCCAGCAGCATGTGCAGCACCGGCCCCGGTACCGGCAGCCTCACGTCGGCTGGCACGTCCACCCGCACCGCCACCGGCTTGCCCTCCAGCAGCACGGCCTGCTCGACCACCACCTGTTCCAGCACCGGCAGCACCGCCAGTGGCGTCGCGTCCTGTTCCACGTTCTCTTCGCGGGCCAGTGTCAGCAGGGTGATGACGGTCTGTTCGAGTTGACGCGCCGAATGCTGGACATGCGCGAGCTGCCGCCGCCCGGCCCCGGACAGGCCAGGTTCGCTGGCCAGCTGTTCGGTGGCACTGCGGATCACCGCCAGGGGCGTGCGCAGCTCATGGCTGGCATCACGGGTAAAGGCATGCTCGCGCGCAATGAAGGCACGCACGCGCCCGCTCAGATTGTCCAGGCCGCGGGCGAGCACGCCGACCTCGTCATCGGGGAAGTCCCCGGCGAACCCCACCGGCAACCTGTCCGGCGCCATGCCGTCGACCAGCGCCGCCAGCTTCGACAAGGGACGCGTGGTCCGTCGCGCCAGCCATGCGCCGGCCAGGATGGCGACCACCACCACGGCCAGCCCGGACCAGGCCAGCAGCGCCAGAATCTGGCTGCGCATCGGCCGCACCACCAGCTGCTGGCTGACCTCGGCGACCAGCCATCCCGGTGTACCGGCTCCGCCCGGCGGCAGCGCGCGCAGGTGATAGTGCCGCCCTTCGGTGCCGCCGATCTCGCGGCGCCACGGCTCAGCATCGAAGGCGGCCTTGAGATCCGTGGGGAAGCTGGCAGGGGTGTCATGGACCGCCATGAACGCATTGCGCGGTGGCGACCAGGCCCCACTCGCGGCCCGCTGCTCCAGTTGCTGCTGCGCTTCCTGCTCAAGCATTGCGTCGAAGAACCGGTCTTCGACGCTGTACACGAACACCGCCACGTACATGCCGAACAGGCCGGCCACCGCCAGCGCGAACACCGCGAAGGCCAGCATCAACCGGTTGCGCAGGCGATGCACCCGTGCCGTCATGCGTCGGCCTCCAGCCTGAAGCCGACCTCGTGCACGGTCTTGAGCATCGGCCGGTCGAAGGGCTTGTCCAGCCCCTGTCGCAGCAGATACAGATGCGAGCGCAGCGGATCCGAGGGCGGTGCTTCATCGCCCCAGAGGCGCCGGATCAACTCGCTGCGGGTCACCGTACGCGGCCAGGCTTCGGCAAGCAGCACCAGCAGGCGGTAGGCCGTCTGCGGCAACTCGATCGGCTGCTCACCGCGGTGTACGGTCCCGCTGCGGCGGTCGATGCCGAGAGATCCGACGCGCAGCACATGCCCGTCGCGTCGGCCGTGCCGATGGGCCAGGGCCAGGCAGCGCGCCAGCAGTTCCTCGCCTGCGAACGGTTTGACCAGGTAATCATCGGCACCGGCCTGGAAGCCGACCAGCTTGTCGGCCAGCGTGTCGCGCGCGGTCAGCATCAGGATCGGGATGTGGCGGTCGGCCTGCTCACGCAGGTGGCTGCATACGCGCAGCCCATCCATGCCCGGAAGGGTGAGGTCCAGCACCAGCACATCCGGCGGCTCTGCCAATGCCATCTGCAGGCCACTGCGGCCATCGGCGGCAAAGGCCACGCGATGGCCGCGGGCCTCCAGCAGCGTGGCCATGCCGGCGCGCAGCGCCGGGTTGTCCTCGATCACCAGGATGTGCAGGCCATCGTCCATGGGTCAGCCTTCGATCGTGTCCTTGAGCTGCCTAGCTTCGGCCATGTCCGGGTGGGTTTCCAGCAGTTTGCCGAGTACCGCGCGCGCCTGTGCCACCTCGCCCAGCCGCCAATGCGCCTGTGCGATGCCCAGCGGCAGCTGCGGTTCGCTCATGTACGGGGCGGCCAGCTGCATGATCGACAGCGCGTCACGTACCGCCGCATCGTCCTGCGCGGCCTGCAGCTGGTAGTAGCCGAGCACGCCGATCAGCTGATCGTGATAGCCGGTACGGTTGCTGGCCAGCTCGCGCTTGACCGCCTCGCCTTCACCGGCCAGCAGGCGTTGCACCAGCGCCATGCTGGCCTCATCGCGCCACGGCGTGCGCGCGATCGGCGTGCGGCCGGTGGCCCGCACGATCGCCTCGGCCACGGCCGGTGTCGAATAGGGGTTCTGCCCGGTGATCAGGCGCCCGTCCACCACCAGCTTGGGCATCATCAGCGGCGCCTGCTCCCAGCGCGCGCCACGCTCGCGCAGCGCGGTTTCCAGCAGGAACGGAAACTCCTTCGCCCAGCGCTTGCCGAACACCCCTTCCTCTGCATTGGTGAAGCCGGTCATGCGGCGCCCGGCCACCAGCAGCGATCCGTCCGCCAGCCGCACGTCCACCAGTGCGGCCGGGCCGTGGCAGACCGCCGCGACCACCGCGCCACGGTCGTGCATCGTGCCAAGCAGCCCCCGCAGCGCGGCGTCGGCCGGCAGGTCGAACATCGCGCCCTTGCCACCGACCACGTAGACCGCCGCATAGTCGGCGGCGCTGAGGGTCGCGGTGGCGTGGGTATCGGCCAGCAGTGCGGCCGCGGCCGGATCGGCCAGGACGCGTGCGTTGAAGGGCTCCTCGGCGTTGAATTTGTCGGCCTCGACCGGTCCGCCTTGCGGGCTGGCGACCTGCACCGCCAGGCCGTTGTCGCGGAAGATCAGGTAGGCCTGCGCGAACTCGTCCATCTCGAAGCCGGGACGGGTCTTGCCCTGGTCGCGGCCTTCGCCGCTGACCACGATCAGCACGGTATCGGTGGCCGCAGGGCGGGCATGCACGGTGGAAACGGCCAGCAACATGGCCAGGGCGGCACCGGTGCGGCGCAGCAGGGACAGCATCATGGGCGACACTCCTTGGAAGGTGGCCCCAGCCTGCCGCGCCGATGTGAATCAGATTTCAAGCTGTCGCGCACGTACACGCAGCTGAACGACCTCACTGCGCCGGGCCGGGTCGATGGCTCCCCCGGCCCGAAGATGCGAAAATCCCTCCCCCTCCAGGGCAGGCCCCGCGCCAGCCGATTCCCGAGATACCGTGAAGACCCCCCAAGGCTTGCAGGCGCTGATCGACGACGGCGTGATCGATGAAGTGCTCCGCCCGCTCAAGAGCGGCAAGGAAGCAGCGGTATACGTGGTCCGCAGCGGCGACGATGTGCGCTGTGCCAAGGTCTACAAGGACATGGCCCAGCGCAGTTTCCAGCAGCGCGTGCAGTACCAGGAAGGCCGCAAGGTCCGTGGCAGCCGCGAAGCGCGCGCCGTGGGCAAGGCGAGCAATTACGGCCGCAAGCAGCAGGAAGCGGCCTGGAAGAACACCGAGGTCGAAGCGCTGTACCAGCTGCGCGATGCCGGCGTGCGCGTGCCCGAGCCGTACGGCTACTTCCACGGCGTGCTGGTGATGGAGCTGGTCACCGATGCCGAGGGCTATTCCGCCGCGCGCCTGGGCGAGGTCGAGCTCAGTCCTGAACAGGCCCGCGAGTTCCACCAGATCCTGGTCCGCCAGGTGGTGCGGATGCTGTGCTGCGGCCTGATCCACGGCGATCTGTCGCCGTACAACGTGCTGGTCGGCCCGGAAGGCCCGGTGGTGATCGATTTCCCGCAGGTGGTCAGTGCGGCGGGCAACAACGCCGCGCGCACGATGCTGCTGCGCGACGTCAACAACCTCACCGCCTATCTGGGCCGCTGGGCGCCGGAACTGCTGGAGACCTGGTACGGCGAAGAGATGTGGGCGCTGTTCGAGGCCGGCGACCTGCTGCCGGACAGCGTGCTGACCGGCGAATTCGAACAGGATGAAAGCAGCATCGACCTGGATGGCGTACGCCATGCCATCAACGATGCGCGCGAAGAAGCGCTGATCCGCCAGCAGGGTCGCGAGGCGGCGGAAGAGAACGACGACTGAGCCCGTCCGCCGGCAGCGTGCGCCGGCGGACGGGTTCGACCGGCACAACGCCCCGCCGACGCGGGGCGTTCCGGTTTACCCGGCGGGCCGCGCGATCATGCCGCCTGCCACGGCGCCGGCCGGACCCGCGCCGTGGCATCGGGTTCCAGGGTGAACACCGCCACCGACCCGGTCAGTGCGTGCGCCTGCTGCTCCAGCGCGCGGCTGGCGGCGGTGGCTTCTTCCACCAGCGCCGCATTCTGCTGGGTGACCTGGTCCATCTGCACTACCACCTGGTTGACCTGCTCGATGCCCGCGGCCTGTTCCTTGGTCGCCGCGGCGATGTCGCTCATCAGCTGGTTGGTGCGCGAACTGGCCTGGGTCAGGCGGGCGATCGCCGCTTCGGACTGCACCGTGACATTCAGCCCGGTCCTGACGTTGGCGCTGGCGTCGTCGATCAGCTCCTTGATCTCCTTGGCCGCGGTGCCGGCACGCTGGGCCAGGGTCCGGACCTCGGTGGCCACGACCGCGAAGCCGCGCCCGTTCTCGCCGGCGCGGGCCGCTTCCACCGCAGCGTTCAGCGCCAGGATGTTGGTCTGGAACGCGATGCCGTCGATGACCGAGGAGATCTCGGCGATGCGCGCCGAGGACTGGTCGATCTGGCTCATCACCGCCGCCATCTGCGCGATCGCCTGCTCGGTCGCCTTGACCGCGGCACCGGCTGCATGGGCTTCAAGGTCGGCCTGGTTGGCAAGTTCGGCGTTCTGCCGGACCGTGGAGGTCAGCTCTTCCATCGACGCGGCCGCCTCCTCCAGATTGGCGGCCTGCTGCTCGGTGCGGCGCGACAGGTCATTGTGGCCGGCCGCCAGTTCCTGCGCGGCATCGTTGATGCTGCCGGCCGCGCCCTGGATCTGACGCACGATGCCGGTCAACTGCCCGGCGGTCGCCGTGGCATCGTCGCGCATCTGCGCGAACACACCTTCGTAGTGGCCCACCATCCGCGCGGTCAGGTCGCCGGTGGAGATCGCGCGCAGCACCTGCGACAGGTCGGCGATGCTGCTCTGTGAGCTGGCCATCATGCCGTTGAGCTGGGCCACCATGGCCCGGAACTGGAACTGGAAGGCCTGCTCGCTGCCGCGCACCGAGAAGTCACCGGCACGCGCGGCGGCGGCCAACGTCTCGATCTGCTGGTTGATCGCCATCAGGCTGTCCTTGACGTTGGCCATGGTGGTGGTCAACACGGCCTTCTCGCCGGGGTAGCTGTCCAGGTCGCGACTGAGGTCGCCGATCGCGTAGCGCTGCATCACCTCGACCATGTGGAACTCGACGGCGACGTGGGACCCGACCAACGCGTTCGTGGCGTGGATCATCCGCCCGAAATCGCCGGGGAAGGCCGTCTCATCCATGCGATGGCTGATGGCCCCGGCTTCATGCTGACGCGCCATGTCCAGCTGCGCGGCGATGGCGCCCTGGACGCTCTGCCGAACCGTGGCCATCGCGTTGCCGAGCTGGGTGATCTCATCGCGGCCGCCCAGATCCACGTCGTGGGCCAGATCACCCTTGGCCATCCGGTTGGCCAGACCGACGGCGCGGGCCAGCGGACCGGTCAGGCTGCGGCTGATCAGCACGGAGGCGGCGATGCCGACCACCAGCGCGATCGCCCCCAGCACCAGCAACTGCAGCAGGGTCCGCTCACCCAGCCGGATCGCCTCGGCAGCGGCCTGGCGGCTTTGCTTTTCCTCGTAGACCACGCCATTGCTGAGCGCCTGGTTCCAGCCATTGGCCGCCTGCTGCACGGCGCCGAGGGTGAGCGCCGTGGCACCGGCAACATCGCCCTGCTGCAGCTGTTCGCTCATCTGCTTGTTGAGCGGACGCGCCACCGCGCGGGCCGCCGCGATGGCCTCGCCGATGGCCTTGTCCTCGGGTTGCGTGGGCAGCGCCTGGTAGGCGGCCCAGCTGGCTTCATAGCGCGCGACCAGCGCGGCGATGCGCGCTTCGTCATCGGCCAGACCGTCGCCCTGGCGGATCAGCATCTCCCGGCGCACGACCATCATCTGGTTGTTGGCATCGAGCATGTCCGAGAGCAGCCTCACCTTGGTCACGTTGACCTCGACCACCTGCTGCATCGCGCGCTTCTGCACGGCGCTGCCGGTCGCGCCGGTGGCCACGACGGCCGCCACCAGCAGCAACAACAGGCCAAAACCCATACCTAGACGCCAGACGACACTGACGTTGCGCAGATAATTCATGAGACATCCAAAAACGTGGGGGGTGGGCTGGTATCGGCGCCAGGGCCAGCGGCTTGACCGACTGCCGTGATCACGCTGTGAATGGATTCACCTTAGGCGCGCCGTAGGCGGATTCCCGTACGCCACTCAGCCGCGCGTCAGGGTTTTCACGGCGAGTGCGCACACCGGGCAGGCATGGTGGAAACACGTTCCCGCTGGAGTTGCCGATGTCCCTTCGCCTGCACCGAATCGCCCGCCTCACCGCGCTCGCCCTCGCCTTGGGAGCGTCCTCCGGCTGGGCGGTCGCACAGACGGCACCCGCGCCCACTCCCACTGACACGGCCACCGCCAAGACACCCGTGGCGACCGGCGTCCGCTCTGATCTGCACGCGCAGGTGCTGCTGGATCGCGCCCATTTCTCGCCGGGGCAGATCGATGGCGAAGTCGGTTCGAACCAGAAACGCGCGGTCTCCGGCTTCCAGGCCGCGCGAGGATTGAAGGTCACCGGCGAACTGGACGATGCGACGTGGAAGGCCCTGCAGCCGGACAGCGCTCCGCCCCTGGTGCGCTATACGCTGACCGCCGAGGACGTTGCCGGCCCGTTCAACCCCGTGCCGAAGGGCCCGGCCGAACAGGCCAAGTTGAAAGCGCTCGGCTTCGGCTCGGTGGAAGAAGCGCTGGGCGAACGCTTCCATGCCTCGCCGGAACTGCTGAAAACCCTCAACCCGGGCGTGGACCTGGGCAAGGCCGGCAGTGTGATCCAGGTACCGAACATCTCCGTCACGCCGCTGGCCAAGGCCAGCAAGCTGGTGATCGACAAATCCGACTCGACGCTGCGCCTGTTCGATGCCGAGGGCAAGGTGTATGCGCAGTTCCCGGTTTCCTCGGGCAGCAAGCATGACCCGCTGCCGATCGGGAAGTGGAAGATCCTGGGCATTTCGCGCGATCCGACCTTCCACTACAACCCCAAGCTGTTCTGGGACGCCAAGGCCGGTGACAGCAAGGCGGTGCTGCCGCCCGGCCCGAACAACCCGGTCGGCGTGGTCTGGATCGATATCTCCAAGCCGCACTACGGCCTGCACGGCACCCCGGAGCCCGGCCACGTTGGCAAGACCGAATCGCACGGCTGCGTGCGCATGACCAACTGGGATGCGCTGCAGGTGGCCGACGCCGTGGATGCCTCCGTGCCGGTCGTGATGCAGGAGTAAGCAGATGAAGATCCTGCGACTGCTGGCGGTGGGCCTGGTCATCGGCGTGGTCGGGTATTGGCTGCTGGGGCCTGGCCCCTCTGCCCGCCTGGGAGCCGCCGAGCCGGCCAAGATAGGCTCGGCCACGAGTTCCACCCGCGCCGCACTCGATGCGCCACCGCCACCTGCTGCCACCCCGGCCCCGACGCCGGTACCGATCCAGACCACGCCCACACCGCCCGCGCCTGACGCGGGCGGTGCCGCACCGGCACCGGCAAACGCGGCCGGGGCCTTGCTGCTCCCGGTGCAGGGCATCGGTGCCGAGCAACTGCAGGACACCTTCACCGATGCACGCAGCGAAGGTCGCGTGCACGATGCGATCGACATCCTTGCGCCAAACGGCACGCCGGTGCTGGCGGTTGCCGATGGGACGGTCGAAAAGTTGTTCGACAGCGTGCGGGGCGGGCTGACCGTGTACCAGTTCGAGCCGAGCGGCCGCTACTGCTACTACTACGCGCACCTGGACCGCTATGCCGACGGTCTGGCCGAGAAGAAGACCATCAAGCGTGGCGAGGTGATCGGCTATGTCGGCAGCACCGGCAATGCCAGCCCCGACGCGCCGCACCTGCATTTCGAGATCCACGCACTGGGCCCGGAAAAGCAGTGGTGGAAAGGCGAATCCATCAACCCCTATCCGGTGCTGAAAGGTCAGCAGGCGCTCTGATCAACGGGGGCCGGGGGTAGCGTCCCGGATCGCCCGCGCCAGTTCCCAGGCACGGCCGCGCAGCGCATCCAGGCGATCATTGAGTTCGCCAGCGTCTGCCTTCCACTGGAAGCGGCCGTTGCTGTAATCCTGGCCAAGCGCGAGGTCGTTGAAAGACCCCATGCCACCGTAGGCGCGCAGCAGGCTTTCCGGCGCGCCGGGATTGCCCTGCTCGAGCTGGGTGATGACGCGCCGCATCCAATCCGCCCAGTGGGGTTCGCCGTCGCCGCGCAACAGCACTTCAAGCTCGGATACCACCGCATGCAGGGCGAGGTTCGCGCTGCTCATGCCGATGCCCGCCTGATCTCCCGTTTCCATGCCGCCCCGGTGTCTCGTTGAGTGGCTGCACAGCAATGCCATGGTGTCGATGGCGCGGGCGCGAACGTTGCGGTCAGCTGCCCGGGGCGCACTCAGTAAAACTACTGGCGCGAATGCGGGAAATTGCCGTTGTCGTGGTCATCCACGCGGCGGACACTGGGCCCTGACGGCACGCCCTGCCCGTTCTGGAGAAGACCGTGACGATGTCCGCGCCCCGTATCGCCCTGCTCGCGTTGTCTGGCGTACTCGCAGCAGGTGCTGCCGCGGCGCAGGACCTGCCTGCCACCGCATCGGACCGCTTCGCGATGCTGGATCGCAATGGCGATGGCAAGGTCAGCCGTGATGAGTATGACGGTGACGCGTTCTTCCGTGTGGTCGATGCGGATCACAACTACCGCGTGAGCGTCGATGAAGTGCAGGCGGTGCTGGGGCCGCAGCGTGATGGCGAGTTCTCGGCAGCCGAATGGGTACGCATTGCCGACCAGAACGGTGACGGCGAACTGAGTGCCGAAGAGATGCGCCGCTCCTCGGAGATGCGTTTCCAGCGGCTGGACGCGAACCAGGACGGCAACCTGGAGTTGTCCGAAGTACGGATGGGCATCGGCCAGCGCTGAGGCGCCCCCACCACGAAAAAGCCCCGCTTTCGCGGGGCTTTTCCTGCACCTTCAGGCACTACCGGGCATGCCCGGCACGCCCGCGCCTGATCAGGCGAACGGGTCCTGCAGGACCATGGTGTGGTCGCGGTCCGGGCCGGTCGAGACGATGCTGACCGGGCAACCGGCCAGCTCTTCCAGCGCGCGCAGGTAAGCGCGGGCGGCCGGCGGCAGGTCATCCCAGTTGGTGATGCCGTGGGTGTTCTCGGTCCAGCCCGGGAACTCCAGGTACACCGGCGTGCATTCTTCCCAGCCCTGCGCGTCCAGCGGCGCGTACTCGGTACGCTTGCCACGGTATTCGTAGGCGATGCAGACCTTCAGCTTCTCCATGCCGTCGAGCACGTCCAGCTTGGTGATGCACAGGCCGCTGATGCCGTTGATGGCCACGGCGCGCTTGAGCGCGACGATGTCCATCCAGCCGCAGCGACGCGGGCGGCCGGTCGAGGCGCCGTATTCGGCACCGCGGTCGCGGATGCCCTGGCCGACTTCATCGTCCAGCTCGGTCGGGAACGGGCCACCGCCGACGCGGGTCGCGTAGGCCTTGGCGATGCCCAGCACGTAGTCGATCGCATCGGCGCCGACGCCGGCACCGGCCAGTGCACCACCCACGGTGGTGTTGGAGCTGGTGACGTACGGGTAGGTGCCGTGGTCGATGTCCAGCAGTGCGCCCTGGGCGCCTTCGAACAGCACGCGCTTACCCTGCTTGCGCAGGTCGTGCAGGATGCCGGCGACGTCGGACTTCATCGGCTCGACGTATTCGCCGAAGGCCAATGCTTCGTCGTAGGTCTTCTGGAAGTCGACCGCGTCGGTATTGAGGTACTTGGTCAACACGAAGTTGTGGTAATCCAGCGCGGTGCGCAGGAGTTCTTCCAGCTGGGCCGGGTAATGCAGGTCGGCGATGCGGATGCCGCGACGCGCCACCTTGTCTTCATACGCCGGGCCGATGCCACGGCCGGTGGTGCCGATCGCCTTGCCGCCGGCAGCGCGTTCGCGCGCCTGGTCCAGGGCGATGTGGTACGGCATGATCAGCGGCGCGGCCGGCGAGATCTTCAGGCGCGAACGCACTTCCACGCCGGAGGTTTCCAGCTCGGCGATTTCCTTCTGCAGCGCGGCCGGCGAGATCACCACGCCGTTGCCGATCAGGCACAGCGCGTCTTCGCGCAGGATGCCCGACGGGATCAGGTGCAGCACGGTCTTCTTGCCATTGATGACAAGGGTGTGGCCGGCGTTGTGGCCGCCCTGGAAACGCACTACGGCACCGATTTCCTCGGTGAGCAGATCGACGATCTTGCCCTTGCCTTCATCGCCCCACTGGGCACCAAGCACTACGACAGACTGACCCATGACGGGCTCCTCATATGTTGCGGCCATCGGGGCCGCGGACGGGTAAACCGTGGCAGGGCTGGCCAGCGCGGTGATGGCGGCTCCAAACGGGGAGCGGCCGGCGATGGAAGGCCCAGACACGGAAAAAGCCGAACGGGGAGGCCCGTCCGGCTTTTTTGCATTATCCGGGTTTCCCTGGGCAGGTGCCACCCCGCTGGCGGCCCGTGTTGGCAACCGGTCAGGACGGGCCCACCGGGTAGTGCCGGCCAGCGGCCGGCACCACGGGGTCAGGGGCCGGGCAACGCCCGGCGCTATGCGTGACGGATCCACCAGAGCGTGGTCAGGCCGGCCAGCAGGATCACCCCGCCCCACGCACGCAGGGCGCTGCCGCGCAGCATCAGCAGCTGTTCGGCCATGCGCTTCCAGGCCAGCGGGGCGGCGAACAGGAACAGGCCTTCCAGCACGGCGACCAGGCACAGCGCCGAGAACAGATCTTTCATGACATCTCCACCAACAAAACGGGGACCCGGTCTGCACCGGGTCCCCGTGGATGACTACCGACTGCGGCCTCAGCGATCGCTCTTGAGGTACTGCAGGAACGGGTCGTTCTTGTCGAGCACGATCACGCCGTTGCCGTCGGTCATGGAGCCACGGTAGGCCTCCAGGCTGCGGTAGAAGGCGTAGAACGACGGGTCGGCCGAGCCGGCCTTGCCATAGATGCGGGCGGCATCGGCATCGCCGGCACCGCGCAGCTGCTGGGCGTCGCGCTCGGCTTCGGCCACGATCACGGTGCTCTCGCGGTCGGCCTGGGCACGGATGGTCAGCGACTGCTCTTCACCCTCGGCGCGCAGCTTGGCTGCTTCCTGCTTGCGCTGGGCGCGCATGCGCTCGTACACATCGTTGATCACCTGGCTGTCGGTCGGCAGGTCGATCTGCTTGATGCGCAGGTCGATGATCTGCATGCCGAGCGCCTTGACCGACTCGTTGATGCCGGTCAGCTGGTTGGCGATCAGTTCGCTGCGATCCCCGGAGACCAGCTGCTGCAACGAACGCGAGTTGATCTGGTTGCGCAGCGAGTCGGTGATGATCGGGGCCAGACGGGCGTTGGCCACGCGGGCATCGCCGCCGGTCGCACGGAAGTACGCGCGCACGTCGGAGATGTAACCGATGGCGAAGAAGTCGACGCTGACGTCCTTCTGCTCGGCGGTGAAGTAACGCGCCGGGGCGGTATCTAGCACCTGGAAGCGGCGATCGAACACGCGCACCGTCTCCACCAGCGGCACCTTGAAGTGCAGGCCCGGCTTGATGTCCGCACGGACCACCTTGCCCAGGTTCAGCACCATCGCGGTCTGGTCCTCACGGACCACGTAGACCGAACCCAGCAGGCCGAGCAGGACCGCTACGGCCAGACCAATCCACAGTGAACTTCTCATCGGCTGCCCTCCTCACGACCGGTCGGGCGCGTCGTCGGACGCTCCGCATTGCGAACGCCATCCACGGCCGTGCTGGCAGGCAGCGACGGCAGCATGACTTCCGGGGTCACCGCCGGAGCGGCGTTGGTGCTGGTGCGGGTGTCGCCCGGCATCGGCACGTAGATCAGCTGGCGGCCATCGCCGCCGATGATCTTGCGGTTCTCCGAGAGCACCGTCTGCACCGTTTCCAGCCACAGGCGCTTGCGGGTGACTTCCGGGGCGTCCTTGTACTGGGCCTGCAGCAGGCTGAAGCGCTCGGCATCACCCTCGGCCTTGGCAACCACGGCCTGCTTGTAGCCTTCAGCGGTGGTCCGGGCCCGCGAGGCCTGGCCGCGCGCTTCCGGGACCACCTTGGCCGCATAAGCCTGGGCTTCGTTGATCAGACGCTCCTTGACCTGCTGGGCACCGTTGACCTCGTCGAAGGCCGGCTTGACCTCCTCGGGCGGGCGGGCATCGGGCAGGGTCAGGCCGGTCACCGACAGACCGGTGCGGTAGATGCCGAGCGAGGCCTGCAGGCGCTCTTCGGCGGCCACGGCCAGCGGGCCACGGTTGTTGAGCACGTTGTTGAGGTCGGCACGACCCACCTGCTCACGCACCGCGCTCTGCGCGGTCTGCTCCAGCACCTGGTCGGCATCGACCGAGCCGAACAGGTACAGGCGCGGATCATCGATGCGGTACTGGACGTTGAGCGAGACGTTGACGATGTTCTCGTCGCGGGTCAGGACCGGCACCTGGCTGCTGAACGTCTTGATCTCGGTGGCATTGACCTTGGTGACCGATTCCAGCGGCCAGGGCAGCTTGAAGTTGGGGCCAGGCTGCAGGATGCGATGGAACTGGCCGAAGCGCAGGACCACACCGCGTTGCTGTTCGCCGATCAGCTGGAAGCTGGAGAACAGCAGCAGCAACACCGCAGCCACCGCGACCCACCGCAGGATGCCGCCATCGAACAGGTCTTTCAACGGACCGGGCAAACCGCCCCAACCGCCGCCATTGCCGCCACCGCGAGGACCGAACGGCCCACGTCGATTCTCGTCGGGGCCTTGTCCGCCCTTGTTGCCGCCGGGTGTATTCCAGGCCATGCACGCTCCATCAAGGTAAGGTTGCCTGCGGGCCACTCCCGCACCGTCAACCGTTAAAACGTTGTCGATTCTACTAGATGGGGCAGATCGACAGGATTGGAAGGGGTCACGCATCTCCGGGAACGATTCATAACCACAGCGGGTAAGGTAGTGGTTTCCCCCCGTCAGGCATCTTCATGGCAATTCCCGACCGGTTCAACGCCTTCCGCATCCACCAGGACGATACCGGCTACCACGCCGGGCTGGAACCGATCGGGCTGGCGCAGCTCAACCCGGGCGAGGTGGTGATCCGCGCGCACTGGTCCTCGGTCAACTATAAAGATGCGTTGGCTGGTACCGGCAAGGGCAGGATCCTGCGGCGTTTCCCGCTGGTCGGCGGCATCGACGTGGCAGGCACGGTGGTGGCCTCGACCGATCCGGCCTACCGCGAGGGTGATGCGGTGCTCGCCACCGGCTGCGGGCTGAGCGAGACCCGCGATGGCGGCTACAGCCCGTATGTGCGCCTGGCCGCCAGCGCGGTGATCCGGCAACCGACGGGACTGACCCCGCGCGAGGCGATGATCCTGGGCACGGCCGGCTTCACCGCCGCGCTGGCCCTGGTGCGGATGCTGGACAACCGGCAGACCCCTGCCCACGGGCCGCTGGCCGTGACCGGGGCCACCGGCGGGGTCGGCTCGCTGGCGGTGGACATCTTTACCCGCGCGGGCTTCGAGGTGCATGCGATCAGTGGCAAGGCCGACCAGGCCGACTATCTGCGTGGCCTGGGTGCGCGCGAGGTCCTGCCGCGTGAGGTGCTGGCAACCACCCGCCCGATGGAGTCGGCGCGCTTCGGCGGTGGACTGGACAACGCGGGTGGCGCGATGCTGACCAGCCTGCTGGCCCAGACCGTGCCTTACGGGTCCGTGGTCAGTGCCGGCCTGGCCGCCAGCGCGGAGCTGGAGATGACGGTGATGCCTTTCATCATCCGCGGCGTGTCGCTGATCGGGGTGTCCTCCTCCAGTGCACCGCGCGAGCTGCGCGAAGCGGTCTGGGAAAAGCTGGGCGGCGCGTGGAAGCCGGCGCATCTGGCCGCCATCTGTACGGGCGAAATCGGGCTGGATGGCCTGCCGGCGGCGTTCGATACCCTGCTTGCCGGCGGCAACCACGGCCGCACGGTGGTACGAATCGACTGAGCGTGGCAGCCGGGCGACGGACGGCACGCCCGGCGCTTCACGACGGCGCGATGCCCGCACTACACTGCGGGCATCACACGGGGAACACCATGGCACGCATTCTGATCGTCGACGATTCACCGTCGCAGCTGTTGGGGATACAGCGGATCGTCGAGAAACTCGGGCACCAGATCCTGACCGCCACCGACGGCGCGGCCGGGGTGGAAGCGGCCAAGGCCGAGCTGCCCGATCTGGTGCTGATGGACGTGGTGATGCCCAACCTCAACGGTTTCCAGGCGACCCGGACGCTGGCCCGCGACGCCTCGACCAGGCACATTCCGGTGATCCTGGTGACCACCAAGGACCAGGACACCGACCGCATGTGGGGCATGCGGCAGGGGGCGAAGGCCTACATCACCAAGCCGTTCTCCGAAGACGAGCTGTCGGAGGTGCTGGAGCGCGTTTTCAGCCACCAGGAACCGCCGACGGCGTGATGCCGATGCCTCACACCTTCTCGCCGAAGGCCTTGGCCAGCGCCTTGTAGGCCTTCTTCTGCGCCTCATCGGTGGGCGCCGGTGCGATGATTTCCAGCTCCACGATCTGATCGCCATCCGGGTTGCCCGGCAGGCCACGGCCACGCAGGCGCAGCTTGCGCCCGGCATCGGACTCGGCCGGCACCTTCAGGTCCACCGCACCGCCCAGGGTCGGCACGCTGATGCTGGTGCCCAGCGCCGCCTGCCACGGGGTCACCTGCAGGGTGTACAGGATGTTGCGGCCATCCACCTCGAACTGCGGGTGCTCGGCGTACTCCACTTCCAGCAGCAGGTTGCCGCCACCGGTGCCCTGCCCTGTCAGGCGGATCACCTGGCCCGGGCGGATGCCCTTGGGCACGCGCACATCCAGCTGCTTGCCGTTGACGTTGATGCGCAGGCTGTCGCCCTGGTAGGCGGCCTCCAGCGGGACCGACAGCTTGGCGCGGGTGTCGCGGGTCGGCTGCGGGCCCTGGCTGGCACCGCCGAAACCGCTGGCACGCCCGCCGCCACCGCCGCGCTGGCGCGCGAACAGGCTTTCGAAGAAATCGCTGAAGCCGCCGCCACCGGCGCCGCCCCCGAACACCTCCTCGAAATCATAGCCCTGCCCACCGCCGTAGTTAGGCGGGGTATGGAACTCCTCGCCGGGCCGGTAGCCCTGCGCCTTGAGCTGGTCATAGGCCGCGCGCTTCTGCGGATCGCGCAGCGCCTCATACGCCTCGTTGACCGCCTTGAATTTGTCCTCGGCCCCGGCTTCCTTGCTCACATCCGGGTGGTACTTGCGCGCCAGGCGGCGGTAAGCGGTCTTGATCTCAGCATCGCCCGCGGTGGGTTCCACCCCGAGCGTGGCGTAGTAATCCTTGAATTCCATCCAAACACCTCGACTAAGTTCGGCCACCCGCGTGGGCGGGCGCCGTCCGCGCAATTCTAGCTGCTGCGGGTCGGCCCACCGTGACGCCGGAGGCGAATGATCCTGCGCAATGCGGCGGACATCCCGGGCGGCTACGCTGCCCCCGTGGCCCGCCTTTCCCACTGAAGATGGGTCTGCACGGCCGGTTTTCAACATGTTGACATGGCCATCCCATGCCCCTCACTACCCTGCCTGTGTCCAAGGAGTCCGCATGACCATCCACGTTGGCGACCGCATTCCCGAAGTCACCCTCAAGCGCATCCGCGAGGGCATGGAGACCATCGACACCCATGCCCTGTTCGACTCGCGCAAGGCGGTGCTGTTCGGCGTGCCCGGCGCATTCACCCCGACCTGTTCGGCCCGGCACCTGCCCGGCTTCATCGAGCAGTTCCCCGAATTCCGCCACCGCGGCATCGAGGTGTTCTGCATGGCGGTCAACGACCCGTTTGTCATGAAGGCCTGGGGCGAGAGCCAACAGGTCCCCGAGGGGCTGCAGATGCTGTCCGACGGCAATGGTGAATTCACCCGGGCGCTGGGCCTGGAAATGGATGCCAGCAGTTCGGGCATGGGCACGCGCTCGCGTCGCTTCGCGCTGTATGTGGAAGACGGTGTCGTGCGCGAAACCTTCATCGAGGAACCCGGAAAATTCGAGGTGTCTTCAGCGCAGTACGTGCTGGAGCATCTCCCCCGCTAGACCCACGCAACAAAGGAAACCGGCCAGCCATGTCCAAGCCAGCCAACAAGCAACACAACGCCGCTCCCGACAACGCCCGTCCGCCGGGCATCAGCGACACCGCGACCCTGCGCGCCAAGGCCCGCAAGGATATCGAAGACGGCGCGATCACCGACAGTTACAGCGCCGACCGCGAGGCGGTGATCAAGCTGCTCAACGATGCGCTCGCCACCGAATACGTGTGCGTGCTGCGCTACTACCGCCATTACTTCATGGCCAAGGGCATGCTCGCCGACGCGATCAAGGCCGAGTTCCTGGAGCATGCACAGCAGGAACAGGCGCACGCCGGCAAGCTGGCCGAACGCATCGTGCAGCTCGGCGGCGAACCGGACCTCAACCCGGATACGCTTACCGCGCGCTCGCACGCCGAGTACAAGGAAGGCAGCGACCTGCGCGACATGGTCCGTGAGAACCTGATCGCCGAACGCATCGCGATCGACAGCTACCGCGAGATGATCAACTTCGTGGGCGACAAGGACACCACGACCAAGCGCATCCTCGAAGAGATCCTCGCCCAGGAAGAGGAGCACGCCGACGAATTCGCCGATCTGCTCGACGGCTGGATCGGGGAGTAACCCCGGCCACGTACCGGCTCCTCGAAGAATCCGAACAGACGTGTAGTGCCGGCCGCTGGCCGGCTACTCGAAGAATCCGAACAGACGTGTAGTGCCGGCCGCTGGCCGGCTCCGCACAGGATCCGAACGCACTGCGATGCCGGCCAGCGGCCGGCACTACCGGCGTCTTCGCGACGCGACGTCAGCGCAGGATGCGGAACCGCACCTGCGTCCATGCACCATCGGCCGCCAACGCGGTCAACGTGTGCTCGCCCACCTCGTCGAAATCACGCTGGAACAGTCGCGCGCCTTCGGTGCGGGCGATCCAGCGGTCGTCCAGCAACCAATCGACCGTGGTCTCATTGCCCAGCGCCCGCAGTTGCAGGCGCACGCCGTGTTCGGCATTCGGTGCGCGTGCGAGGGTGGCGCGGTCGTTCAACCCTTCGATGTGCAGGGTGCCACCGCTCTCACGCCCATCGTCGCTGCAATCCGGCGACAGGGCCGGCAACTGCGAGGCCTGGCGCTGGGCCTGCGGCAACCACGGTGACAACAGCGCCGGCCAGCGCGCGATCTCGCGCTGCTCTGCTTCGTGCGGCCGACTGCACTCGGGCGACAGCCGCAGCCCGGTGCGCGCATCCACCTGGAACCGCTGCAGACCCGGTTGCCACAGCCGCGCCTCGCGCTCGGCAAAGGTCGGCGGCACCACGCCATCCAGCACGAAGGCCGGCATCCGCCGTTGGCACAGCGTCGCTGCAGTCTGTTCGGCGAGGCCACCGGTGGGCCAGCAGATGTCGGTCTGCGCCACGCTCGCCGGCATCGGTGCCGCGCTCGCATCGCCGGCCTGGCGCGGCAGACTGTCGACCACTTCAAACATCAACGGCAGGGCGGTCACCGCACCGTATTGGCCGGGCAGCGGCGTGCCATCCGGTCGCCCGACCCAGACGCCCACCGTGTAATGCCGCGTGGTGCCGATCGCCCAGGCATCGCGGTAGCCGTAGCTGGTGCCGGTCTTCCAGGCCACGCGCGGGCGGCCGGTGACATCGAAGGTACCGGTGCCATAGCCCGGGCGTGGATTGGACTCGAGCACCTCCCGCGTGATCCACGCCGCGCCGGGCGACATCAGGCGCCGCTCGATCACCGCATCCCCGGCGGTGTAACGCACCCGCCCGGCGATGCCGTTGCGGTTGAACGCGGCGAAGGTACCGACCAGATCCTCCAGCCGCGCACCGGTGCCGCCCAGAATCAGCGACAGGTTCGGCGCACTGCCGTGGGGAAACCGCAGGTTGATGCCGGCATGCGACAGGCGTGCGGCGAAACGGGCCGAGCCGACCCGGTCGAGCAGGTCCACCGCGGGCACGTTGAGCGACAGGCGCAGGGCCGTGGCGGCACTGACCGGCCCGTTGAAGGCCGCATCGAAGTTGCCGGGGCGATAGCCGCCAAAACTCTGCGGCGCATCCACCATCAGGCTTTCGGAATGGATCAGGCCATCGTCCAGCGCCATGCCGTACAGGAACGGCTTGAGCGTGGAGCCCGGCGAGCGCCACGCCTGGACCATATCCACATGGCCCAGCCGCTGCTTGTCGCCGAAGGCCACCGAGCCGACGTACGCGCGGGCTTCCAGCGTGCGGTTGTTCACCACCAGCAGCGCCGCCGAGGTGCGCTCGGGCAGCTGCGAAAAGTACGAGGACACCCGTTCCTCCAGCGTGCGCTGCAGGCCGATATCCAGCGTGCTCTCGATCCGCGCGGCCCGTGGCTGTGCCGAACGCAGGCGCTGGGCGAGCAGTGCGGCATGCAGCGGCGGCTGCAGGGCGCGGGTGACCACCGGTTCGATGCGGGCGTCGTCGACCTCCTCGCGTGACCACACACCGAGGGACACCATGCGTTCGAGCACCTTGTCGCGCGCGCGTTGGGCCGCTTCCGGGTGGCGGTCCGGGCGCAACCGGCTGGGTGACTGCGGCAGCACCGCCAGCAACGCCGCCTCGGCGTGCGAGAGCTGCGAGGCCGGTTTGCCCAGATAGGCCCAGCTCGCCGCTTCCACGCCTTCGATGGTGCCACCGTAGGGCGCACGCTCCAGGTACAGCGCCAGGATCTGAGTCTTGCTCAGGTGCACCTCCAGCTGCACCGCGCGCAGCAGCTGCTTTGCCTTGCCCCACGGCGTGCGCGTATGCGGATCGAGAATGCGCGCGACCTGCATGGTCAGGGTTGAACCACCGGAGACGATCCGCTGCTCGAACAGCCATTGCTTGCCGGCCCGCAGCAGCCCCCACGGATTGATACCCGGATGCCGCCAGAACCAGCGGTCTTCGTAGTTCAGTAGTGCCTGCAGATACAGCGGCGACACACTGTCGGCCGAGGCCGGGTAGCGCCACACGCCGTCGGCGTCGGCGAACGCGCGCAACGGGGTGCCATCGCGTGCGACCACCAGGGTACTGGTATCACGCTGCCTGGGCAGCGGTGGCGGAAACGCGAGATCCAGCACCAGCAGCAGCGTGAGCACCGCAGCCGTACCCCAACGCAGGTACGGCAGCACACTGCGCACCGCCGACGCCCACCACCGCTTGGAAAAATGAGACGTCATGTCAGGTCAGCAACGAGGCAGGCGGGCCGTCACGCGGACGGCCCGCCCTGCGATCAGGGCTGCACCACGGTCAGCGATGCCGGGAGGCTGCGCCCTACGCCGCGCAGGTCCGGACGGTACATGTCCTCCACCAGCGGTGGCGGCACGCGGTAGGTGCCCGGCGTGACCGCACGCACCAGATAGAACACCTTGGCAGTGCTGCCACGCGAGAGTTTCAGCGCGGCCACATAGCGATCGTCGCGGAACTCTTCGTGCTTGATGTTGGCCGCATCGCCGCGGTCGTTGACGCTCAGCCCGTCGACCACCACATCGGCCCACTGCTTGGCATCGCCCAGGTTGAAGTTCTCGATCTCCAACCCGGCCGGCAGCAGATCGGTCAGCAGTGCATCGGGCATGTCCACGTTCGGGGTGACACTGACCCGCACGATCAGGGCCTCGCCTTCCTTCAGCGGACGCGGCGTCCACGGCTTGCCGTCGGTGGTGTACCAGCTGCGCTCCACGCCCAGCGTGCGGCTGTCCGGTTCGGGCGGGTTGCGCGGAATGCCGGCCACTTCCAGGCTGGCGAACATCGGCGGCTCCCCCTGCGGGGTGAAGCGCACGCCCTTGGCCAGCGCGGCGTAGTCGAAGCTGCGGCCGAACATGCGGCGCGCGGAGATGCTCTCGCTTTCGCCACCGACCACCAGTTCACCGGATACCAGCTTCTTCTGGTTGGCCGACAGCGCCTTGCCCATGCGAGCCAGCGCCACCTGCTCCTGGGTGCTCAGCCACATCCAGCCACTGTTGCGGCGGGCGTCCAGCGCGCGGCCGAGATCGACCGCACGTGCATCGTAGGCGGGCTTGGACAGCTTGCGCTCGTGCAGCAGCGCGATCATCAACGCGTCATCGCGCACCGCGCTGCCGTAATCGCCGAAGTAGGCCGGACGGTCGTCCGCGCGCTTGGCGAAGCCGGCGGCAATGGCCGCATCGCCGCGCTTGTGATCGCCCTGCAGCGACAGTGCGATGCCCAGGTGCACCAGCGACAGGCCGGTCAGCGACTTGCTGCGCTCGTTGTCGTACAGCGCGCGCAGGGTCCCCAGCGGTGCACGGTTGACCCGTGCCAGCACGTAGCCCGAATACGCCTGGTTGGCGAACTTCAGGTTCTCGCGGCGGTCCTCGCCATAGAACTGGTTGCCACCGGAGAGCAGGTCTTCGCTCAGCCGGTTCAGTGCCTTCTGCAGCACGTTGTCCGGCACGGCGAAGCCGGCGTCCTTGGCGTCGAGCAGGAACTCGGCAATGTACGGCGTCAGCCAAGGATTGATGTAGCCGTCGTCGCCCCACATCGAGAAGTTGCCGTTGGCGACCTGCATCGAGGCCAGGCGGCCGAAGGCCCCTTCCATGCGCTCACGGCGGGTCTTGGCATCCAGCCCGTCCGCTCCGAGCATGGCCGAGGTCGCTTCATCCAGCATCAGCGCGGCGTAGCCCTTGCTGGTGGTCTGCTCGGCGCAGCCATACGGATAGTTGAGTGCGCCGTTCAAGGCACTGGCGAACGGAATCGGCGGCAGCGCGCTGACCAGCATGCGCGCCGTCACCGAGTCGTTCATCAGGCCATCGGCGAGCCCGGCTTCCATCGTGACCGCGGCCAGCGGATCCAGCGTGCGGGTCTGTGCGCGCAGTACCTGCGGCCACGCCGCGCGCACCGGCAGGTCATAGCGGCGATCGACCTTGAAGCCGTTGCCGTCCACGCGTACGCGCACCTTGGCTACCGTGTAGCCCTCGCGCGCGGTCAGCGGGAAGCTCAGCGTGCTCTTGGCGTCGGCGTTGAGCTTGAGCGTGCGGCTGGACTCGCCCAGGGTGAGCGGCCCGATGCCATCGACCTGCACCTTGAACTCGCCCGGCGTGCCGGTGAAGTTCTGCACGTCCAGGGTCACGGTGCTGGTGTCGCCGGGCGCCATCACGCGCGGCATGCTCGCCTCGGCCAGGATCGGCGCGCGCACCACGGTCTCCACGTCACGCTTGCCGTACTGGTCATCGGCATACACCAGCGCCGAGACGCGCAGGGTGCCGTTGAAATCCGGCACCTTCAGCGCGACCCGGGCGATGCCCTTGGCATCGAGCTTCACCGGGCCGGAGAACAGATCGACCGTCTGCACGCGCGCGGTCGGGCGCTTGGCCTGCGGCATCGCCGCCAGTGCCATGTCGCCGCCGAACTTCAACTTGCCGCTGCTGCCGTCGAAGCTTTCGATCACGCGGCTGTAGATGTCATAGGCATCCACACCCAGGCGGCGCTGCGCGAAGAAGTGCGCGGCGGCATCGGGCACCGGGAAGCGGGTGATGTTGAGAATGCCCACATCCACCGCCGAGACGGTCACATGCGCGACCTTGCCGGCCAGCTGCGGGGCACTCACGGTGACCGGCAGCGTCTGCTCCGGACGCATCTGCTTGGGTGCAACCAGGCCGACCGCGATCTGGCGTGCCTTGCGGTCCATCGGCACATGCACCACGCCGACCGCACGGGCCGGGGTGATCTTGCTCGGGGCACTGCCGCCACGGAACACCAGCGCGGTGATGTAGACGTCGTGGCGTTCCCACTCGGCCGTGACCGGAATGTCGTAGGTGCTGCCCGGCTTGGCGTCGATATCCTGGACGTAGAGCATCTTGTCGCTCTCGACCATCAGCACGCCCTTGCCGGCATGCGGCGGGGTCACGGTGACGCGCACGGTATCGCCGGCCTTGTAGCCGGTCTTGTCCAGGGCCAGCTTGACCTTGTCCGGGCGCGCATCCAGGCCGCGGTTTTCGTCGTTCCAGCTCCAGCCGGCGTTGAACGGATAGCGGCTGGTCAGCCCGGTGGCCGGGTCGAACACGTCCAGCCGGTACTCGCCCCACTCCACCGGGAAATCAACTCCGACCGCGGCACTGCCGGCGTCGACGGTACGGGTGTCCTTGTTCTCGAAGCGACGGGTGAAGTCGTAATCCCAGCGGTTGTCGTTGAAGGTCCAGTGATAGTCGCGCAGCTCGCGCACCAGCGTGACCTTCAGGCCCTTGGCCGGCTGCGGCTTGCCCGCCGCGTCCACGCGCATCAGTTCGAAGCGCGCATTACTGTTGGCATCGGCGCCGTCCTTGGGATCGAACAGCGGACGCACGCCCACCAAGGCGGCTGCTGGCCACATCACCCGCTTCAGGGTGCGGGTCACCGTGCGGCCACCGGTTTCATACACGCTGCCGGACAGTACGACGGCGATCGGCGCGGTCGGCTTGACCTCGGCCGGCAGCTCCACGTCCTGGCGCAGCTTGCCGTCGGCCGGGAACTCGGTATCGATGACGTCACGCGCCTCGCGCGGCAGCGCGGTGGTCGGGTCGCCGAAGAAATAGCCCGGCAGGGACTCGACCGGCGACTGCTCGGCCGCCACGGCCAACCGTGCGGTGAAGCGGTTGCCGTCGGCCGGCGCACCGTACAGATACGCGGCATCGGCCTGCAGCTTGAGCGGCTCGCCCGGCTTGAGCGTCTTCTGGGCGCTGTCCAGGTCCAGCTTCATGCGCTCGGGCAGGAATTCCTCGATGCGCAGGGTCATGCCCTGGATCGCTTCCTTGCTGGCCGGGTTGGTGCGGAACTCCACCTGCCAGCGCCCGGTCGGGGCCTCGGCCGGAATCAGCTGTTCGAAGCTGAAGTAGCCCTGCTCGCCCGGGGTCAGGCGGGTCTCGCGGAAGGTCTTGCCGTCCGGCTGCTTCAGGCGCAGGAACACGGGCTGAGGCTTGACCGGCTTGCCGTCGTTGTCACGCAGCAGGGCGGAGATGCGCACGGTCTCGCCCGGGCGGTACAGATCGCGGCCCGACCAGGTGAACACGTCGAACCAGGCGTTGTCGCGCCCGGCCACGGCGAACTCGCTCAGGTCCAGCGCGGGCTGATTGAACGGCAGCATCGAGGTGTCACCGCCACTGCTGGCGATCAGCACGTGGCTGGCATCGAGGGTGTAGTTGAGCAGCGCGTTGCCATTGCCGTCGGTCGCGCCCTTGAGCACCACCTCGCCTTTTCCATCCAGGATGCGCAGCTCGATTTTCTTCAGCGACGCCCCGCTCTGCAGCGAGGCGGTGTGCACGAACAGTTTGTCCTTGTAGGCGCGCGTATGCAGGCCGATGTCGCTGACGGTGAAGAAGGCGGTGTCGTACTCGCCTTCGAACGAACCGCTGCGCTTCATCACCGCGAAGTACAGGCCCGGCTGCTGCAGCTCCTTGATGTCCTGGGTCGGCAGGTAGGTGAGCACGCGCTCGTTCTGCTTGCCCCCGATCACGAAGCGGTTGACGTAGACCGGCTCGGCCAGCTGCGACATCGGCGTCTTGTCGCCGTAGTCGCTGTCCAGCTCCCAGCTGCCGCGGCGGCCGCCGCGCTGGTACTGGCTGAAGAAGTTCGGCAGTTCCTTCTCGCGCACGCGCAGGAACTCCACGTCCACTTCGGGCACGTTGACCGAGACCACCGGCAGGCCGCGGCTGTCCTTGGCCGGCAGCACGCTGCCCTGCGAGGCGAACCCGGCCACCGGCTTGAGCTCGCCGGTGAAGACCTTCTGGCGCAGCTCCTTGCCGATCCGGCTGCCATCGGCGGCGAGCAGATCGGGGGAGACGATCAGCGAGTATTCCTTGGCCGCCTCCACGAACGGATAGCGCAGGGTCTTGCCGTCATCGGACAGCGACCAGCTGCTGTCCTCGGTGCCGACCTTCTCGGCGAAACGGACCAGCGCGTCGAAATCCTGGGTGCCGACCAGCGGGCGCGAGAACTCCAGCGCCAGCGACAGGCCGTCACTTTTCTGATCGGGGTAGGCCCGGACCAGAGTGAACTCGGTGATGGCCTCGGCCTTGGCCGCGATCGGTGCGCCGGAGGGGGCTGGCAGCTGGCCACTGTCGTTGCGCTTGCAGCCCCCGACGCCGATGGCCAGGCCGGCGACCAGCGCCAGGCCTGCGATTCCCTTCCAGCTCCACTGCCCGAACCGACTGCGGCTAGCCATGACGTCACTCCTTGAACAAGGCGGCCAGTATACGGGCCGTCCCGGTCCGTCCGGGGGGCGGGGAGCCCTGCCAGTGCGGGCGTCATGGTGGGCGGGCAGGTGCGCGGCGAGAGGCAGCGAAGGGCAGCCGACCAACGGTCGGCTCTACGTGGCGAGGTAGAGGTCCACGTACTCGTGGACGGGCATTGCCTCCAGCGCGACCGGGTCCAGCGAGGCCTCGAGGATCCGGCGCTGCTGCACGGTCGGGAACACCCCGGCCAGGTGCCGGCGGAACTTGTCCTCCAGCAGCGGGATGCCCTCGGCCCGGCGCCGGGCGTGGCCCAGCGGGTACTCGACGACCGCCTCCATCGTGCTGCCGTCGGCGAAGGTGACGTGCAGCGCGTTGGCGATGCTGCGTTTGTCCGGGTCCAGGTAGTCGGCGGTGAACTTCGGGTCTTCCACGCAGGTGATCTTCGCCCGCAGCGGATCGATGCGCGGATCGGCAGCGACGTCATCCTCGTAGTCCTCGGCGACCAGGCGGCCGAAGATCAGCCCGATCGCCACCATGTACTGCACGCAGTGGTCGCGGTCGGCCGGGTTATGCAGCGGGCCAGGCTTGTCGATGATGCGCAGGCAGGCCTGCTGGGTGCGCAGGGTGATCTGCGCGATGTCCTCGCTGCGTTTTCCGGTGGCGCGCATCTGCGCATGCAGCTGCATCGCCGCTTCGACCGCGGTCTGCCCATGGAACTCGGCCGGATAGCTGATCTTGAACAGCACGTTCTCCATCACGTAGCTGCCGTACGGCCGCTGGAAGCGGAACGGCTGCCCGCCGAAGGAGACATCGTAGAAGCCCCAGGTCGGCGCGGTCAGCGCACTCGGGTAGCCCATCTCCCCGGCCGCGGCCATCAGCGACAGGCGCACCGCACGGCTGGTGGCGTCGCCCGCCGCCCAGCTCTTGCGCGAGCCGGTGTTGGGCGCGTGCCGGTACGTGCGCAGCGACTGCCCATCCACCCACGCCAGCGACACGGCATTGAGCATGCGCTCGCGATCCAGGCCGAGCATGTGCGACACGACCGCCGTGGAGGCCACCTTGACCAGCACCACATGATCCAGCCCGACCCGGTTGAAGGCGTTCTCCAGCGCCAGGCAGCCCTGGATCTCATGCGCCTTGACCATCGCGGCGAGCACATCACGCATGGTCAGCGGGGCGCGCCGCAGCGCCTCGGCATTGCGGCTGAGCCAATCGGCCGTGGCGAGGATGCCGCCGAGATTGTCGGAGGGGTGCCCCCACTCCGCCGCCAGCCAGGTGTCGTTGAAATCCAGCCAGCGGATCATCGCACCGATGTTGAAGGCCGCCTGCACCGGGTCGAGCTCGAACCGGGTGCCGGGCACGCGTGCCCCGTTGATCACGCGCATGCCCGGCACCACCGGCCCGAGCAGCTTGCTGCAGGCCGGGAACGAGAGCGCGGCCAGCCCGCAGCCCAGCGTATCGATCAGGCAGTGCCGCGCGGTGGTATACGCCAGCGGCGAGCTGACCTGGTAGTCGCGGGCGTAATCGACGATGTCGGTCAGGACCGTGTCCCACGGTGGGCGCTGGTTGCTGTGGCTGTCATGACCGGACATCGTGATGCTCCTGTTGGGGGTTACAAGGTCGTCGCGGGCACCCGTACGGCACCGTCCATCAGTACGCGGGCACTGCGGCTCATGATGGCCTTGGTGACCGTCCACTGACCGTCAACGAGGGCCGCCTGCGCGCCCACGCGCAAGGTGCCCGAGGGATGACCGAAGCTCACCGATTCGCGCTCGCCGCCCCCGGCGGCCAGGTTCACCAGGGTGCCCGGGATCGCGGCGGCGGTACCGATGGCGACTGCGGCAGTGCCCATCATCGCGTGGTGCAGCTTGCCCATGGACAACGCGCGTGCGTGCAGATCGATATCACCGGCCGCGATCTGCTTGCCGCTGGAGGACACGTAGTCCTGCGCCGGGGCGACGAACGCGACCTTCGGCGTGTGCTGGCGGGTCGCTGCCTGCTCGATGGTCTCGATCAGCCCCATGCGCACCGCGCCGTGGGCGCGGATCGCCTCGAAGCGGGCCAGTGCGGCCTTGTCCTCGTTGATCGCCGGCTGCAGTTCGGTGCCGGTGTAGCCCAGGTCGGCCGCGTTGAGGAAGATGGTGGGAATGCCGGCGGTGATCATCGTCACCTGGAAGCTGCCCATGCCGGGTACGTCGAGCGTATCGACCAGGTTACCGGTCGGGAACATCGCCCCGCCCTCGCCATCGTCGGACGGGTCGAGGAACTCCAGCTGGATCTCCGCCGCCGGGAAGGTCACCCCGTCCAACTCGAAATCGCCATCCTCCTGCACCTGGCCGTCCACGATCGGCACATGCGCCAGGATGGTCTTGCCGATATTGGCCTGCCAGATCCGCACGGTGCACAAACCGTTGTGCGGGATCCGGGCCGGGTCAATCAGTCCGTTGCTGATCGCGAACGGGCCGACCGCGGTGCTGAGGTTGCCGCAGTTGCCGCTCCAGTCGACGAAGGCGGTCTCGATCGAGACCTGGCCGTACAGGTAGTCCACGTCGTGATCCGGCACCGACGGCGCGGAAATGATCACGCACTTGCTGGTGCTGGAGGTCGCGCCGCCCATGCCATCGGTGTGTTTGGCATACGGATCGGGCGAGCCGATCACGCGCATCAGCAGCGCATCGCGCGCCGGACCAGGCACCTGCGCAGCGGCAGGCAGGTCGGTCAGCTTGAAGAACACGCCCTTGCTGGTGCCGCCGCGCAGGTAGGTGGCGGGAATGCGGAGTTGCGGGAGATGGGTCATGACGTTGAGCGCTCTGCCAGGTTGAAGTGAACTCGACCACGCCACGCGGCGCCCATCCGGTAACGGATGTGCATCAGAGCGAGTCCAGGACCAGCGCGTCGAGTCCGCGCCGGGCATTCCAGATGCGGATCACCTGGATCCGCGCAGCGTGTTCGATGTAGTAGACAAGATGGTCGTCAAAATGACGTATCGGATGGAACCGCAACAGTGTTCCCGTTGTCGCCAACAGCTCCGCGTGCCGCGTCGATCCCGCGCCAGGATGCCGTTCGAGCATGCCGACCGTGGCTTCCAGCGCGTCAATGAAGCTCAGTTCCAGCGTTGTGCCACCGTGCTGTGCGTACCACGCGGCCGCGTCATCAGCGTCCTGCACCGCCAGGGGATGCCACCGCGCACGCGTCATTTCCCCGCGCGCGCCCGTGCACGTTTCCGCATCTGCTCAAAATGACCGGGCTCAAGCGAGGCCGCAGGTCCGGATGCAAGACCGTCGGCGATCAACTGCCGCAAGAGGTCCTCAGCCTTGCGACGCTGGCGTTGGCGAATGAGATCACGCACGTAGTCGGAGGTGCTGGAATACCCTCCTTCGCTGACTTCCTCATCGACGAACTGCTTGAGTGGGTCGGTGAGCGAGATGTTCATGGTGGCCATGTAGAGCCCTCTTGGCAATTTTTGCCATCAAAGTGTGCGCCTGCGGCCCCACGGCCGCAAGCGCATGCTGTTCATGCGTCACATCACCTGCGCCGATTCCAGGAAGTCCTGGGCGAACCGCTGCAGCACGCCGCCGGCCTCGTAGATCGAGACTTCTTCAGCGGTATCCAGGCGGCAGGTGACCGGCACCCGCAGCTGTTCACCGTTGCGGCGATGAATGACCAGGGTCAGCTCGGCACGCGGCACACGCTCGCCGAGCACGTCGAAGGTCTCGGTGCCGTCGATGCCCAGCGTCTTGCGGTTCACGCCTTCCTTGAACTCCAGCGGCAACACGCCCATGCCGATCAGGTTGGTGCGGTGGATGCGCTCGAAGCCTTCGGCCGCGATCGCTTCCACACCGGCCAGGCGCACGCCCTTGGCGGCCCAGTCACGCGAGCTGCCCTGGCCGTAGTCGGCACCGGCGATGATGATCAGCGGCTGCTTGCGGTCCATATAGGTTTCGATCGCTTCCCACATGCGTGTGACCTCGCCTTCGGGCTCCACGCGCGCCAGCGACCCCTGCTTGACCTGGCCATCAACCACGGCCATTTCGTTGATCAGCTTCGGGTTGGCGAACGTCGCACGCTGCGCGGTGAGATGGTCGCCACGGTGGGTCGCATAGGAATTGAAGTCTTCCTCGGGCAGGCCCATCTTGGCCAGGTACTCACCGGCCGCGCTGCTGGCCATGATCGCGTTGGAAGGCGACAGATGGTCTGTCGTGATGTTGTCGCCCAGCACCGCCAGCGGGCGCATGCCGGTGAGGCTGCGGGCACCGGCCAGCGCGCCTTCCCAGTACGGCGGGCGGCGGATGTAGGTGCTCTGCGGGCGCCAGTCGTACAGCGGGCTGATCGGTGCGCCATGTTCCACCTTGAAGGTGAACATCGGGTCGTAGACCTTGCGGAACTGCTCCGGCTTGACGCAGGCCTTGACCACCGCGTCGATCTCGGCATCGCTCGGCCACAGGTCCTTCAGCGTGATCGGGTTGCCGTCGGCGTCATGGCCGAGCGCGTCCTTTTCGATATCGAAGCGCACCGTACCGGCGATCGCATACGCGACCACCAGCGGCGGCGAGGCCAGGAACGCCTGCTTGGCGTACGGATGGATGCGGCCGTCGAAGTTGCGGTTGCCCGAAAGCACGGCGGTGGCATACAGGTCGCGGTCGATCACTTCCTGCTGGATCTTCGGGTCCAGCGCGCCACTCATGCCGTTGCAGGTGGTGCAGGCGAAGGCCACGATGCCAAAGCCCATCTGCTCCAGTTCGGTCAGCAGGCCGGCTTCTTCCAGATACAGCTGCACGGCCTTGGAGCCGGGCGCCAGCGAGCTTTTCACCCACGGCTTGCGGGTCAGCCCGGCGCGGTTGGCATTGCGGGCCAGCAAGGCGGCGGAGATGACGTTGCGCGGGTTGCTGGTGTTGGTGCAGCTGGTGATCGCGGCGATGATCACGGCGCCATCGGGCATCAGACCATCGGCCTGTTCCTGCTTGCCCGAGGCCAGCTTGCCTTCGTCGGCGATGCCGCGCGCGGCCAGGTCGGTGGTCGCCACACGCTTGTGCGGATTCGACGGGCCGGCCATGTTGCGCACCACGCTGGACAGGTCGAACTGCAGCACGCGCTCGTACTGCGCGGTGACCAGATCATCGGCCCACAGGCCGGTGGCCTTGGCGTAGGTTTCCACGAGTGCGACCTGGGTGTCTTCGCGGCCGGTCAGGCGCAGGTAATCCAGGGTCTGCTGGTCGATGTAGAACATCGCCGCAGTGGCGCCGAACTCCGGCGTCATGTTGGAAATGGTGGCGCGGTCGCCGATGGTCAGCGCATTGGCGCCCTCGCCGTAGAACTCGATCCACGCCCCGACCACGCGCTCCTTGCGCAGGAACTCGGTCAGCGCCAGCACCACGTCGGTGCAGGTGATGCCCGGCTGCGGGCGACCGGTGAGTTCCACGCCGATGATGTCGGGCAGCCGCATCCACGAGGCACGGCCGAGCATCACGCTCTCCGCTTCCAGGCCGCCCACGCCGATCGCGATCACGCCCAGCGCGTCCACGTGCGGGGTGTGGCTGTCGGTGCCCACGCAGGTATCGGGGAAGGCCACCCCGTCGCGCACCTGCACGACCGGCGACATCTTCTCCAGATTGATCTGATGCATGATCCCGTTGCCCGGCGGAATCACGTCGACGTTCTTGAACGCCTTCTTGGTCCAGTTGATGAAGTGGAACCGGTCTTCATTGCGGCGGTCTTCGACGGCGCGGTTCTTCTCGAACGCGGCCTTGTCGAAGCCCGGGAATTCCACCGCCAGCGAGTGATCCACGATCAGCTGGGTCGGCACCACCGGGTTGATCTGCGCCGGGTCGCCGCCGGCATCGGCGATGGCATCGCGCAGGCCGGCCAGATCGACCAGGGCGGTCTGGCCCAGAATGTCATGGCACACCACACGCGCCGGGAACCACGGGAAATCCAGGTTCTGGCGGCGCTCGATCAGCTGGCGCAGCGAGGCCTCCAGCGTTGCCGGGTCGCAGCGGCGCACCAGGTTTTCGGCCAGCACGCGCGAGGTGTACGGCAGCGTGGCATAGGCACCGGGCTGGATCGCATCGACCGCGGCACGGGTATCGAAATAGTCCAGCGCGGTGCCGGGGAGGTTCTTGCGGTACTGAGTATTCATGGCTGGCGATAGCTGCTTGTTGGCGGGCCGGGGCGTCGTGACACCGGCGAAGAAGGAGTAGCGACGCCGCAACGGAGCAGACCGGCATCGCGCCGGCCTGTTCCGCAAAGCACCCGCGAACGGGTGCGGTACGTCGGTCTTACTTGCGCTGGTCGATCGGCACGAAGGCCTGGTCTTCCGGGCCGGTGTAGTTCGCGCTCGGGCGGATGATCTTGCCGTCGATGCGCTGCTCGATGATGTGCGCGCTCCAACCGGAGGTACGCGCGATCACGAACAGCGGGGTGAACATCGCCGTCGGCACGCCCATCATGTGATAGCTGACCGCGCTGAACCAATCCAGGTTCGGGAACATCTTCTTGATGTCCCACATCACCGATTCCAGACGCTCGGCGATGTCGTACATCTTGACGTTCTGCTGCTCGGCGGACAGGTCGCGCGCGACCTCCTTGATGATGTTGTTGCGCGGGTCGCTGACGGTGTAGACCGGGTGGCCGAAACCGATCACGACCTCCTTGCGCTCCACGCGGGCCTTGATGTCGGCCTCGGCATCATCCGGGCTGTCGTAGCGCTTCTGCACTTCGAAGGCCACTTCATTGGCGCCGCCGTGCTTGGGACCGCGCAGGGCACCGATACCGCCGGTGATCGCGCTGTACATGTCGCTGCCGGTGCCGGCGATGACGCGGCAGGCGAACGTCGAGGCGTTGAACTCGTGCTCGGCGTACAGGATCAGCGAGGTGTGCATCGCCTTGACCCACGAATCCTGCGGCTTCTCACCGTGCAGCAGGTGCAGGAAGTGGCCACCGATGGAGTCGTCGTCGGTTTCCACGTCGATCGCACGACCGTTGTGGCTCCAGTGGTACCAGTACAGCAGCATCGAGCCCAGGCAGGCCATCAGCTTGTCGGCGATGTCGCGCGCGCCCGGATGGTTGTGGTCATCTTTCTCCGGCGACACGCAGCCCAGCACGGAGACGCCGGTGCGCATCACGTCCATCGGGTGCGCCGACGGCGGCAGTTCTTCCAGCGCGGCCTTGACCGCGGCCGGGATGCCACGCAGCGACTTCAGCTTGGTCTTGTAGGCGACCAGCTCGGCGCGGGTCGGCAGCTTGCCGTGGACCAGCAGATGCGCGATCTCCTCGAACTCGCTGCTGTTGGCCAGATCGGCGATGTCATACCCGCGGTAGTGCAGGTCGTTGCCGCTGCGGCCGACGGTGCACAGCGCGGTGTTGCCGGCGGCGGTGCCCGACAGGGCGACGGATTTCTTCGGCTTGAAGCCGGGGGCGGTAGTGGTGTCGCTCATGATCCCTCCAGAAAACTAGTGTGCGGTCTTACTTCTTGGCGGCGAACAACGCATCGAGCTGCTGCTCGAAGGCGTGGTAACCGATACGGTCGTAGAGTTCCTCGCGGGTCTGCATCGCCTCCACCACATTACGCTGGTGGCCCTCGCGGCGAATGGTCTCATACACGTTCTCGGCCGCCTTGTTGGCAGCACGGAACGCGGACAGGGGGAACAGCTGGATGGCGACGCCGGCCGAAGCCAGTTCATCGCGGCTGAACAGCGGCGTGGCACCGAACTCGGTGATGTTGGCCAGCACCGGCACCTTCACCGCATCGACGAAGCGGCGGTAGGTGTCCAGATCGTAGGCGGCCTCGGCGAAGATGCCGTCGGCACCGGCCTCGACGCAGGCGATGGCGCGCTCGATCGCGGCATCCACACCGTCCACCTGGATGGCATCGGTGCGCGCGATCAGGAAGAAGTCCGGATCGGTCTTGGCATCGGCGGCGGCCTTGACCCGATCCACCATCTCGCCCTGCGACACGATCTCCTTGCCCGGCCGGTGACCGCAGCGCTTGGCGCCGACCTGGTCTTCGATATGGCAGGCAGCCGCGCCGGCCTTGATCAGCGACTTGACGGTGCGCGCGATGTTGAACGCGCTCGGGCCGAACCCGGTGTCGATGTCCACCATCAGCGGCAGGTCGCACACATCGGTGATGCGGCGCACGTCGATCAGCACGTCTTCCAGGGTGTTGATGCCCAGGTCCGGCAGGCCCAGCGAGCCGGCCGCGACGCCGCCGCCGGACAGGTAGATGGCCCGGTAACCGGCACGCTTGGCCAGCAGCGCGTGGTTGGCGTTGATTGCACCGATCACCTGCAACGGGGATTCGGCGGCCAGTGCGGCGCGGAAACGGGCGCCAGCGGAGGAAACAGGGGTGCTCATGCGGCATTCCATCGTGGTTGACCGGTGGATGAGCGCAAGGGCCGTGCCAGCTCGCAAGTGGCTGATTTCATTGATTCAACACCGTCACGGGGATGTTTCACCTTGAAACATTGAAACACCTGTAACATGGCTGGAACTGAAACATTGAAACACGCCCATGTCGATCAGCCTGCCCCGCCACCGCTCCCGCCTGTCTGATCCGGAGGCCGGCCAGCTGCCGGTGATCTGGACGGTCAGCGTGTCGCGCTTGACCGGCCTGCTCGGCGATGTGATCCCGGAGTTCGACCGCCGCGCCCGCATCGTGCCCATCAACCTCGGCTTCGAGGAGGCGGTGGATGTGATCGGCCAGCGCCTGCGCCGCGAACACTGTGATGTGGTGATCGCCGGCGGCTCGAATGCGGCCTACCTGCGCAGCCGGCTGGAGGTGCCGCTGGTCCCGATCCAGGCCAACGGCTTCGACCTGATGGAAGCGCTGGCGCGCGCACGCCGGATCGCCCCCAGGATCGGCCTGGTCACCCATGCCACCGATGTGCCGACCTTCGGCAGTTTCCAGCACAGCTTCGGGCTGGACATCGAGCATCGCCGCTTCGTCACCCGCGAGGACGCGCGCGACTGCATCGCCGACCTGCGCGCCAATGGCATCGAGGTCATCGTCGGCACCGGCATGGCGATCGACCATGCCGAGCAGGTCGGGCTGCCCGGCGTGCTGCTGTATTCGGCCGACTCGGTACGACAGGCCTTCGAACATGCGCTGGAGCTGACCCAGACCCTGGCCCGCTCCGGTGCGTCCTCACTGCGGCGGCGGGCACCGCCCAAGCGACGCGATGCCGACCATGCCCTGCTCGGCGACAGCGCCGCGATGCAGCAGGTGCGCGAGCACATCGCACTGTATGCGCCTTACGACAGCACGGTGCTGATCACCGGCGCCACCGGCACCGGCAAGGAACTGGTGGCCCGGCAACTGCACAGCGCCAGCGGCCGGCGTGGCCGCTTCGTCGCGCTGAACTGCGGGGCGATCAGCGAATCCCTGCTCGAAGCCGAGCTGTTCGGTTACAACGAAGGGGCATTCACCGGCGCCCGCCGCGGCGGTCGCGTGGGCCTGGTGGAAGCGGCCGACGGCGGCACCCTGTTCCTGGATGAAATCGGCGAACTGCCGTTGCCGCTGCAGACCCGGTTGCTGCGTGTTCTGGAAGAACGTGAAGTGCTGCGCGTGGGCGCCACCGAGCCGACGCCGGTGGACGTACGCGTGGTCGCGGCCACGCTGCAGACGCTGGAATCGCTGGTGGAGGCACAGCGCTTCCGCCGTGACCTTTACTACCGCCTGGCCGCACTGCGCATCGGGCTGCCGACGCTGCACGAACGGCGCGAGGATGTGCCGCTGCTGCTGGAACACTTCTTCAGCCTGCTGGGCGGCACGCCGTCGCCGCTCGCCGCCCCGGCGCTGCAGCGGCTGTGCGATTACGCGTGGCCGGGCAACGTACGAGAACTGCGCAACATGGTTGATCGGCTGCGCATCCATTGGCCGCACGGGCGGGGCGAGCTGGCGCTGGCCCAGATGCAGGCCTGGCTGCCGGAGCTGGCGTCCTCGCCCGTCGCCGCGCGCGCCGTAGCAGACGCAGCGCCGGACGGCCCGCCCCAGCGCGCGGCCACGCGCCCCGGCAACGACACGCTGCAGCAGCTGCTCGATGCCCACGGCGGCAACCGTGAGCAGGTCGCCCAGGCGCTGGGCGTGTCGCGTACCACGCTGTGGCGCTGGCTGCGCAGCACCGCCGGGTAAGGACGCGGCTTACGCCACCCCGCGCAGGTCCACCGTGGGCCGATGCGATGCCGAGCCATCCCAGTCCACCACCAGCCCTGCTGCAGTGAACGCGTCCACAATCCTGCGCCCGACCTGCTCCATGGCAGCGCCGGCGCCCTCCGGCCCGGCCCAGAAGCCCAGGCTCAGATCGCTGCTGCGCTTAGCGCGGTTGAGGTCCTGCCGGGTGTAGAAGCACAGGCCGATCAGGCCGGCGTCCATGCCGCCGCGCGCGATGAACTGCTGGGCGGTGTCGGTGAAGCCATCCTCCTGAGTCAGGCCAACGTCCTGCGCGGTGACGATGCCCTGTTCTTCCAGACGGGCGAACACCGCGGTGATCCTGGCGTGCGCGGCGCGCCAGTCGGCGGCCCGCATCTTCTGCGGCGGCCGCGGCTCGGCCTTCACCGGGATGGGGTGGCCGGTCACCCCAGACAGCAGCGCCTGCACCTCCGGCACCATCGCGTTGACGACAATATGGTTGCCAAAGCCATCGTGCACCGCCGGGTTCGCACCGGCGTCGAGCAGCATCTGCACCGGCGCGCACTCCCGCGCGAATTCCGCGGCCAGGTACAACGCCGTCCGCCCGCCGCGACCGAGGTGTTCCAGCGGGCTTCCTGCATCGATGAGCAAACGCAGTACCTGCAGATGCTGGGCCGCCGGGGTGTCATTCGTGGCGCGCGCCGCACATTCCAGCGCAGTGAAGCCGTAGGCGTTTTCTGCGCTGACATCGGCGCCCGCCGCAAGGCCGGCCTGCACGGTCGCCACGTCGGCTGCCAGGGCGGCCGCGCACAGATCGATGGCGGGCGAAGAAGCGGATGCGGTCGTCATGTAACAGGTCCGTGCACAGGTGGATTCCTCCGGAAGTATGCAGGAGCCCGCATCGCGGGCGCTGCGCGCCACTGTTCGCGCCGTCGGCGAAGCGCCGCGGCCGGTCCACAGCGCATAACGCCCCGCGCCCAGCACGCACACCCACGCCAGGGCCACGCCCAGCGGCACCTCCGGCAGATACAGGAACCAGCTCAGCCAATCCAACGGTCCCAGGCCGGCCGGGATGCGCCCGATACCGTCGGTGAAGGCCGCTACCGCGCAGATCATCATCAGCGCTGCGGCCGACAGGCGCGGCAGCACGCCAAGCACCACGGTGGTGCCCAGCACCCATTCCACCATCGCCACTGCAGGGGCGCTGACCTCCGGCCACGGGATACCCGCCTCCACCAGTGTGGCCAGCATGCGATCCCTGCCGTCGTCGGTGAACAGCTTGTTCCATCCCGATACGGCGAACATGGTGCCCGCGGCGATGCGCGACAGCAGTAACAGCAGCGAAGGGGCGACACGGGATTCAGCAGGCAGGACAAAAGGAAACATGGCAGGGCGGTCCCAAGGCAGACATCGTCGTCCGCCCGATCCTAACCGGCGCCTTCCTACCCGGCGCGCCCCGTGCAGTTTGCGAGGAACGCGCCCTTACGGGAACAGCAATCGCTTGCTCCACTGCCCGTCGTGATCGACCTCATAGCACCAGCGCTCGTGCAGGCGGAACTGCGCGCCGTACCAGAATTCGATCCGCTGCGGCACCACGCGCAGGCCGCTCCAGCCGTCCGGGCGCGGCACATCGCGGCCGTCGAAGCTGGCCTCGGTGGTCGCCACGCGTGCATCGAACTCCTCGCGCGATGCCAGTGTCTTTGACTGCAGCGACGCCCATGCGCCAATCTGGCTCATGCGCGGGCGCGAGGCGAAGTACGCATCAGCCTCGGCATCGCTGACCTGCTCCACTCGCCCTTCGATGCGCACCTGGATGCCGGCCTCGCGCAGGCTGCGCCACAGAAACAGCAGCGCGGCCTGCGGATTGGCCTGCAGCTCACGGCCCTTGTGGCTGTCCAGGTGGGTGTAGAACACGAAACCGCGTTCGTCGAAGGCCTTGAGCAGCACCGTGCGCGCCGAAGGCTGGCGGTTCTGGTCGGCCGTGGCCACCGTCATCGCATTGGGTTCGACTTCCCGGCTCGCCTTGGCTTCTTCAAACAGCCCGGCAAAGGTGGACAACGCTTCGGCATACAGATCGGTCATGGCGGTTTTCTTGTCACGCGGTTTGGGTTTATTGTCGCTGCATGCCTGCACCTGCGTACATGCCCCCGACAAAAGGTTTTCCGGATGCGCTGGTCGCGCAGGCGCTGGATGACGCATTGAGCTGCGGTGCGGCCATCCCAGTATTGGCGATCAGCGGCCTGCAGGGGAGTGGCAAATCGACGCTGGCCGCCCAGGTCGTGGCGCTGGCGGAAACGCGCGGCCTGCGCGCGGCCATGCTCTCCATCGATGATGTCTACCTGACCCGTGCCCAGCGCCAACGCCTGGCGCGGCAGGTCCACCCGCTGCTGCTGACCCGCGGCCCGCCGGGCACGCATGACCTCAACTTGGCCCACGCCACGCTGGACGCGGTCGCCGCCGGTGGGCCGGTCGCCTTGCCCCGGTTCGACAAGCTCGCCGACGAGCGCCTGCCCGAGAAAGACTGGACACGCATCGACGGTCCCCTCGACCTGCTGGTGTTCGAAGGCTGGTTCCTTGGCACGCCCGCGCAGGGTGAGGCCGAATTGGAGCCACCGCTCAATGCACTCGAGCGCGAGGCCGATGTGGATGGCCGCTGGCGGCGCTGGTGCAATCAGGCACTGGCCGAGCACTACCCCGCGCTGTGGCAGCGATGCGACCGGCTGTGGTTCCTGCAGCCGCCGGATTTCTCGGTGATCCCGCGCTGGCGCTGGCAGCAGGAGCAGAACCTGCTGGCCGCCCAGCCCGACCGCAGCAGCATGAGCCGCGCCCAGCTGGAGCGCTTCGTGCAGTACTACGAACGGGTCAGCCGCCAGGCCCTGCGCACCCTGCCGGAACGGGCAGACAAGGTGATCGCGCTGGACGAGCAGCGCCGGATCGTCGCCACGCGCTGACTGGCGCGGAAGCCGAGCCCGCGGCGATCAGCTGACCAGGAAGGTCACGCGCAGGTTTACCCGCCACTCGGTGATGTTGCCTTCGCCATCGGTCACCACCTTGGTTTCATTGATCCAGGCGCCCTGGATGCCTTTGACCGTCTCGGAGACCTTCTTCAGGCCGCTGCGCACGGCGTCTTCGACGCTGGTCTTGGACGAGGCGTTGATCTCGATGATCTTGGCGACAGACATGGTTCGCTCCGGTGGCGCGCGGGACAGTCCGCACCCGTCCACCATGGGGGCCGCCGCGTAAAGGCGATGGCACGGAGATGTTAGGATCGAGGGTAATGAATCCCGCTCCGAACCTGATCCTGATTGGCCCGATGGGCGCCGGCAAAACCTGCATCGGGCGCCGGCTGGCCGAGCGCTTCACGCTGGACTTCGTGGATGCCGACCAGGCCATCGTGGACAGCACCGGGGCCAGCATTCCGGCGATCTTCGAACTCGCCGGGGAAGCCGGGTTCCGCCAGCACGAACGCCAGGTCCTGCACGCTCTGCTGGACGGCCACGGCCAGTTGATCTCCACCGGGGGGGGCGCCGTGCTGGACCCGGACAACCGCGCGGCCATCGCCCGGCGCGGCTTCGTGGTCTACCTGCGGGTCAGCGTGCCGGCCCAGCTGGAGCGGCTGGCCCGCGACCGCGGCCGCCCGCTGCTGCAGCGCCCGGACCGCGAGCAGGTGCTGCACGAAATGGCCGCCGCCCGCGATCCGCTCTACCAGGGCCTGGCCGACCTCACGCTGGATACCGATCTCTACACGCCCGCCGAGGCCACTGCGCAGCTGGTGCTGCGCCTGGCCGCGCAGTGGCAGCGACAGGAAACACCTGAATGACCCCCGCCCCGCGTACCGTTGCCGTCAGCGGCGACACCCCCTACACCATCCACATCGGCCCCGGCCTGCTTGGCCAGGGAGAACTGCTTGCCCGCCATGTGCGTGGCCGCCACGTGCTGCTGCTCAGCGACTCCTCGGTCGCCCCGCTTTACCTGGCAGGGGTGAAGGCGGCGCTGCTGGCCACGCGCCCGGACCTGCTGATCGGCGCGCTGGTGCTGCCGGCCGGCGAAGCCTCCAAGACCCTGGCCCACTTCGGCGATGCGATCACCGCCCTGGCCGCCCTCGGCGCCACCCGCGATGCCTGCGTAATGGCCCTCGGCGGTGGCGTGGCCGGTGATCTGGCCGGCTTCGCCGCGGCCTGCTGGATGCGCGGCGTGGACTGCGTGCAGCTGCCGACCTCGCTGCTGGCGATGGTCGATTCCTCGGTCGGCGGCAAAACCGCGGTGGACATCCCTGAAGGCAAGAACCTGGTCGGGGCGTTCCACCCGCCGCGCGCCGTCATCGCCGATACCGCCGCCCTGCGCACCCTGCCGCCCCGCGAACTGCGCGCCGGCCTGGCCGAAGTGATCAAGTACGGCGCGATTCGCGATCCGCTTTTCTTCCAGTGGCTGCAGGCCGAGCATGCCGCGCTGCTCGCCGGCGATGACACCGCGCTGGCCCAGGCCATCGCGCGCAGCTGCGAGCACAAGGCCGAGATCGTCGCGCGCGATCCGCTGGAAAAGGGCGAACGCGCCCTGCTCAACCTCGGCCATACCTTCGGCCACGCGATCGAGACCGAACAGGGCTACGGCGCGCCGGGCAACGACAACCTCAACCACGGCGAAGCGGTCGCGGTCGGCATGGTGCTGGCCGCGCGCCTGTCGGCCCAGCTGGGCATGAGCGAGGAGGCAGACACCGAGCAGCTGCGCGAGCTGCTGCTGCGCTACGAACTGCCGGTGGCCATTCCGGCCGGCCTGGCGCCCGAGGCGCTGCTGGCCCGGATGCGGCTGGACAAGAAGAATGTCGCCGGCCGGTTGCGGCTGGTGCTGTGGCGTGGCATCGGCCGCGCCGAAGTCGTCGCCGACGTCGACGAGGCCGACGTGCTGCGCGTGCTGGCCGCCGGCTGAGCCTGCGACGTTCCGCCGCACCTGCCCCGTTGCTGACGGCCGCTTCCGGCGTTCACGGCTACAATCGGGGCATGCGCGTCTTCCTGCACCAACATCCCCGCGGTGCCGATCCGGCCCGCTATCTCCAGCTCACCCTGCAACCGGACCTGTTCGGCGGCTGGGAACTGCTGCTGGAGTCCGGCCCGATCGGCGGGCGCGGGCAACTGCGCCGCGAGCTGTACCTGCAGGAAGACCTGGCGCTGGCCGCGTTCGAAAAGGCACGCGATGCGCACCTGCACCGCGGCTACGAAGTGACCTACACCAGCGGCGACGCGCCGCACTGAGCGGCCACCGCCGCACTGACCCCATTCGGCCCCGCGCCACCAGATCCCAAGGAAGCGTTCCGTGACCAGCCCCTCCCGCCATGATCGCCTGCTGCGCGCCCTGCGCCGCGAACCGGTGGACTGCACCCCCGTCTGGCTGATGCGCCAGGCCGGTCGTTACCTGCCCGAGTACCGTGCCACCCGCGCCAAGGCCGGCAGCTTCCTGGCGATGGCCAAGAACCCGGACATCGCCTGCGAAGTCACCCTGCAGCCGCTGCGCCGCTTCGACCTCGACGCGGCGATCCTGTTCTCGGACATCCTGACCATTCCCGATGCGATGGGCCTGGAGTTGTACTTCGTCGAAGGCGAAGGCCCGAAGTTCCGCCACCCCGTCCGCGACGCCGCCGCCATCGCCAGACTGGCCGTGCCGGACATGGAAACCGAACTGCGCTACGTGATGGACGCCGTGCGCGTGATCCGCCGCGAACTGGACGGCAGCGTGCCCCTGATCGGCTTCTCCGGCAGCCCGTGGACGCTGGCCTGCTACATGGTTGAAGGCGGCGGCAGCAAGGACTTCGCCCGCATCAAAGCGATGGCCCTGAACGAACCGGCCGCCCTGCACCAGCTGCTCTCGGTCGTCACCGATGCGGTGATTGCCTATCTCGCCGCCCAGCGCGCGGCTGGCGCCCAGGTCCTGCAGGTCTTCGATACCTGGGGCGGGGTACTCAGCCCGACCATGTACCGCGAATTCTCCCTGCGTTACCTGACCCGCATCGCCCAGGAACTCGAACGCGGTGAAGGCAGCGACCGCACCCCGCTGATCCTGTTCGGCAAAGGCACCGGCCTGCACCTCGGCGCCCTGGCCGACACCGGCGCCGACGCGCTCGGCGTGGACTGGACCCTGGACCTCGCCGACGCCGTCGCCCGCACCGGCGGCCGCGTCGCGCTGCAGGGCAACCTCGACCCGACCACGCTCTACGGCAATCCGGCCGCCATCGAACGCGCCGCCGGACAAGTGCTCGACAGCTACGCCCAAGGCAACGGCGGCTCCCGCGAAGGCCATGTCTTCAACCTCGGCCACGGCATGTCCCCGGACATGAATCCCGAGCACGTGCAGGTGCTGGTGGAAGCCGTACATCGTTTGAGCCGACGCTGATCGCCAGCGGCAGGTAGCCGGCCAGCGGCCGGCACTACACGGGCACGGCCGACGAAGCACGCGTTCTGCATCCAGGACGCGTGCTTTCGTTGTTGCACGCCCCAATGCTTCGGCTTCGGCTCTTGACCACACCCTGATCCCACATCGGCGATCATATCGCCCTCGTTGACGAAGGCCCCGCACCATGACGACCAGCAGCTACGCCTCGATCCGGCCCCTGTTGTGGCTCGTATCGCTGGCCATCTTCATGCAGATGCTGGACTCCACCATCGTCAACACCGCATTGCCCGCCATGGCCCGCAGCCTCGGCGAAAGCCCGCTGCAGATGCAGTCCGTCGTCTTCAGCTACGCCCTGGCCGTCGCCACCTTCATCCCCGCCTCCGGCTGGATCGCCGACCGCTTCGGCACACGACGCACCTTCCTGGTCGCGATCATCCTGTTCACCCTCGGCTCGCTCGCCTGCGCCCTCGCCCAGACCCTGCACCAGCTCGTCGGTGCGCGCGTCCTGCAGGGCATCGGCGGCGCCATGCTGCTGCCGGTCGGCCGACTGGCCGTCATGCGCTCCGTCTCGCGCGAAGAATTCCTTCGCGCGATGAGTTTCATCGCCATCCCCGCCCTGATCGGCCCCCTGATCGGCCCGACCCTGGGTGGCTGGCTGGTCGAAGTCGCCTCCTGGCACTGGGTGTTCCTGATCAACCTGCCGATCGGCATCATCGGCTACGTCGCGGCGATGAAGATCATGCCGGACCACTACGCCGAACACCGCACCCGCTTCGACATCGCCGGCTACCTCATGCTTGCCTTCGGCATGGTCGTACTGTCCCTCGCGCTGGACGGCATCTCCGGCATGGCCACCCCGCATGCACTGGTCATGCTCATGACCGTCGCCGGCCTGGCCGCCCTCGTCGGTTACTGGCTGCACGCCGCCAACTCCACGGCGCCGCTGTTCTCGCTGGCGCTGTTCCACGTGCCCAGCTACCGCATCGGCATCCTCGGCAACCTGTTCTCACGCATCGGCAGCAGCGCCATGCCGCTGCTGATTCCACTGCTGCTGCAGGTCGGCATGGGCATGAGCCCGATGAAGGCCGGCCTGTTGATGATCCCGGTCGCCGCGGCGGGCATGGTCTCCAAGCGCTACGCGGTCAAGCTCGTCGAGCGCTTCGGCTACCGCCGCGTGCTGATGGTCAACACCGTGCTGGTCGGCCTGGCGATGGCCAGTTTCATCTTCATGACGCCCGGCCAGCCGCTGTGGATCCGCATCATCCAGCTGGCCCTGTTCGGTGCGGTCAATTCACTGCAGTTCACCGTGATGAACACCGTGACCCTGCGCGATCTGGACCGCGACTTCGCCAGTGCCGGCAACAGTCTTCTTTCGATGGTGATGATGCTCGCCACCGGTTTCGGTGCGGCCGCGGCTGGCAGCCTGCTGGCCGCGTTCAATCATCTCGATGCGTCGCACGGCGCGACGGCCGCGCTGCACGCCACCTTCGTCTGCGTCGGCGCCATTACCCTGACCTCCACGCTGATCTTCTGGCAGCTGCCGGACACGCGGCCCTCGCCGCGCGATGTCGAGGAAGTCGCCGAGTAACCGCGCGCAGACGTCCAGCGGTCTGCGGTCTGCGGTCTGCGGTTTGCGGTTTGCGGTTTGCGGTTTGCGGTTTGCGGTTTGCGGTCTACCATCAGCTATAGGGACCGTCAGCGGACCAACGGTCCGCTGCTACCGGGGGCGTGCAGCACCCGCGCGATCGCCTCCACCAGCAGATCGCCGGTGACTGGTTTGCGCAGGAAGGCATCGAAGCCTGCGTCGCGGGCCTGCTGCTCGATCGATGGATCGGTGCGCGCCGTGACCGCGATCAGCGGCATCTCGAACCCTTGGCTGCGCAGATGCTCAGCCAATGCGATGCCGCCCAGCCCCGGCAGATCCAGATCCATCAGCACCACCTCGAACGGCGCCTCGCTGACCTCGCGCAGCGCCGCCAACGCGTGCTCGGCATGCACCACCTGGTGGCCACGCGCCGACAGCAGGCCGCTGACCACCTCGGCCACGGTCAGATCGTCCTCCACCAGCAGGATGCGCAGCGGCGGCAACACCCATTGCTCGCCCTCGGCCGCGCCCGGCATGCCGGTGGCCCCCTGCTCCAGGGGCAACGGCAGGGTCACCGTGAAACGCGTTCCCACGCCGAGCTGGCTCTGCACGCCGATCTGCCCCTGCATCGCCAGTGCCAGTTCCCGGCAGATCGCCAGGCCCAGCCCGCTGCCCCCGTACTGCGCGGCGGTGCGGGCGCCATCGGCCTGCTCGAAGCGGCGGAACAGTCGCTCCTGCTGATCGGTGCTGATGCCCGGCCCGGTATCGGATACCTCGATGTGCAACCCGCGGCCGGCCGTGATCGCACGCAACGTCAACCGTACTTCGCCGTGGCTGGTGAACTTGACGGCGTTGCCCAGCAGGTTCAGCAGGATCTGGCGCACGCGCAGCTCGTCACCGACCGTGCGGGTGCCGGCCGGCAAGGTGTTGTCGACCACGAACCGCAGCCCCTTCTGCCCGGCCAGCGCGGCCATCAACGCACAGACATCGTCGATCGGTCGCTGCAGCTGGAACGGCTGCGCCTGCAGTTCCAGGCGCCCCGACTCGATCCGGGCCAGGTCCAGCGCGTCGTTGACCAGATGCAGCAGGTGCTCGCCGGCGTGGCGGATCGACTCGGTATAGCCACGCTGCTGGGGGTTCAATGGCGAGGACAAGAGCAGCTCGCTCATGCCCAGCACCCCGGTCATCGGCGTGCGCACCTCATGGCCCAGGTTCGCCAGGAAACGGGTCTTGGCCGCCGAAGCCTGCTCGGCCAGTTCCTGCTTCTGCAGGGCCAGCTGGTACGCATGCCGGCGCTGCAGCCGGCGCCGGTACAACCAGGCGAACAGACTGAGCAGCAGCAACACGGCCGAGGTCAGCAGCAGCAGGCCCGACAGGCTCCGCCACCACGGCGGCAGCACCCGGAACTCCAGCACCTGCACCCGCGACCAGATGTGGTCGGCCGAGCGGGCCTGCACTTCCAGCCGGTAGCGGCCCGGCGGCAGGCGCGAGAACAGGCGTTCGCCGCCGGGTCCCACTTCCACCCAATCCGGGTCGTAGCCGGCCAGCCGGTAACGGTAGTTGTTCGAGGTGGAATCGGCGAAGGACAGCAGCCGCGCGACGATCCGCAGGTCGCGGTCGCCGTCGGCGATGTCCAGCGGCACCGCATGGGTCAGGTCCAGGACACGCTCGCCACGGCGCACCTCGACCCGCTCGATCACCAGGGGCGCGCGTCGCGTCGCCGGCTTGACCTGTTCCGGATCGAACACCACCACGCCGGCCGGCGTGCCACCCACGATGCGTCCACTCGGGGTCAGCGTCAGCGTGCGGCGGCGGAATTCCTGGCTGGGCAGGCCATCATGGACGCCGTACTGGCGCACGCTGCCGGCTTCCGGATCGACACGCACCAGGCCGCGTGCATTCGCTGCCCAGACCACCCCCTGCCGGTCCACCACCAGCCCGGTGGCGGTGATCGCGGGGTAGCCGGCACTGCTGCCGACCACTTCCTGCAGGGTCAGCCGATCGCCCTGCCAGCCGTAGTGCGAGAGCTTGCCTTCCTCGGAAAGCCAGACACTGTCATCGCCGGCCAGCGCCATCGCATGCACGCTCGCCACGGGGCCACCGGGCAGCGGCTCGAAACGCGAGCGCGCCGCGACCCACTGCAGCAGTCCCTGCCCGGTGGCCACCCACAGGCGGTCCTGGGGACCGCACCGGATATCGAGCGCGTTCTGGCCCGCGCTCAATCCAGCGTGGCCCAGCGCGATGCGATGCAGGACGCGCCCATCGAGATCGCGCTGCTGCAGCCCGGTGGCCGACGCTGTCCACAGGCGCTGCCCGTCGCACAGCGCCAATGATTCGATCGCGCCCTCCATCGTGGCGTCCACCGCCGCGTCGCTGCCCCAGCGCCGCATCCGCTTCTGCCGGGGGTCATAGCGCAGCAGCGCGTCCCAGGAGCCGATCCAGACCTGCCCTCGCGGATCCTCCAGCACCGACTGCAGCCATTGCGTGCCGTCCACCCAGGTCCGGTGCTGTTCGATTTTCCCGCTGACCGGGTCGAACTTGTCCAGCGCGCCGTGCGTGCCCACCGTCCACACACCGCCGTCGGCGGCCGCGCCCATGCCCAGCACATACGCATTGCGCAGCGAGGCCGGGTCATCTTCCAACCGCGACAGCACCGAGAACTGCCACCATCGCGGCAGCAGATGCCACAGGCCGCCGTTGGTGCTGGCCAGCCAGATGCCACCCTCGCGATCTTCGTAGGCGCCGGTCCAGTTCGGCCGCACCTGCCCGCGCGCGATCGCGCTGTACAGCGGCACCTGCTGGAACTGCCCGTCCATCGCACGGCCCAGGCCCGAGCGGGTATCCAGCCAATACCCGCCCTGCTCGTCGCGCAGCATCATGCCCAGGATCTGATCGCCATCGGCAACGGCCCAGGGTGCCGGTTCGAAGCGGCCATCCGGGCGGCGCACCGCCACCCCGACATTACTGCTGATCCACAGGCTGCCATCGGCCTCGGCGGTGAGGCCGTTGATGACGCGCGCCGACAACTGGGCACTGGGCACCGATTCGAAATCGTGTCCGGTCCAGCGCGCCAGGCCGGCCTTGGATCCGATCCACAAGGTGCCATCCAGGGTGGTGGCCAGATTGCCGACCGATGCCGCGGGCAGGCTGCGCGGGTTGCCGGGCTCGGGCATGAAGCGGGTCAGCGTGCCATCACGCTCCAGCCGGTGCAGGCCGCCCTGGTAAGTGCCGAACCAGATCGCACCGTCCGGCGTGGAAGCCACGCTCCAGATCGTGTTGCTGCCCATCTCCGGATGGCTGTCGCGATCGTAGAAGCGGATCTCGCGGCGATCGGCCGACATCATCGCCAGGCCGGCGTTCTCCGTACCGATCCACAGCTGATTGCGCGCATCCACGTGCACGCTCCAGACATGGTTGTCGCGCAGGCCGTCCTCGGCGCGCCAGATGCGGTAATTGCGACCGTCGTAACGGGCCAGCCCATCATTGGTGGCAATCCACAGATAGCCGTAGCGATCCTCGGCCATGCGATTGACGGTGTTGGATGGCAGGCCATCGAACACGGTGAGCTGCCGCGGCGTCGGCGGTACCGGCTGGGCCGACGCAAGCGCCGGCCAGAGCACACACAGGCCGATCAGCAGCGGCCACAGCACACGCAACACCAATGGCTCTCCCGGGTCTGTCCCTCGATTCACTGCCGTCGCCCGGAACGGGCCTGTCACCCCTGACCACCCCGGTCGTCGGGCAACGCCCCGCATAGTAAACCGTTCCCTGCGCCGGCACGATCCACGCGCGGCAAGGCGAGCCGTTGCATCGCCGTGTGCAGCGCATCGCCCTGCAGCGGCTTGTGTACCAGACCGTCCGCGCCGGCGGCGATGACCTGCATCTCCAGGTCCAGCTCCCGTCGCGCCGTCAGCACCAGTATCGGCAGGCGTTGGCCCTGCTGACGCAGCAGGCGCAGCAGTGACAGCCCGTCCATGCCCGGCAGGTCCAGGTCCAACAGCATCAGCTGGGTGCCGGGGCGGGCCAGCGCGGTCAGTGCCGCCAGCGCGTGCGCGGCATGCACGACGGTGTGACCGCGCAGCCGCAGCAGTGCGCCGACCACCTCGGCCACCAGCGGATTATCTTCCACCAGCATGACCTGAAGGGCACCGAGCGCATCGCCCTGCGGTGCGGTCGCGTGGGGCTCGATCGCCTGGCAGCCTTCCAGCGGGGCACTCAGCGTCCCCTGCCAGCGGTGATCAGGCAGCCGCGACACGCGCAGGTGCCCGTGCATCGCGCCGATCAGCACGTCGACATCGGCCAAGGCCTCGCGCACCTGCAACGGCGCTGGGGACGGACAGGCCCCCGGTTCGGCGAGCACATCCAGCAGCAGGCCACTGCAGCCCGGCCGCCAGGCGATGCGCAGGGTCAACCGCACAGCCCCGGTCTGCCCTGCCAGCCCGCACGCGAGCAGTTCCACGGCTTGCCGCAACCGGTCCGGGTCGCCCACGGCACTGGCACCGGGCTGCAATGGCGGAGCCAAAACAAGGCGGCAGCCACCCGCCTCCAGACCCCCGGCCACGGCGGCATGTACCTCGTCCCACCACGGACCGATGGCAAAGCCCCGTGGATGCAGCACCACCTTGCCGGCCTGCAGCCTGGCCATCTCCAGCGCTTCGTCCACCACCTGCAGCAATGCACGCCCGCCCTGCTGGATATGCAGCACCTGTTCGCGCGCGCCTGCGGGTAACGGCGTAGCCAACAGCAGTTCGCTCATGCCAAGCACGCCGGTGAGCGGTGTCCGGACTTCATGCCCCAGCGTGGCCATGTAGCGCGCCTTGGCCTGCGCGGCCTGTTCGGCACGTGCCTGGCGGCGCGTGGCCGCCCGCCAGGCGAGCGCGCGCTGCCGCCGCTGCCTCAGCGTCCACACCAGCAACGTGCCTGCACTGGCGGCGAGCAGCCACAGCAACGCCCACGCCCCGGGATGCGCCCAACCGTTGTAGGCCACGTGCAGGTGCACCTGCTGCAGGGCCGACCATTGCCCATCCACGTCACGTGCCTGGAATTCCAGTACATGCTCGCCGGCCGGCAGGCGGGGGAAGCCGCGCGCGCCGCGTCGCCCGGCGCGGACCCATTCGGGGTCTTCGCCCCGCAGCCGGAATCGATACCCGCTCACACCGTCGGGCCGGCCGCTCAGCAGGCGCGCCGACAACTGGATGTCGCGATCATCGGCGTTGAGCTGCAGTGGATCGGTGGAAGGCAGCTCGACCCAGCGCCGTTGTCGGCGCACCTTCACCCGGTCGATCACCAGCGATGCCGGCGTCGTGGCGTCGACCATGCCCGCCGGATGCAAGGCGAGCACGTCGCCGTTGGCCTCCAGGGCGAGCAGATGCACTCCGGCAGCAACCAGGCCAGTATCGAACACAATCAGCGGCAGGCCATCATCGGCGGTGTACAGCCGCGCATTGCCGCGCTCCGGGGCCAGGCGCACCACCCCGCGCGCCGTGGTGGCCCATAAGGCACCATCCGGGGCGCCGCTCAATCCGCGTGGCAACGCGGCCGGTACTCCCTGCGCCGCGTCAACCCGTTGGCTGTGAGGCGGGCGGCCGGGCGCATGCTGGTAGGCCGACCAGCCCTCCGCATCGGCTGCCCACAGCCACCCATCGGAGGCCAGATGCAGCGCGCCGATCTCCCGCCGGCCGCTGCCCGGCACCGGGAGAAAACGGCTGGCCGCCACATGCCACTGTTTGAGACCTTCGCCGTCCCCCAACCATACCTCTCCGCCAGGGCTGCACTGGAGCGCGAGCTCCGCCACGCCCGGACGCAGGCCCGCCGCCGCGTAGGCAGCACTGGCCAGGACGCGGCCATCGCCCGCACGCTGCTCCACGCGGCCATTGCCGGCCAGCCACACGCGATCGCCACAGGCCAGCAACGCGGCCTGCGGCGACGTGCCCGGCGACACACTGGCCGCCCCCACCTGCCAGCGCTGCCGACGCCGGCGCAGCGGATCGATCCGGGTCAGCCACGGCGCCGCGAAGACCCACACCACGCCCTGCGGATCTTCAACCACCACATGGCGATCGGCACGTGCTGGATCCTGTGCATAGGACCACCGCGCGGGGGAGAAGCCCTGCTCCGGCGAGAGACGGGCGAGCGTGCCGCCGCGTGCCCACCATGCGTGTGCGTCTGCCGCCGGGGCCAGGCTGCCTGCCGCACCGGCGACGGGTCCGGCCGGTGCGGCGAAACGCTCGAAGTGCCGCCACTGGGCGCCGAGTCGCCATACGCCCTGGCGGCTTCCCGACAACCAGACCCGCCCCTGCCGGTCCTCGAACGCCTGCCCGATACGCGACACCTCGCGCCCGTGCGGCCGGGGCAGTTGAAGTGCGTGGTGGTTCCGGCCGTGCTGATCCTGCCACCACACCTGGTCGCCATCGCCGAACCAGTCCCCGCCACGCCGCGCCGCGCCGAGCCAACGGGCGGGTGTGCGGTGCCCGGAAACGGGTTGCAAGGACGGCAGCTGCCGCACCCGCGAACCCTCGCCCGTGCTGGAATGCAACCGCCCCTGCGAATCCAGGCCGAGCGCGGTCACCGGCCGAGCGGAAGCGCCGAGCATCGCAGGCGTCTGGAACCGGTCGTGCTGCCACCTCGCCAGCCCGGCGGCACTGCCGATCCACAGGCCGCCGTGCGGATCGGACACGAGCCGCTCCACCCGTGCCGACGGCAAACCACCACCGCCAGCGGCCGGCAGGTACTGACGCAGGAAGTGATCGCGGTCGAGCCGGAACAGACCGGCCTCGCGGGTACCAAACCAGACGCTGCCATCGTCCATGGGCTGGATCGCCAGGATCGGGCTGGCCGCCACCGTGGGTACCGCCGGCCCCGCCCACCGGGCGAACTGCTGGCGGTCAGCGGAAAAACGCTGCAGATAACCGTTGCCGGTGCCGATCCACAGCTGGTCATGGCCATCGAGGGCCAGGCTGCGCACCACGTTGTCGGCCAGGCCGTGTTCCATCCGCCAGATCCGGAACCCGCTGCCGTCATAGCGCGCCAGGCCGTCGCCGGTCGCGAACCAGAGATAGCCCTTACGGTCCTCCACGATCTGATGCACCACGTTGGAAGGCAATCCGTCGACGGTCGTCATCCGTACGCCATGGCTGGGCAGCGCCAGCACCGGAAACGCCTGCAGCAGCCAGACCAGCAGCCCCCACCGTCTCCACCGGCACCCTCGGTGCGGCGTGCCGCTCATGCGCTGCGCCGGCATCTGGCCAGTCCATCGCCCAACGCCGCCCGGCTCACGGGCAGGCGCAGGAACAGCTCGAAGCCGGCCGCGATCGCCTCGCGCTGCGCAGCGGCATCCGCACGCGCAGTCAGTGCTACCCGTGGCACCCCCGGCCACCGCCGCGACAGCCGTGCCCCCACGCGTTCGCCATCGACCCAAAGGGCGGGATCGACCACGATGACGTCCCAAGCCGCACCGTCCGCGGCGGTGGGCGGCAATGCATCCGCGCCGGGAAAGTGGGTGGGCAGATGGCCCAGGGAGGCCAGCATGGCCAGCAGCACCTCGGCGACGACCGCCGAGGGATACACCACCAGCACCCGCAGTGCGCCGGCCGCAGCCGGCCCCGGCGGCGCACACGCTGCAACGATGCCGGTGGGGAGCTCACCGCGCGGCAAGGGCAGCGCCACCTGGAAACAGGTGCCCTGGCCGGGAGCGCTGGTCACGGTGATATCGCCGCCCATGGCCACTGCCAGATCGCGTGAGATCGACAATCCCAGCCCACTGCCGCCGTAACGGGCCGCGGTCTGCGCGCCATCGGCCTGTTCAAAGCGCTGGAACAGGCGCTGGCACTGCGCCGGCGTCATGCCCGGTCCGGTATCGCACACCCGCAGCACGATCCCTTGGCCATCGTGTACGCCGTGCGCCTCCAGCCGCACCGTTCCCTGCGCGGTGAACTTCAGCGCGTTGCCGAGCAGGTTGAGCAGGATCTGGCGCAGGCGACGCGCATCGCCGATGACGCACGCCGAGGCCGGCAGCGTGCTGTGCCACTCCAACGCAAGCGCCTTGCCCTGCGCCACCGGCAGCAGCAGCGCGTGCAGTGCTTCGATCATCCGCTGCAGCACGAACGGTGCCGGCTGCAACTGCAGTTCCCCTGATTCGATGCTGGCCAGATCCAGTGCGTCATCCATCAGCCGCAGCAGGTGCTCACCGGCATGGTGCAGGCTGTTGACCCGGCTGCGCTGGCCTGGCGGAAGCGGTGAGCGCAGCAGCAGTTCGCTCCATCCCAGCACCGCGGTCATCGGCACCCGGATGCGGGTCCCCAGCGTGGTCAGGAAACGGGTGCGCTGCACGGATGCGCGCTCGGCATGCCCCTGCCGGGCACGCAGCCAGCGCCAGCGCCGCTGCCGACCGCGGCGTACGTGGAAGCGCCATCCGCAGAGCCACACCGCGCCCATCCCCGCGGCCGCGGCGGCCCACCGCGCCGGCGGCGCCTGCCACCATGCCGGGGCCACCTGCAATGTCACCCGGCGCACCGGCGACCACCGGCCGTTTCCCTGCCGGGCCTGCACCTCCAGCGTCTGCAGCCCCACCGGCAGACGCTCGAACACGCGCAGCCCGGTGGCATCGCTTTCCTGCCACTGGGCCTCGTGATCCTGCAGCCGGAACCGATACTGCACGTGCGACGGCGCACCGCTGCTGAGCAGCCGCGCGGCAACGCGCACATGCCGATCAGCACCCGAGAGCGGCACCGGGCCGGCGCCGACCGGCAGCGTGATCTGTGCCTTGCCACGGCGAGCAGTGATCGCATGGATGACCAGGCCCGGCGCGCGCTCAGGGCCCCCGACACCGGCCGGATCAATCAGCAACAACCCGCCTTCGTTGACCGCAGCGGCGAGCCGACCGTCGGCGGTGCGCACCAGCCCGTGCGGCAGCACGCCCTGCGCCGGCAGCCCCTCATCGCCGCCGAAGTGGCGCACGCCGCCGCCGTGCGGGTCGACGCGGACCAGGCCACGTGCATCGCCTGCCCATGCAACGCCCGCTGCGTCGACCACCAGTGCGCGTGCCAGCAGACGCGGATACCCGTGCGCAGGGCCGAAGTTGTGCGTCTTGCGCAGCTGCTGGCCATCCCAGCGGTAGCGCCGCAGTACCCCGAGGCTGCTGATCCAGTAGTGGCCATCCTCGCCGCGGGCGATCGCCCCCACTTCGCCGCGCGGCGCTCCCTCCACGACCGCGAAGCGTTCCTGCGCCGGCAGCCAGCGTTTGACGCCGCTGCGGTCGGTTGCCCACAGCCGGCCATCGTCATCGCACAGCAACTGGGGGCCATGGCTCGGCGGCACCAGCCCGAGGGTGTGCGGCGCGGCGGACAACTGCAGCACACCGTCGGCATCGCGTCGCTGGATGCGGTCGGCACGCCCGAGCCACAACGATCCATCGCCGCAGGCCTGCAGATCGACCCTCCCCGCCTCGCCGCCCACGCCCAGCAACCAGTGACGGCGCCCACCGCTGCGCGGCAGATAGCGCGACAACGTATTGCCACTGGCCACCCATACCTGGCCGCGACGGTCTTCGGCGATGGCCACGGTGCCGGCACGCAGGTGATCGGGGCGGTAGTCGATGCCCAGGTCGCTGCGCCCGCTCACCGTGTCCACGCGCTGCAGGCGCCCGCGATCGCCGGCGATCCACACCCGCCTGCCATGGGAGGGCGCCAGGGCCAGCACGTGGTCGCCATCGAGTCCGGGCCAACCATCACGGGCGGCCGCCAGCAGCGTGAACTGGCGCCACCGCGCGGGCAGGTGCCACAGGCCCTCGCCGCGGCCGACCCACCACAGGCCGCCGACCCGGTCCTCCAGGGCATGGCTGACCGCGGCCGTGCTCATCACGGCGCCGGCGTATCCACGCAGCGGCACCGGCTGCGGCGCCTGCCCGCGCGCGTGAAGTCGCAGTCCGGTTGCGCCGGCGCTCCAGAGGTCGCCCGCGGTACTGCGCAGCACCGGCATCGCCGTGCCCTCCGGCATCTGATGCAGCTCGCCATCGCGCCACCGGTACACCCCCTGCGGTGTGCGCACCCACACCCCGCCGTCCGGATCGGGCCAGAGCACGCGCACGTCAACGCCCTGGTCGTCCTGCAGCGGCACCTGGGTGAAACGATGGTCCTCACGCCGCAATGCCCCCGCCGGCGTCCCGATCCACAGCCGGCCCTGGCGGTCGGTGACCAGGGCAGTCACCCGGCGCACAGGGCCACCATGCAGTTGCAACGGCACGCGTTGCCAGCGGCCGTCCGGCTGCCGTGCGAACAGGCCGTCGTCGAGGGTGCCCACCCACACCACACCATCGGGGGTGCTGGTGATCTGCATGACGCCGATGCGCGGCAGGACCACCGCGCCATTGCCCGGCACGCTCTGGATCTCGCGGCGATCAGCAGACAGCGTCAGCAGGCCCTGCGAGGCGGTCGCCAGCCAGAGCTGGTCCTGCGCATCCAGATGCAGCGCGCGTACGTCCACATCCAGCAGCCCCTGTTCCCTTCGCCACGCGCGGAAACGGTGACCATCAAAGCGCAGCAGTCCATCGTCGCTGGCGAACCACAGATAACCGTCGCGGTCTTCCACGACCGCACGCAGCGCTGCGGTCGGCAGCGCATCGGCAGGGCCCAGCGGCCGGGGCCAGGGTGCCGTGACGGGATCGCCGGCCAGAACAGGGACCGGCAGCCAGAGCGCGAGACCCAGCATCACCGCAGCCCAGCGATGGCCCATTGATGCGGATCGGCCTCCCCCCACGCGTACCCCGACCGTCCTCTCCTGCATGAACAGCACGGTATGCCGAAGCCACGCGAAGCGGGCTGGCAGGATCTGGACCCGGTCACAGTCCGATCAATCAAATTTCAGATCAAAAAAGAAACTACGAGGCATGGCATTGATCGCACCGGTGCGCGCAGTGCATCGGCTGATCAGTGTCGGGGCGACTTCCCGGCGCGCGCCTGCACGATCGCATCGATCAGCATGTCACCGGTCACCGGCTTGCGCAGGAAACCGTTGAATCCGGCCGCCAGCACCTGCTGCTCGGCGTAGGCATCCGAGCGTGCGGTCACCGCGATCAGGGGCAGCTCATAGCCCATCGCACGCAGTTGTCCGGCGATCGCGATGCCGTCCAGCGCCGGCAGGTCCAGGTCCAGCAGACCCACATCGAAGCGGCCTGCCGCCACCTCGGACAACGCCGCCAGGCCGTGCAGCACGTGCACCACCTCGTGCCCGCGCGAGCGCAGCAGCCCGGCGATGACATCGGCCACGGTGGCATCGTCCTCAACCAGCAGGATGCGCAGCGGCGGCAGTTGCGTGCGCGTGTCATGGCCCGCCTCACGCGGCGTGCCGAGCGGCTGTACGGTCCAGGGCAATGGCAGCGACACGGTGAATCGGGCGCCATCGCCCAGCCGGCTGTCGATCTCGATCCGGCCGCCCATCGCCACCGCCAGTTCCTGGCAGATCGCCAGGCCCAGGCCACTGCCACCGTAGCGCGATGCGGTCCGTGGGCCATCGGCCTGTTCAAAGCGATGGAACAACCGTTCCTGCTGGTCCTGGTTGATGCCCGGTCCCGTATCGGAGACCTCGAAAATGATCGCGCGACCCTCCTCGCCCAGTTCGACCCCCAGGCCGACATGGCCATGCTCGGTGAACTTGATCGCATTGCCGAGCAGGTTCATCAGGATCTGCCGCACACGCATCTCATCGCCGCTGACCTGCACTGGACCCGGCAGGTTGAAGCTGCGTTCGAACGCCAGCCCACGGTGGTGGGCCATCGGTTCCATCAGGGCTTCCACCTGCTCCAGCAACGACATCAGATCGAACGGACGCAGATCCAGCTCCAGCCGCCCTGCCTCGATGCGGGCCAGGTCCAGCGCGTCGTTGACCAGCCGCAGCAGATGTTTGCCGGCATGCTGGATCGAGCCGGCATACCCCCGCTGCACCTCATCCAGTGGGGTCGACAGCAGCAGTTCGCTCATGCCCAGCACGCCGGTCATCGGTGTGCGCACTTCGTGCCCCAGGGTGGCCAGGAAGCGGCTCTTGGCCTGTGACGCCTGCTCGGCCAACTGTTGTTTGTGCACCGTCAGCTGCCATTGCTGGCGACGGCGCAGGCGCGCACGTGCGACGTACGCCAGCGCGGCGATCCCGATCAGGCCCAGCAGCACATAGCCCACGATCGCCCAGCCACTGCGCCACCATGGCGGGCGAACCTCCAGGTCCAGCGTGCTGGGCGGCGTCCACGCGCCGTGCGGCGTCGCGGCCTGCACCTCGATGCGATAGTGCCCGGCGGGCAGGCGCGACAACAGCCGTTCGCCGTCGGCCGCCTGCATCACCCAGTTCTGGTCATAGCCGGACACCCGGTAGCGATAGCGGTTGCCATGCGGGTTGGCGAACGACAGCAGGCGCGCGGACACGATCAGGTCGCGGTCCTGCGGGCCCAGCACGATCGGTGCCTGCGGCGGCAGCATCTGCTGGCCCTCGGCATCGTCACGACGCACCTGCACGCTGTCGATCACCAACTGCGATGGCGGCAGCACCATGTCCGCCGCGTCCGGATCGAAACCAACCAGCCCGGTCGCGGTCACTGCCAGCACCCGGCCGTCGCGTGTCTGCACGGGCGGGCGATTGCTGAACTCCACATCCGGCAAGCCGTCGCGTTCGCCATACAGCCGCAATCGACGTTCGCTGCCCTGCCAGCACACCAGGCCGCGTGGCGTGGTCGCCCATACCTGCCCGTGGCTGCCCAGCGCGAGCCCGCCCATCGACACCGCCGGCATCCCTTCGGCCGCGCCGACGCGTTCGCGCAGGCTCATGCTGAGCCCGTCCCAGCGGTACCGTTCCAGCGCGCCCTGGCGCGCCAGCCAGAGTTCATCCGGGCCCGTCCAGGCGGCATCGTAGATGCTGCCGCGGGAAATCCCGGGCACCTGTTCGAAACGGTCGTTGCGCCAGCGCATCAGCCCCATCTGGTCGCCCATCACCCAGAGCTGCCCGCGCGGATCGAACACCATCTGCTCGACCGGATTCTCGGTCAGCCCGCGGTTCTGGTCGTTGCGGATCGTATCGAGCACGTTGCCGCGGGCGTCGCGGCGCTGGATGCCGAAGTTCATGATCGACAGCCACAGCTCGCCATCCGGTGCCTGCCGGATCAGATCGATGCGCTGGCGTACATCGGCGCCACCGCCGATCTTCCACTCGCGCAACGTGCCGGTGGCCGGCTGGTACAGATTCAGACGGCCCGCGCGACCGATCCACACGGCGCCGTCCTCGCGGGGCAACAGCGACCACGCCGCGCCCACCCCGATCTGTTTGTCGTCGGCGATCTGGCGCAGCTGCCCCTGCACATCGAGACGGTAGAGCCCGTGCGCGCCGGAAATGTAGAAGTCGTCCCCCGCCGCTGCCGCGCCCAGCAGGTACACACTGTCCAACGGCTTGCCGTCGAGCTGGTACCAGCTGGAGAAACGCTTCCAGTCCGGGGGGAGGTAGGCCAGTCCCTGGGTCAGCATCGCCACCCACAGGCCGCCTTCATGATCCTGCAGCATGTCCAGCACGCCACTGCGCGCGGTCAGGAAGCCACTGCCGGCATCACCGGCGAGCAGCCGCGCGGTGCTGGCATCGCCGCGGTAAAGACCATCGGCGGTGCCCAGCCAATAGCCGCCGTTGCGGTCGTGGATCACCGTGGCCGCACGTACATCGGCGCTGAGCTTCCAGGGCGCCGGACGGGCCTGGTCATCGGCACCGATCTCGAACAGCCCGCCTTCGGTGCCCGCCCAGACCGTGCCATCGGGCTCGCGGGTCAGGCGGAACACGCTCTTGCCGCCCAGCAGGGCCGGCGCGATCCGGGTGAAACCCTCGCCATCCCAGCGGGCGACACCGTTGGAGGTCCCCACCCAGACCCGCCCCTGCGGATCGGCCAACAGAGTGTAGATGGTGTTGTCGGGCAGACTGCGCGGATCGCTCGGGTCGGCCTGGTACCTGACCAGCGCCCCGTCTTCGCTGCGCCGGCATATGCCGTGCTGGTTGGTGCCGATCCACAGCGACTGCGCGGCATAGGCCAGCGACCAGAACTGGCCCTCGCACGCCTCGCTCAGGGCGGTAAAGCGGGTGAACGCCGTCCGGTCCGGACCCAGCATGCCCAGGCCAGCACCATTGCTGCCCACCCAGACGCGGTCCAGCGGATCGATCAGCAGTGTTTCCACCTCGTTGCCGGGAAGCGAGCCGGGGTCGGCCGGATCATTGCGCCACACCCGCAGGCCGACGCCGTCCACGCGGGCCAGGCCGTCATCGGTGCCGGCCCAGATGTAGCCCTGGCGATCCTGGGCCAGGGCCAGCACCATGCGCGACGGCATGCCCTCGGCCGCGCCCAGGCGGCGCAAGCGTGGCGTTTCCGCCGATATCCCTGCGGCTTCCAACACTGACGGCACTGCGCACAACCACAGCCCCAACAGCACGATGCCTGCACCCCAGCGGCGCGTGCTCATCGATCCGGTCTCCCTGTTGGTGCGGATTGTCACACAGCGATCAGGACGGTGTCCGCATTCCGGGCCGACGGCCGTGGATGGAACGGGCTGTTTCCGTCCTGCACAGGGAACACGGCACGGGCGCCACGTGCTGTTGTCGGCCGCACCACGATCTGTTGCAGCCATGACGCTGCATCCCATGACACGGCTGTGCGTATGATCGCCCCAGACCCTCATGGAGCCAGCGCCTTGCTCAAGCGCCTGACCCTTTCGCTGCTGTTGTCGGCCCTGCCGCTGCTCGCCATCGCCGCCCCCGACAGCTACCGCCTCGACCCGGTGCATACCCGCGTGCTGTTCGCGGTGGAGCATGCCGGCTTCTCCCACGCACTGGGCACCGTGTCCGGCAGCGAAGGCGTGCTGGTGTTCGACCCGGACGACTGGCGCACGGCACGCCTGGAGGTCAGCGTGCCGATCCAGCGCCTGGACCTGGGCGATGACAAATGGAACAAGGCCACGCTGGCGCGCAACCTGCTCGACGGTGAGCGTTTCCCGGAAGCGCGGTTCGTCTCGACCCGGGTCGAACCGATCGATCCGACCCACGCCAACGTGATCGGCCAGCTCACCGTGCGCGGGGTGACCCGCGAGGTCACGCTGGCGGTCACCCTCAACGCGCTCAAGCGTCATCCGCTGCCGCCGTTCCGCCGCACCGCCGGTTTCTCGGCCACCGCCACACTCAGCCGCAGTGCCTTCGGCGTGGATGGCTGGGCCTCGATGATCGGCGATGAGGTGCAGCTGCGGATCGAAGCGGAGGCCGTGCGCGATCGCAGCGCGAGCGAGCCGGGCGATCCTGCCCCTGCCGATGTGCCGGGAACTCCGGCCCCGCCGATCGACTCAGATACCCCACAGCCGGTCCAGGAGACCACGCCATGACCGCCAAGAACACCCCGACCCGCTGGGGCGGCGTCAGCCAGACCCTGCACTGGCTCATCGCTGCACTGATCCTCGCCCTGGGCATCGTCGGGCTGACCATGGGCGAGCTGCCCAAAACCCCGAAGTACTTCTGGGTCTACACCATGCACAAATCGATCGGCATCACCGTGCTGGCGCTGGTGGTGACCCGGCTGCTGTGGCGGCTGTACGCCGGCGCCCCGCAACCGGTGCCGGGCACGCCAACCTGGCAGGAACGCGTCGCCTCGGCCACGCACTGGCTGCTGTACGTGCTGATGTTCGCCATTCCGCTGTCAGGCTGGCTGTACGACTCGGCCAGCGGCCTGCGCCCGTTCCGTTGGTTCGGCCTGGTCGATGTGCCCAAACTCAGCCCGCCCGATGAACGTGTCACCCAGATCTCCCACGCCATCCACGAGTGGGGCTTCTGGCTGCTGATCGCGGTGGTCGTCGCCCATGCCAGTGCTGCGCTTTACCACCATTTTTACCAACGCGATGCCACGCTTGCGCGCATGCTCCCGCAGCGCTGGCTTGCCTCCCCCCAGAAGGATTGACCATGAACATCAAGCTCACCTCTCCCGCCGCGGTCGCCGCCGCCCTGGCCGGCCTGCTGGCCACCGCCCCGGTGCTGGCCGCCGATTACGTGCAGGCGCCCGGCTCGGTGCTGGCCTTTGCCACCAAGTACGACGGTGAAGTGTTTACCGGCACCTTCCCCGGCTTTGACACCAGGATCAGCTTCGATCCGGCCAAGCTGGACGATGCCAAGCTGGAAGTGACCATTCCGCTGGCCAGCGCCAAGAGTGGCAACAGCGACCGCGACTCGACCCTGCAGGGCGCGGACTTCTTCAACGTGGGCAAGTTCGCCCAGGCCAAGTACAGCGCCACCAAGTTCCGTTCGCTGGGCAACAACCAGTACGCCGCGGACGGCACCCTGGAGCTGCGCGGCGTCAGCAAGCCGGTCACGCTCACCTTCACCTGGACCCCGGGCGCGCAGCCGGTGCTGGCCGGCAAGGCCACGGTCAAGCGCCTGGACTTCGGTGTGGGCGGCGGCGACTGGGCCGACACCAAGACCATCCCGAACGAGACCGCGATCAGCACCAAGGTCGTACTGAAAGCAAAATAAGCCGCGCCGGCTACAGGTAGAGCCGACCGTTGGTCGGCTGCCGCAACGATGATCCCCCGGGCAGCCGACCAACGGTCGGCTCTACCGGATCCAGGCTTCTACCGCGGGCACGTCGAACGGCCAGTCCAGTTCCCGGCCCCGTGCATCGCGCAACACAGGCACCCGGAGCCCGTAGCGGGCCTCCAGCGCGGCATCGTCATCGATGAACACACTGTCCAGATCGGCCACCCGGGCCTGGGCCAGCACCGCCAGGGCCTGGTCGCACAAATGGCAGTCATCACGCTGGAACAAGGTAAACACCGGCCCACCCGCCTTGGAAAATGTTGCGCCGCACTCAAGGCTGGCGCCTGCGACAGCATAGAATAGCGCTCCATCCGATACCCGCAGTTTGGCAATCATGGCTGTCAGCACGTTCGACGTTTTCAAGATCGGCATTGGCCCGAGTTCTTCCCACACCGTGGGACCGATGAAGGCTGCCGAACGTTTCGTGCACCGCTGGCTGCTCGATCCGGGCCATCTGCAGGACGTGGTGCGCATCCGCGCCGACGTCTACGGTTCGCTGGCCCTGACCGGCCGTGGCCATGGCACCGACAAGGCGGTGCTGCTCGGGCTGGAAGGCCAGCGCCCGAACCTGATCGATCCGGACATCATCCCCGAGACCCTGGAGCGCATCCGCAGCAGCAAGCGGATCCGCCTGATGGGCCAGCACGAGATAGCCTTCGACGAGAAGCGCGACCTGGGCCTGAACAAGCGCCAGAAACTGCCGTACCACACCAACGGCATGCGCTTCACCGCCTACGGCGCCGATGAGCAGGTGATCGCCACGCGCGACTACTACTCCGTCGGTGGTGGCTTCGTGGTCAACCAGGACGATGCGGCCGATGACCGGATCGTGCCCGATGAAACCCCGCTGCCCTATCCGTTCAAGAGCGGCGACGAGCTGCTTGCGCAGACCGCGCGCAGTGGCTTGAGCATCGCCCAGATGATGTTCGAGAACGAGAAGTGCTGGCGTACCGAGGACGAGATCCGCGAGAGCCTGCGTGAAATCTGGAGCGCCATGCAGGCCTGCGTGGCACGCGGCATCCGCCAGGAAGGCACCCTGCCCGGCGGCCTGCATGTCTCCCGCCGCGCACCGGCGCTGTACCGCGAGCTGTCCTCCAAGCCCGAAGCGGCGATGCGCGATCCGCTGACCACGCTGGACTGGGTCAACCTGTACGCGCTGGCGGTGAACGAAGAAAACGCCGCCGGTGGCCGCGTGGTCACCGCCCCGACCAACGGCGCCGCCGGCGTGCTGCCGGCCGTGCTGCATTACTTCGACCGCTTCTGCCCCGGTGCCAACGAACAGCGCGTGTTCGATTTCCTGCTGACCTCGGCGGCGATCGGCATCCTGTACAAGGAAAATGCCTCGATCTCCGGTGCCGAAGTGGGCTGCCAGGGTGAAGTGGGCGTGGCCTGCTCGATGGCCGCCGGCGGCCTGGTCGCCGCGCTCGGCGGCAACCCGAGCCAGATCGAGAATGCCGCCGAGATCGGCATGGAACACAACCTCGGCCTGACCTGCGATCCAATCGGTGGCCTGGTGCAGATCCCCTGCATCGAACGCAACGCGATGGGCGCGGTCAAGGCGATCAACGCCTCGCGCATGGCGATGCGCGGCGATGGCAAGCACAAGGTCTCGCTGGACAAGGTCATCAAGACCATGCGCGACACCGGCCGCGACATGCAGGACAAATACAAGGAAACCAGCCGCGGCGGGCTGGCGGTCAACGTCATCGAGTGCTGAATCCGAGCGCGGCCGCTCAGCGGCCGCTGGCTTGGCTCGAGCTGTCACGCGCGTTGTCGCGCATCGCCAGATCCTTGCCGACGGTGTAGCCGCCGGCCAGCATCAGCATGATCATGAGGATCAGGGTAAACGCGATGGTCAGCGGATCCGTACCGGTGGCAACCGGCGCAGGCTGCGCGTCGGCCAGCTGATCCATTTCCACGCTCAACGCTGCGGCGATCGCCATGCAGGTTTCTCCCGAGGCGCGGCCCGCCGCTTCCATCCGCTGCACCGTACGCGCGCTCAGCCCCGCTGCACCCGCCAGATGTTCCTGCGACCAGCCGCGCTGCTCGCGCAGCCGTTTCACCGTCTCTCCAGAGAACTCCATCGTGCTCGCTCCTGCGTGGTCATGCAGCGATTCTGCCCTGCAGATCCCCCCTTCGCCACGACGGCACCACGACGGCACCACGACACAGTCACGACACAAGCTGTATGCGTCCAGTAGAGTCGTACTTCCCCCGATGGAGACCGCCATGCGCATCCTGGCCGCCGCCCTGCTCGCCTGCCTGCCGCTGACCACCCTTGCCGCCGACACCTACGGCCCGCGGCTGGAAGGCTTCGACTACCCCTATCCGGTCAAGATCTTCCGGTTCGAGTCCCAGCGCCAGCCACTGGAGATGGCGTACATCGACGTGCCCGCCGGCGGCAAAGGGTTCGCCGGTACGGTCGTGCTGTTGCACGGGAAGAATTTCTGCGCGGCTACCTGGAAGGACACCATCGCAGCACTGAGCGCGGCCGGCTACCGGGTGATCGCCCCGGACCAGATCGGCTTCTGCAAATCGAGCAAGCCCGAACGCTACCAGTACTCGTTCGGCCAGCTGGCCGCCAATACCGAAGCGCTGCTGGAGCACCTGGGCTACGGCGAGGGCAAGCTGCACATCGTCGGCCATTCGATGGGCGGCATGTTGGCGGCACGCTTCGCGTTGATGTATCCCCAGCGCTTGCTCAGCCTGTCACTGGTCAACCCGATCGGACTGGAAGACTGGAAGGCCAAGGGCGTGCCGTGGCGCAGTATCGATGCCTGGTATGCGGGCGAGTTGAAGACCAGCTTCGACAGCATCAGGAAGTACCAGCTGGACGTTTATTACAACGGGCAGTGGAAGCCCGAGTACGAGCAGTGGGTGCGCATGCAGTCGCGCATGTACGACGGCCCCGGCAAACAGGCAGTGGCGTGGAGCCAGGCGCTGACCTCGGACATGGTGTTCAACCAGCCCGTCGTCTATGAACTGCCGAAACTCACGGTCCCGACCACCTTGTTCATCGGCCAGACCGACCGCACCGCGATCGGCCGTGACCTCGCGCCGCCCGCGCTGAAAGCGACGCTGGGCAACTACCCTGCGCTGGGCAGGGCGGCGGCCGCGGCGATTCCCGGCGCCACCCTGGTGAGCTTCGAGGACCTGGGCCACTCGCCGCAGGTGCAGGATCCGGCCCGGTTCAATGCGGCACTGCTGAAGGCAATCTCACCACACGACTGACCTGCCCCCCCCGGTAGTGCCACGCGATGCGTGGCAGCAGCCGTCCTCACCCTCATCCGCCGACGCAGCCAGCCCACCCTGGCGCTACCGCGTGCCTTGGTGGGATCGCGCGGCAATCAGCCCCGCACGATCGCCAGCACGTCGTCCAGCAATGCGGCGGCGGTGACTTCCGCGCCGGCGCCCGGCCCCTGGATCAACAGCGGCTGGGCGTGATACCGATCGCTATGAATCGCCACCCGGTTGTCAGTCTGTGCACCGCCGGCCAGCGGATGGTCACGCGGGAGCACACGCAGCCCCACCGACGCACCCTCGTGATCGAAGCCGCCGACGAAACGCAGGCAACCGCCCTGCTCGCTGGCCTGCCGCCAATACTGCTGCAGCGGGGCATCCAGCAGTGACAGCTGGGCCAACGCATCGGCCGGCGGCAACACCGCCAGCGCGTCGGGCACCAGTGAGGCGACCTGCACCTGCTCGGCACGCAATGCGATGCCGCTGGCGCGCGCCAGGATCAGCAGTTTGCGACGGACATCTTCACCGGACAGATCCACACGCGGGTCCGGCTCGGTGTACCCGGCGCCCGCTGCCTCACGCACCCACGCAGAAAACGGACGCTGGCCATCGTAGTGATGGAACAGCCATGCCAGCGAACCGGACAGCACGCCCTCCACGCGATGGATGCGGTCGCCACCGGCAACCAGCGCGCGCAGGCTGCTCAGCAGCGGCAGGCCAGCCCCCACCGTCGCACTGTCGCCGTAGCGCGCGTCGCCCTGCTGGCCGCTGTCGGCGATGGCTTGGGCACGTGCGAGCTGCGCACCCTGGCCGAGCTTGTTGGCGGTCACCACGTGCACGCCACGCGCCAGCCACTGCTCGTGCCAGTTGGCGACCTCGTCACTGGCCGTCGCATCGACCACCACGTCACCGCGCTGCAGGCCCTCGGCTTCCGCCCAGGGCTGCAGTGTCACCGCACCGCGTGCGGCCAGGTTGGCCTGGGCAAGTTCGTGCGCGGGGGCCTGTTCGCAGGTGCGCGCCGTGCGTGAATTGGCCAGCCAGGAAAACGACGGCAGCGTGACGCCACGGTGCTGCAACGAGGCATACCGTTCCACGAAAGCGGTGCCGACCGTGCCGGTGCCGAGCAGCGCCAGTTTCCGATTGGCAACCAGCGGCAGATTCAGCACCGCGCTCATGCATCCACCTGTTTACGGCGCTGCACGTCGCGGTGCTGATCGATCACGACCTGGGCGCGTTCCAGCCCGGCCTGCAGATCGGCCACCAGATCCTCCGGCGATTCAATGCCGACCGACAGGCGCAGCAGCCCTTCGCTGATGCCGGCATGCGCGCGCGCTTCCGGAGTCATCGCTGCATGGGTCATGGTGGCCGGGTGCGCGACCAGGCTCTCGACGCCGCCCAGCGATTCGGCCAGGGTGAAACAGCGCAGGCCATCGACGAAGGCGCGCACCGCCGCGTGCGGATCATCGCCCGGGCACGAGGCCAGTTCGAAGGACAGCATCGCACCGAAGCCGCTCTGCTGGCGCGCCGCGATGGCATGGCCGGGATGATCGGCCAGGCCGGGGTAGTACACGCTGGCCACCGCATCGCTGGCGGTGAGCAGATCGACCACGGCCACCGTGTTTTCCTGGTGCGCGCGCAGCCGTGCACCGAGCGTGCGCAGGCCACGCAGGGTCAGGAACGCATCGAACGGCGAGCCGGTCAGGCCCAGTGCGTTGGCCCACCACACCAGCTGCTCGTGCACCGCCGGATCGCGCGCGACCACCGCGCCGCCGACCACATCGCTGTGCCCGTTGATGTACTTGGTGGTGGAGTGCAGCACCAGGTCGGCACCGAAGCTGATCGGCTGCTGCAGCGCCGGCGACAGGAAGGTATTGTCGACGACGACCTTGGCACCGGCCTTGTGCGCGGCGTCGATCACGAAGCGCAGATCGGTGATGCGCAGCAGCGGGTTGGACGGGGTTTCGATCAGCACCAGCGTCGGCGACTGCGCCAGTGCATCGGCCAGCGAGCGCGGATCGGTCAGGTCGGCGGTGATCAGGCCGAAGTGCCCCTTCTTCGCCAGCGCATTGAACAGGCGCCAGCTGCCGCCGTACGCATCATGCGGCACCACCAGGGTATCGCCGGGCTGCAGCAGCGCATTGAGCACCAGGTTGATCGCGCCCATGCCGGTGGACGTGATCACGCCACCGGCGCCCCCCTCCAGTTCGGCCAGCGCTTCACCCAGCAGATCACGGGTGGGGTTGCCGCTGCGCGTGTAGTCGTACTGGCGCTTGTTGCCGAAGCCATCGAAGCTGAAGTTCGAGGACAGCACGATCGGCGGGGTCACCGCGCCATGGGCGGTGTCACGGTCGATGCCGGCACGCACGGCGGCGGTGACGCGGCTACAGGACGGCTCGGTACCAGCGGAACGGCTCATGCGGTTTCTCCGGGGGATCGAAAAGCGGTGGCGAGGATCGCGTCGATGCGATCGGTTTCTTTCAGGAAGGCGTCGTGGCCATACGGGGAGCGCAGCACGCGCAGGCTGCCGCGCGGGCCCAGCCCTTCCACCAGACCGACGCAGTCGGCCAGCGGGACCAGGCGATCGCCTTCCACGGCGACCACGACGGTCGGGACCTGGATGGCGGTCGGGTCGATGCGGTGCAGGTCGATCGATTCGGACAGGCGCAGGTAGGCATCGACCGGCGTGCGGGCCACGTACTGCGCACCGGCGGCATCCAGGTAGTCCTCGGCGGCAACGCGCACGCGGCCATTGACCACTTCCGGTGCGGCATCGAAGCGTTCACCGAATTCTTCCGGCGTGCGGTAGCTGAGCATGGCGAACTGGCGCGCCAGCGACAGCCCGTGGCTTTCGGCGCACTGCAACTGGCCAAGCGCGACCGCGCGACGCTGCAGCGCGCGCCAGGCGGCGGCATACGGATGCGGGCGGTGCGCGCCGCTCACCGCGATCAGCTTCTGCAGGCGCTGGCGGTGGCGGAGCGCGAACTGCTGGCCAACCAGCGCACCGTAGGAGTAACCGACGAAGCACTGCAGGCGGGCGATGCCAAGATGATCGAGCAGCAGGGCCAGCGCGTCGGCCTGGTCGGCAGTATCGATCGGCAGGTCCAGCGCCCCGTCGGCGCCAATGAAATCGAACGCCAGGATGCGCAGCGAGGCCGGATCCAGCGCGCGGCCCGGGGCCACCAGGCCTTCGGCCCAGCCCTTTTCCGGAAATTCGGCATTGGCCGCCACGTGGCGGTGGGCGGAGATGCCACCGGCCAGCACCACCACCGGCGCGTCGGCGCGGCCCACGATTTCGTAGCGCAGCCGCACCGGCCGCGGTCCACCATGACGCATCGACAGCACCGCCGCGATATCGCCGCGCACGGCGTTCAGCCCGGCGTCGACGGGGACGCTGAGCGGGGCGAAAGTTTCGGTGGCGGCAGGGGCGGCGGTGGCGAAGCTCATGGCGGTATCCAAAGGAGGAAAACGGCCATCGAGCTTTCGCGGAGCTCGCGTTCGAAGCGCACGCACGGTGCACGGTTCGAACCATCTTTCGGAAGACACCAACGGTCTCCGCAGGATTTGGCACCTACGCAGGTCGCTTTCGCGTCTGCGGGCTGCCCCGGCTTCAAAGGGCCTGTCCCTCTGCCGGTCTCGATGGTGCAGCCACGATGCCAGCGCTTTTGGCTGATGTCAATCCCTTCATCGGCATGAAGAGATATATATTCCAGATCATCATCAGTCACGCATACTCCATCTTCCCTGCTTACCGGCGAATGCCTTGCGCTGCCTGCGTCTGCCCGCACTGACCGTGTTGATCCTGCCGGCGCTGAACGCCTGGGCCGGGCCGGGCGCAAACTGGCGGGACGGCTGGCGGATCGACCGGCCGACGCCCGCCACCGCCGTCCAACCGGCCGGCCAGGCAGGTGCGCCGGCCTTGGCGGTGCTGACCCTGGAGGGGGAAGGCAACCGCTGGCAGGCACGCGTCGACAACCGCCTGGCGGGGCCGGTCCAGGTCGCACTGGCATCCTCACCCGGTGCCCCCGCCCTGCCCGGGCTCCCCGTGCAGACCATGGTGGCCGCTTCGGCCAGCGTCGTGGTGGTCCACGTCCAGCCGCCGGCCGGCACGACGACGATCCGGCTGGCGCTGACCGCCGTTCCCGGCGATCCCACCGCCCGCCCGCAGGACGTGGCCTACCAACTGCCGTTTGACGCCGCCCGCATCAAAGTCAGCCAAGCGCCGCAGGGCCGTTTCAGCCACGGCGACGCGGAAAACCGCGACGCCATCGACTTCGCGCTGCCCGAGGGCACGGCCGTGCTCGCGGCGCGGGCGGGAACCGTCATGCAGGTCCAGACTGATTTCCAGGGCAATGGCCAGGACCGCGACCACGATCTGGGCCGGGCCAACCTGGTGCGGGTGCTGCACGAGGACGGCAGCATGGCCGTGTACGCCCACCTGCAGCACAACGGCGCGCTGGTCCGCCAGGGCGATCAGGTCCAGGCCGGCCAGCGCATCGGCCTGTCGGGCAATACCGGCTACAGCGCCGCGCCGCATCTGCATTTCGCAGTCCAGGTCAATGCAGGGATGCGGCTGCGCTCGATTCCGGCCCGGATTGTCAGCCCGCAGGGCGAGCTGCGCTTCGCCCGCACCGCCGATGAGACCGGGGCGTCCGCCCTGCCCTGACCCCGGCCACGCCCGCCCCCGCTATACTGGGCGGCTCATCTCCATGAAAAGCGCCCCGGGCGGGCGCGTCACGCCATGTCCGAAGTCGCTACCGAAGCTGCGCGCCGCCGCACCTTCGCCATCATTTCCCACCCTGACGCCGGCAAGACCACGCTGACCGAAAAGCTGCTGCTGTTCGGCGGTGCGATCCAGATGGCCGGTTCGGTCAAGGGACGCAAGGCCGCGCGCCATGCGACCTCCGACTGGATGGCGCTGGAAAAAGAGCGCGGCATCTCGGTGACCTCCTCGGTGATGCAGTTCCCGTACGAAGGCAAGATCGTCAACCTGCTTGATACCCCCGGCCACGCCGACTTCGGCGAGGACACCTACCGCGTGCTCACCGCGGTGGACTCGGCGCTGATGGTGATCGACGTGGCCAAGGGCGTGGAAGAGCGCACCATCAAGCTGATGGAAGTCTGCCGGCTGCGCGACACGCCGATCATGACCTTCATCAACAAGCTCGACCGCGAGGGCAAGGAGCCGATCGATCTGCTGGATGAAGTGGAAAGCGTGCTGGGCATCCAGTGCGCACCCGTGACCTGGCCGATCGGCATGGGCCAGCGCCTGAAGGGCGTGGTCCACCTGATCAGCGGCGAAGTGCACCTGTATGAGCAGGGCCGCAACTTCACCCGCCAGGATTCGACCATCTTCCCCTCGATCGATTCGCCTGGGCTGGCCGAGAAGATCGGTGAGCGCATGCTGGCCGATCTGCGCGACGAGCTGGAGCTGGTGCAGGGCGCCAGCCATCCCTTCGACGTGGAGGCCTACCTGGCCGGCAAGCAGACGCCGGTGTTCTTCGGTTCGGGCGTGAACAACTTCGGCGTGCAGCCGCTGCTGGACTTCTTCGTCGAGCACGCGCCCTCGCCGCAGCCGCGCGCCACCACCGGCCGGGTGATCGCGCCGGAGGAAAACAAGCTGACCGGTTTCGTGTTCAAGATCCAGGCGAACATGGACCCGCAGCACCGCGACCGCGTCGCGTTCATGCGGGTGTGCTCGGGCCGTTTCGTGGCCGGCATGAAGACCTTCCATGTGCGCACCGGCAAGGAAATGAAGCTGGCCAATGCGCTGACCTTCATGGCCAGCGACCGCGAGATCGCCGCCGAGGCGTGGCCGGGCGATGTGATCGGCATCCACAACCACGGCACGATCTCCATCGGTGACACCTTCACCGAAGGCGAAGCGGTCAGCTTCACGGGCATCCCGAACTTCGCGCCGGAACTGTTCCGCCGCGCACGCCTGCGCGATCCGCTCAAGCTCAAGCAGCTGCAGAAGGGCCTGGCGCAGCTGTCCGAAGAGGGTGCCACCCAGTTCTTCCGCCCGCTGATGAGCAACGACCTGATCCTGGGCGCGGTGGGTGTGCTGCAGTTCGATGTGGCGGCATACCGCCTGAAGGATGAGTACGGCGTGGAAGCGACCTTCGAGCCGGTCAGCGTGACCACGGCGCGCTGGGTCACCTGCAACAACGAAAAGAAGCTGGAAGAGTTCCGCGAGAAGAACGCGGGCAACCTCAGCATCGACGCCGCCGGGCAGCTGGTGTACCTGGCACCGACCCGGGTCAATCTGCAGCTGGCCCAGGAACGTGCGCCGGACGTGCGCTTCGCGGCGACGCGCGAAGCGGCGCACAGCGTCTCGGTCGGCTGATCGCGCGACCGCGCTGCCGGCTGAACAGGCGCGCGTGCATGCGCGCGCCATCGCGGCGATGATAGGGGGGAGCGGGCTCCCCCTCCCCGCATCTCCCATCATCGCCATGACCTCTGTCGTTTCCGTTCGAGAAGAAATCGCCAGCGCCCTGACCCACGGGCTTGGCGCCGTCGCTGCACTGGCCGGTAGTGCGGTGCTGATCACCCTGGCCGCCATCTATGGCGACGGCTGGCAGTTGGCCAGCGCGATCGTGTTCGGGGTGGCACTGCTGCTGTTGTACACGGCCTCGACGCTCTACCACGCGATCCAGCATCCGATCGCGAAGGGCCGGCTGAAGGTGTTCGATCACTGTGCGATCTACCTGCTGATCGCCGGCACGTATACGCCGTTCACGCTGATCGGCCTGCGCGGCCCCTGGGGCTGGGGGATGTTCACTGCGATCTGGGCGCTGGCGCTGTTCGGGGTGGTCTTCAAGTTGTTCTATACGGGCCGGTTCAAGCTGCTCTCGACGATCATCTATATCGCGATGGGCTGGATGGTGATGGTGGCGATCAAGCCGATGTGGAACTCGTTGGATGCGTGGACGCTGGGGTGGCTGTTGGCCGGCGGCGTGTTCTATACGCTGGGGACGGTGTTCTATCACCGGGAGTCGGTGCCGTATTCGCATGCGATCTGGCATCTGTTCGTGATCGGCGGGAGTGTGTGCCACTTCGTTGCGGTGACGGCGCAGATTCTTTGAGTGTTGTTTTCCTGCAGTAAGAGCATCGGCAACGACACCAGCAACAGCAACAGCGGCAGAAGCAGCAACAGCGAAAGCGAAAGCGAAAGCAGCCAAGGCTTCAGGCATGCGCCAGGCTGGGGCGGCACGGGTGGGTTGGCGCGCACGGAAAGGTCAACGGCATGGCTGTCTGATCCAGTCGTGTCCGCGCCATGCGCCGGGTGGTTGAAGGCAATCCTCCAGCCACCCTGACACTACGCTTACCAATGCTTCGCGCTGCCTGCACGATGCAAGGGCAACCATGGGGATGTGAATACTGTCCCCTCCCCTGCTCCGTCCGATGCCGCTTCCCGTTCCCGCTGGCACTGGCGCCGTCCTGGCAAGCGGGGGCAGCGGTGGTTGGCGATTCTCGTGTTTCTGTTCGCGGCACTGTTGATCCTAATCGCGTTATGGGACTGGAACTGGTTCAAGGGGCCGGTGGAACGTGCGGTGCAGGCCAAGACCGGGCGGGAGTTCCATATCAATGGGAATCTGGATGTCGATCTGGGCCGGGTGACGACCGTGCGAGGCGATGGGCTGACGTTCGCGAATGCGACCTGGGCCAAGCAGCCGCAGATGGCGACGGCGGATCGGGCAGAGATCGATCTGCGGGTGTGGCCCTTGCTGCGCGGGCAGGTGCGGATTCCGGAGATCCGCTTGACGCGGCCGGATCTGCTGCTGGAAACCGCGCCGGGGAAGAATCAGCCGGGCAACTGGGATTTCCTGGGCCCGAGCGACGGTGACCCGCCGGTGCTGCAACGGTTGCTGATCGAAGATGGGCGCCTGCAGTTCAAGGACACGGCCGGCAGGACGGATGTGCTGGTTTCGCTCAACAGCGGCAAGCCGCTGGACAAGGACAGTGGCCCACCATTGCTGGTGAAGGGCAAGGGACGCTGGCAGGGCAATCCATTCTCGCTCAATGGCAATACCGAGTCGCCGCTGGAGCTGACCAATACGGGGCATCCGTTCCGCATCCATCTGGATGGGCGCGCGGGGAACACGCATGCGATCGCCAGCGGCACGCTCACCAATCCCTTCCAGCTGCGGGTATTCGATCTGGAGCTGATGCTGAGCGGTCAGGACATGGAGGATCTGTTCCCGCTGATCGGCGTGGCAATGCCGTCCACGCCGCCGTACAAGCTCAAGGGCCGCTTGAAGCGCAACAACGCCGTCTGGCGCTATGAGTCGTTCACCGGCACCGCCGGCGACAGCGACCTGGGCGGGACCGCGCAGATCGATGTCAGTGGCGAGCGCCCATTCCTGACCGCGGATCTGGTCTCCAAGCGGCTGGACTTCGACGATCTGGCCGGCTTCATCGGGGCACCGCCGAAGACGGGTGCCGGCGAGTCGGCCAATGCCGAGCAGAAGGCCAAGGCGGCCGCGCTGGCGGCCAGTGCCAAGGTGCTGCCGGACACGCCGTACAACCTGTCCAAGCTGCGTGCGATGGACGCCGACGTGCGCTGGAAGGCGCAGCGCATCAATTCGCCGACGCTGCCGCTGGATGACATGGATGCCCACCTCAAGCTCAATGACGGGCTGCTGCGCCTGGAGCCGTTGAACTTCGGCGTGGCCGGCGGCGACATCCGCAGTACGATCCGCATGGATGCGCGCAAGCAGGCGATCTCCACGCAGCTGCAGGCCACCATCCGCAAGGTGCAGCTGGGCAAGCTGTTCCCTGATGCGAAGCTGGCCGAACAGGCCTCCGGCGGCATCAGTGGCGACGTCAAACTGACCGGCCAGGGCAACTCCGTCGCGGCGATGCTGGGCAGCTCCGATGGCACCGTGGCGGTCGGTATCGGCCGCGGCCATGTCGGCAATCTGATCATGGAACTGGCCGGCCTGGATGTCGCCGAATCACTGAAGTTCCTGTTCACCGGCGACAAGCAGATTCCGCTGCGCTGCGCGTGGGGCGACTTCGGTGTCGACAACGGCGTGATGCAGTCGCGCTCGCTGGCCTTCGATACCACCGATACGTTGATCGTCGGCGAAGGCAAGGTCGATCTGAAACAGGAGCAGCTGGACCTGCTGCTGCGCCCGCGCCCGAAGGACATGAGCATCCTGGCGCTGCGCTCGCCGCTGCGCATCGGCGGCACCTTCAAGGACCCTTCGTTCCGCCCGGACTTCAAGGCGCTGGGCATCCGTGGGGCGATCGCGCTGGCGCTGGGCAGCATCGCTCCGCCTGCCGCGCTGCTGGCCACTATCGAGACCGGCCCGGGCGAGGACAGCAACTGCGGCGGCCGTTACGCCAAGTAAGCGCGGGGCCATCCGGGCGGGGACCGACGCTGCGTCGGCCTGGCCCGCCGCGCGCGGCCTCGCTCAACCGGCAACGATGTACTGCTGCAGTTGATCCAGTTTCTGCGCCTGCTCGTCGATGACCGCCTTGACCAGATCACCGATCGAGATCACCCCGAGCACACCCGTGCCATCGACCACCGGAAGGTGGCGGATGCGGTAATCGGTCACCAGCTGCAGGCAGTGCTCGACCTGCTCGCCAGGGGCGACGGTCACCACCTTGGGGGTCATGATCTCGCGGACTTCGGTCGTCCGGGACGAGCGTTCGTGCAGCACGATCTTCCGTGCGTAGTCGCGCTCTGAAAGGATGCCGACCAGTTGCCGGCCCTCCATCACCAGCACCGCGCCGATGCCCTTCTGGGCCATCAACCGGATGGCGTCGATCACCGCCGAGCTCGGGGTGACGGCGAATACCTCAGGGGACTTGCCTTCCAACAGCTGCCGTACCGTGGTCATCTCGCTGCTCTCCACCGATGGGATGCACGGCCGAGTCTGCCACGAACGGGGCCTGCCAGGTGTCAATCAGGTACAGCGGGCGCTGCTTGGATTCCTCGTACAGCCGGCCCAGGTACTCACCAATCAGGCCCAGGGCGATCAGCTGTATGCCGCCCAGGAACAGGATCACCGCCATCATGGTCGGCCAGCCCGCAACGCGGTCGCCGTACAGCGCTGCCTTGGACACCACCACCAGCGCGAACACGAACGCGAACGTCGCTGCGGCCAGGCCCAGATAGGTGGTCACCCGCAGCGGCGCGGTGGAGAATCCGGTGATCCCTTCCAGGGCGAAATTCCATAGCCGCCAGAAGCCGAATTTGCTCTCACCCACCAGCCGCGCATGCCGATGGTAGGGCAAGGCCTTGCGGCGGAAACCCACCCAGCCGAACAGCCCTTTCATGAACCGGTGGCGCTCACGCAGCTGGCCCAGTGCCTGCACCGCGCGCGGCGACAGCAGCCGGAAATCACCGGTGTCGGCCGGGATCGGCGTTTTGGACAGCCGCCCGATCACCCGATAGAACGCCTTGGCGGTGGAGCGCTTGAGCCAGCTCTCGCCATCGCGCGCCAGGCGCGTGCCATAGACGTTGTCATAGCCCTGCTGCCACAGCGCGACGAACTCGGGAATCAGTTCCGGCGGATCCTGGCCATCGGCGTCGAGGATCATCACCGCGCCGTCGTCGACGAAATCCAGCCCCGCCGTGAGCGCGGCCTCTTTGCCGAAGTTGCGCGACAACCGCAGTACGCCGACGCACGAATCCTCGGCGGCCAATGCCTGCATGACGGCCCAGGTGGTGTCCGTGCTGCCGTCATCCACATACAGCACGCGGCCGTCGATGCCCTCCAGCCCAGCCAGCACTGCGCGCAGGCGCGGGTGCAGCATCGGCAAGGCGAGCGCTTCGTTGTGGGCGGCGACGACGACGGTCAGGCGAGGGCTGGTCATGCGGCGATTGTAGCGTCAGCCAATCACATGCATGAATGCTCACTCCTCGCCGAGGTACGCCCCTCCCCCGAGCTGACGGGCCTGCCGCTGGATCCAGGCAGCGCGGCGCTGCACGTACGGGCCGGGCTTGGCCGCGCTGTAACGGCGGGGCGACGGCAGCACCGCCGCGAGCCGCGCACTTTCGGCCGGGCTCAGCCGGGACGCGTCCTTGTTCCAATACTGCTGCGACGCGGCCTGCGCGCCATAGATGCCATCGCCGAACTCGGCGATGTTGGCGTACATCTCCAGGATCCGCGACTTCGGCCACAGCGCTTCGATCAGCACCGTGTACCAGACCTCCAGCCCCTTGCGGATCCAGCTGCGGCCCTGCCACAGGAACAGATTCTTGGCGACCTGCTGGCTGATCGTGCTGGCCCCGCGCAGCCGCCCGCCGCGCGCGTTGTGGTCACGCGCCTTTTCGATGGCCTGCAGGTCGAAACCATTGTGCTCCGGGAAACGCTGATCCTCGGCAGCCACCAGCGAAATCGGCAGGCTTGGCGCCATCTGGTCCAGATCGCGCCAGTGGTAATGCAACCGATAGCTCCAGTCACCCTCCCCCAGCGCCTCGCCGTAGCGCCACAGCATCACGCTGGAAACAGGCGGGTCGATGAAACGCAGGACCAGCACCTGCAGCACACTGAACCCGACGAACAGCACTGGCAGCCACAGCAGGCGGCGCCAGCGCCAGCGGCGCCGCGGCGACGGTTCCAGATCCGGTTCGACCTTGAGGTTGCTGCGCTCTGCCCCCATTACTGGTGCATCCTTTACTTGCACGGTTGTCGGCGCATTATCCGGCAACCGGCACTCCTTTCGCGCAGCCACCGAACCGATGACCGCCCAATCCGACTCCCTTGTCCGTTTCCTGCTCCCCGATGCCGGCGTCCGCGGCGTGCATGTGCACCTCGATGACACCTGGCGGGAGATCCTCTCGCATGCGGTCTACCCGCCGGGCGCCGCCGAGCTGCTCGGCGAGGCCAGCGTGGCCTCGGCGCTGTTCACCGGCCACACCAAGGTCGATGGCCGCCTGTCGATCCAGCTGCGCAGCAACACCGCGATGCGCACCCTCTTCGCCGAGTGCACCGCGGCCGGCACCCTGCGCGGCATCGTCCAGCTGGCCGAGGGCGGTGGCGATGCCCCGCGTGATCTGACCGCGCTGGGCGAGGATGCGCTGCTGGCGATCACCATCGAAAACCCCGGCCTGGATCCGCGCGAACCGCAGCGCTACCAGAGCCTGGTCGGCTTGACCGCGGCCGGCCTGGACGAAGCCTTCGAAGACTATTTCCGCCAGTCCGAGCAGTTGCCGACCCGTCTGCTGCTGGCCGCCGATGGCACCCGCGCCGCCGGCCTGCTGCTGCAGAAGCTGCCCGGCGATGAAGGCGACCAGGACGGCTGGTCGCGGGCCAGCGCACTGTTCGAGACCCTGGGCAAGCAGGAACTGCTCGAGGTGCCCGGCCACGATCTGCTGCACCGCCTCTTCCATGAAGAGACGCCGGAACTGCTGGGCGACAAGGCCCTGCGCTTTGCGTGCTCCTGCTCGCGTGAGCGGGTGGCAGGCATGCTGCAGTCCATTGGCGAAGAGGAGGCCCGCGCCGCCGCCGAGCCCACTGGCGCGGTGGAAGTGCGTTGCGAATTCTGCGGGCAGGAGTATCACTTCCCGTTGACGGAATTCGACATACTGTTCCGTGAGATGGATGTATCCTCGCCGGCACCTGAACGGCTTCAGTAAACTTGGCAAGCGTTTTGTTCTGGGGAGAACCAAGACTTGTTAAGAAATCATAAACGCCCTAGGATCAATGTCCCGCTTCGGCGGGAACTTGTGTTCACTGCGCTTGTCTGAGAGTTCCCATGCATCCCCTTCTGCGTCTACCGCTGGCCCTGATGATCGCCCTAGGCGCGATCCCGGGCGCGCATGCGCAGGCCAAGGGCAAGCAGGACGGCACGGTGCTGCCGGTCTGGAACAAAGGCAGTGGCAAGGTCGAAGCGCTGCTCTACCTGGAACCGACCGGCGAACAGGCCGCAGGGGCCCGCTGGCATTTCGGCCGCAGTTCGCTGGACGCGGCCTTCGGCCTGTCCTCGGGTGACTCGCTGGGCCTGCTGTGCAACAGCAGCCGCGGCACCAGCATCAGCGGATTGGCCAGCCATTGCATGCTGGCCACCTTGGGCGATGAAGAAGACAACACGCTCAGCCGTCGGGTCAGCGGCACCGCCGCGTTCAACCGCCCCGGCGGCCGCGTGGGCATCACCGCCGGCAGCGGCCGTGACACCCTGCCGGCCTGGCTGGCCGGCCCCAACAAATCGCCCTCGCTGCGCGCCGAACAGAACGATCTGACCGTCTTCGGGCAGAAGAACATCGGCCGCGAAGGCTTCGTCTCCATCGGTGGCACCTATGCCAAGGCGCGTCTGGTGCCCATCGCGGACGCTTCGCCGGCGATCGTCGACCGCTGGGACAGCAAAAGCCTCACCATCGGTGCCGGCTATGGCAACTTCAGCGGCAACATCATTGGCCGCGTGGTCGATGTTCCCGGCCAGCCGGGCAAGTGGGAAGGCCTGGGGGTCGGCCTGACCTGGCGCACGCCGTGGAGCGGTCAGCTCACCGTGGGCGCCGAGAACGTGGTCACCCGCGGCAAGAACCCGTTCGCCCCCCGCAACGAGAGCACTGACGAGGGCACCGTGCCCTATGTGCGGTACGAGCAGGATCTCTGACCTGTCTTTGCGACGACCCGTCAATACACGTCACCCGAAGGGCGCCTCCATGAGGCGCCCTTTTTCGTTTGGGCTGGGTGTCAAGGGCGCGCACGGCCCATTCAGGGTGAATTTTTTTTAACAAAAATCTTAACAAATGAGACGTTTTAGGCTGTAGATATCGCTTAGAGCCTTACGCTGCAAAGGCTTTGCCGAATTTCACCTAAATCACATGGAACATTAACGGCTCTTTAATTTTTAGTTGCACGTGGTTACTATCGAGTCAGCTTCACGGATTGGGAACGCCTTTCGTCCCCGCGCTGAAGCCCATCCCAACACGTTGCACCCAAGTCAACTTGGAGAGAGAGCCCAATGAACCGCAACAGCAACAAACTGCGCGACGCCGTCGTCCTCGCGCTGATCGCCAGCGCTGCCGGCACCGGCAGCGCCGTCGCTCAGGAAGCCACTGGCACCACCAATCTGGACCGCATCTCGGTCACCGGTTCGCGCATCCGCCAGGTTGACGTGGAAACCGCCCAGCCGGTGCTGACCATCTCGCGTGCGGATATCCAGAACCAGGGCTTCAGCTCGGTCGGCGACATCCTGCAGAACATCTCCGCCGCCGGTAGCCCGAACTTCAGCCGCTCCTCGCCGCTGACCTCCAACCAGGAAGCCGGTGGTCAGTACATCGACCTGCGCAACCTCGGCGCACAGCGCACGCTGGTGCTGGTCAATGGCAAGCGCCTGGGCATCAGCCCGGATGGTTACCAGGACATCTCGATCATCCCGACCTCGATGGTCGAGCGCATCGACGTGCTGAAGGACGGCGCCTCGTCGATCTACGGCTCGGACGCAATGGCCGGCGTGATCAACATCATCACCCGCAAGAACTTCGATGGTCTGGAAGCCAACGTCTACAAGGGCCAGTACAGCCAGGGCGACGGCGAGAAGGAAACCTACGACTTCGTCATGGGCTTCTCCGGTGACCGCGGCTCGCTGACCGTCGGCGCCGAGTACCACAAGGAAGAAGGCGTGTGGGCCAAGGATCGTCCGTTCACGGCCGACACCTACCCGGATTGGGATCCGGCTTCCTCGCTGACCCCGGTCGGCCAGTACGGTAACTACAACCGCTTTGCCAACCAGTTCAACCGCAACGCCGCGGGCGCACTGGTGCTCAACGCCCAGGGCAACCCGGTCCGTCGCAGCGCCGCCTGGTCGGTCGCCAACCAGGGCAGCGATGCCATCGGTGCCAACGACTTCCACCCGCAGACCGCTGCGGACCAGAGCCGTTCGTCCGATCAGATGCACCTGCTGACCCCGCTGGAGCGTCGTTCGCTGTTCGTCAGCGGCAACTACGACATCACCGACAACGTCCGCTTCACCACGGACCTGTCCTACACCAAGCGTCAGTCGCAGCGTCAGATCGCCGGTTATCCGCTGCAGTCGTCCGCCTTCGGCGTGCCGATGGCCGGCGCGGTCTACCAGACCAACCCGGATGGCAGCCGCACCCTGGTCAGCAACGGCAGCTACTTCAACCCGAACGGCAATCGTGACTTCTACCAGGCCGACGTTGCGAGCTACGTCGATGCCAATGGCGACCCGCTGTTCCTGCAGACCAACGACGTCGACTTCCGTCGCCGTGGCTGGGAAGTTCCGCGTACCACCGATTCGACCCTGACCACCTGGCGTTTCGCCGCGGCACTGGAAGGCTCCTTCGAAATCGGTGACCGCTTCTTCAACTGGGATGTCGGTGCGCTGTACAACGAAAACGACAGCCTGCTGATCAACAACGGCAACTTCTACATCCCGGCCGTCGCCGCGGCTGTGGGCCCGTCGTTCCTGAACGCCGCCGGCCAGGTCGTCTGCGGTACCCCGGGCAACGAGATCGCCGGCTGCGTGCCGTGGAACCCGTATGCCGGTTACGGCGCAGGCAGCGAACAGTACTCGCTGGGCGATCCGAACGTGCAGAACTACCTGTTCCGCGAAGAGCACGCCACGGGCAAGACCAGCACCCACAACTACTTCGCCAACCTGTCCGGCACCATCGTGCCGCTGCCGGCCGGCGATCTGGGCTTCGCGATCGGTTACGAATACCGCAAGGAAAGCGGCGCCTTCAACCCGGATGCGATCGCCCAGTCGGGTGACTCGACCAACCTGGCGTCCGGTCCGACCAAGGGTTCCTATGCCCTGGATGAGTTCTACCTGGAATTGAACATCCCGATCCTGGCGGATCTGGCGTTCGCCAAGGAACTGACCCTGGACGTGGCCACCCGTTACTCGGACTTCACCAGCTTCGGTGACACCACCAACAACAAGTTCGGCCTGAAGTGGCGTCCGATCGACGACCTGCTGGTCCGTGCCACCTATGCCGAGGGCTTCCGCGCCCCGACCATCGGTGACCTGTACGGCGGCACCTCGCAGACCTTCCCGACCAACTTCGTCGATCCGTGCGACAGCGTCTACGGCGACGTCCGCGGCAGCGCACGCTGCGTCCAGGATGTCGGCCAGGGCTACCGCCAGCTGTCGCAGGGCTTTGTCCCGACGACCGGCCGTGCCGCACAGAGCCCGGTGCCGTTCAACTCCGGCTCGAACCCGAACCTGACCCCGGAAACCTCCGAGTCCAAGACGGTCGGCTTCGTGTACAGCCCGAGCTACGTCACCGGCCTGAGCGTGGGTGTGGATTGGTGGAGCATCCGCATCGACAACACGATCGTCAGCGACAGCCCGAACCTGATCATGGAAGACTGCTATGTCCGCCTGATCGAATCGCGCTGCTCGATGTTCAGCCGTGACCCGAACAACGGCAACATCGTGGGCACCCTGAACTACGGCAACCGCAACGCCGGTTACACCGAAACCGAAGGCTTCGACTTCGACATCAGCTACAGCCGTGATACCGATTTCGGCCGCTTCTCGGCCAAGTCGGCCACCACGTACGTGGGCAAGTACGAAGAGAAGTCCACGGACGATGCCGACGCCGTGCCGGCACAGAACAATGGCTTCGGTGCATTCTTCCGCGTGCGCTCGAACCTGGGCCTGGGCTGGAGCATGAACGACCTGTCGGTCAACTGGAACCTGCGTTACTACTCCGGTACCAAGGAAAACTGCCGCTTCGCCACCCGTTGCACGCTGCCCAACTACAGCGCACCGGACACCTTGGGCGTGATCTCGCCGAAGACCGAGCTGGGTGCAGTGACCTTCCACGACGTGCAGGTGTCCTATGCCACCCCGTGGAACGCCACCGTCGCCGTGGGTGCCAACAACGTGTTCAACAAGGTCGGCCCGATGATGACCTCGCAGCCGAGCTCGAACTTCTCGTACTACGGCGGCTACGACATCGGTCGCTTCCTGTACATGAAGTACTCGCAGAAGTTCTGATCGATCCACTGATCAACAACGTCTGATCCAACGGCCCCGAAAGGGGCCGTTGTTTTTTGGGGCGGTGCCCGCGTCCGGCAAACGGCGCGCACAGAAAAGGCCGCGTTTCCGCGGCCTTCTGCATGCCTGTCACGGACCGGTCAACCGAGCGGAATCAACGTCTCGATCACGTGCTCCACATAGGCTTCGAAATCCTCGCGGGCCTGCTTGGGCTGCTGCAGCTGCAGCGACAGCTGCAGGAAACCCACATAGGCCGCGTAGGCCAACCGCGCACGGTGCTGCGCATCGGTACGGCTCAGGCCCGCCTGGCGGAACGAGGCGACCAGATACTCCAGGCGCCGGTGCGAAACACGGTCGATGACCGGGCGCACCATCGGGTGATCGAGCGCCTTGAGCAGTTCGCTGTAGATGATGTGCGGCTGCACTTCATGCGCGACCACCTGGAACAGCTGGCGCAGGCGTACGCGCGGATCGGTGACATCGGCCAGGCTACCGAAGACCTGCTCCTGCTCGAACAGTTCCCAACGCTCCAGCGCCGCCTGCAGCAACGCGTCGCGCGAGGGGAAGTGCCAGTAGAAGCTGCCCTTGGTGACACCCAGACGCCGCGCCAGCGGCTCCACCGCGACCGCGCCCACGCCTTGTTCGGCAATCAGATCCAGTGCGGCCTGAGCCCAGTCTTCGGCACTGAGGCGGCTGTTGCGGCCGGCACGTGGCTCGCCGGCGGAAGCTTCGGGTTCATTCATAGGTGGATTTAACCATACGCCGGGGTTGGTTGCAGTATGTGAATCGGTGAAACGCCGCTTCACGCCTGCTGGCACAAGGGATACACACACCATACTCCTAAGTATTGACATCGCACAGGGCAGGTCCATACTAGCGAGTATGGTCACTCCTTCTTCTTCTACCCTGCCGCGTTTTGACGATGAGCGACTGACCGGCGCACATGACACCGTGCTCGCCGCGACCCGCTCACCCCCGGGACGTCGCGGCACCGTGATGTTCGCCCACGGCTTCGGCCAGACCCGGCACGCCTGGAATGCCACCGCGAGCGCCCTGGTCGAGGCCGGTTACCAGACCCTGGCCTACGACGCACGCGGCCACGGCGATTCGGACTGGAACCCGGCCGACCTTGCCTACCACGGCGAACAGTTCGCCGATGATCTGATCGTGCTGGCCGGCGAACAGCCGCAGCCGCCGATCCTGATCGCCGCGTCGATGGGCGGCCTGTTCGGCCTGCTCGCCGAGTCACGCTGGCCCGGCCTGTTCTCGGCGATGGTCCTGGTTGATATCACCCCGCGCTGGGATACCGCCGGGGTCGAAAAGATCCTGATGTTCATGACCGCGCACCCGGACGGCTTCGCCTCGCTGTCGCAGGCGGCCGATGTGATTTCCGCCTACGTGCCACACCGTCCGCGCAAGTCCGAAGATTCGCTGCGCGCATTGCTGCGCGAGGACGGCCACGGCCGTTGGCGCTGGCACTGGGATCCGCGCCTGGTCGCCGAGCTGGCGCGTGACAGCGAACAACACCAGGACGCGCTTGCCGATGCGGCGCGCCAGGTGAAATGCCCCCTGCTGCTGGTCAGCGGTGGCCGCAGCACCCTGGTCACCCCGCAGACGGTGGCCGAGTTCCTGGCGTTGGTGCCACATGCACGCCACGTGCAGCTGCCGGAGGCCACGCATATGGTCGCCGGTGATGACAACAACGCCTTTACCGCTACTGTGTTGGACTATCTGGACGTGTTGCCCTCGGCCTCCGCCGTCGCATCGTCCGCCATTACCGAGCACGTCACCGGAGCACGCTCATGAGCATTGTCGTTCCCTTCCTCGTCGTCCTGTTGGCAGGTGCGTTCGTCGCCTACCACCGGATGCGCCTGATCACCTGGACGATCATCAGTGTGGTGCTGCTGGCCGCCTGCTGGTTCATCCCGTACGTCAACCAGACCGCCACGATCGTGGCTGCGGCCATCGTCGCCGTGATCGCCGTGCCGCTGCTGCTGCCCTTCATCCGCAAGCCGCTGCTGACCGCACCGATGATGAAGGTGTTCCGCAAGGTGCTGCCGCCGCTGTCGCAGACCGAGCGCATCGCGCTGGAAACCGGCTCGGTCGGTTTCGAAGGCGAGCTGTTCACCGGTGACCCGGACTGGAACATCCTGCTGAACTACCCCAAGCCGCAGCTCACCGCCGAGGAACAGGCCTTCCTGGATGGCCCGGTCGAAGAGCTGTGCAGGATGGTCAACGACTGGGAAATCACCCACGTTTACGCCGACCTGCCGCCGGAACTGTGGAGCTTCATCAAGAAGAACAAGTTCTTCGGCATGATCATTCCGAAGGAATACGGCGGCCTGGGCTTCAGCGCGCTGGCCCACCACAAGGTGATCCAGAAGCTGGCCTCGGTGTCGAGCGTGGTCAGCTCCACCGTCGGCGTGCCGAACTCGCTGGGCCCGGGCGAACTGCTCAACCATTACGGTACCCAGGAGCAGAAGGACCAGTACCTGCCGCGCCTGGCCGATGGCCGTGAAGTGCCGTGCTTCGGCCTGACCGGTCCGTTCGCCGGTTCGGATGCGACCTCGATTCCCGATTACGGCATCGTCTGCAAGGGCGAGTGGAACGGCGAGCAGGTGCTCGGCGTCAAGCTCACCTTCGACAAGCGCTACATCACCCTGGCCCCGGTGGCCACGCTGATCGGCCTGGCCTTCCGCATGTACGACCCGGACGGCCTGATCGGCAGCACCCGCGACATCGGCATCACCCTGGCGCTGCTGCCGCGTGACACCGCCGGTGTGGAAATCGGCCGTCGCCATTTCCCGCTCAACTCGACCTTCCAGAACGGCCCGATCCGCGGCAAGGATGTCTTCATCCCGCTGACCCAGCTGATCGGTGGCGCCGAGAAGGCCGGCAAGGGCTGGAACATGCTCAACGAGTGCCTGGCCGTGGGCCGCTCGATCACCCTGCCCTCCACCGCCAGCGGTGGTGCCAAGGCCGGTGCGGTGGTGACCGGTGCCTATGCCCGCATCCGCAAGCAGTTCGGCCTGTCGGTCGGCCGCTTCGAGGGCGTGGAAGAGGCGCTGGCCCGCATTGGCGGCAAGGCCTATGCGATCAGCGCGCTGTGCCAGGCCACGGCCGCTGCGGTGGACCGCGGCGACGTGCCGTCGGTGCCGTCGGCGATCGCCAAGTACCACTGCACGACCATGAGCCGTGAAGTGATCTCCGATGTGATGGACGTGATCGGCGGCAAGGGCATCATCCTGGGGCCGCGCAACTTCGCCGGCCGCAGCTGGCAGGCCGCGCCGATCGCGATCACGGTCGAAGGCGCCAACATCATGACTCGCAGCCTGCTGATCTTCGGCCAGGGTGCGATCCTGTGCCACCCCTGGGTGCTGAAGGAAATGAAGGCCGCGCAGGATCCGGACACCCGTGCCGGCCTGCAGGAATTCGACCGCAGCCTGTTCGGCCACATCCGCTACGGCATCTCCAACGCCGTGCGTTCGTTCTGGTTCGGGCTCACCGGCGCCCGCTTCGGTGCCGCCCCGGGCGATGCCTACACCCGCCGTTACTTCCGCAAGCTGGACCGCTACTCGGCCAACCTGGCGCTGATGGCCGACATTTCGATGATGACCCTCGGCGGCAAGCTGAAGTTCAAGGAATCGCTGTCCGGCCGCCTGGGCGATGTGCTGAGCCACATCTACATGACCAGCGCCATGCTCAAGCGTTACCACGACGAGGGCGCGCCGGCGGCCGACCAGCCGCTGCTGGCCTGGGCCTTCCATGACAGCGTGCACAAGATCGAAGAATCGCTGTCGGCGGCGCTGCGCAACTTCCCGATCCGTCCGATCGGTTGGCTGATGTGGGCGCTGATCTTCCCGTTCGGCCGCCGTGCCGAGGCGCCGGGCGACCGCCTGGGCCACCGCGTGGCCGCGCTGCTGATGGCGCCCAACGAAGCCCGTGACCGCCTGGCCAGTGGCGTGTTCCTGACGCCGTGCGAGAACAACCCGGGTGGCCGCATCAACAGCTACCTGTCCAAGGCGATCATGGCCGAGCCGGTCGAGCGCAAGTTCATCAAGGCGCTCAAGACCAAGGGCATCGAAGCGCTGGACTTCGCCACCCAGCTGGACGAGGCCGTGGCCGAAGGCGTGATCACCCAGGATGAGCGCACCCTGCTCGAAGAGCTGCGCACGCTCACCCTGGAAACCATCACGGTGGACGACTTCGATCCGGAAGAACTGCGCTCGGCGGGCTACTACAAGCGCCAGCAGACGGACGCGCAATCCCAGGCCGCGTGATCCCGGCCACCAGGTAAACGACAACGGCGGACTTCGGTCCGCCGTTTTTTTAGGAGACTCCCGATGTCCGCTCCCCTGCTCACGCTTTACCGCCGCATGCAGCGCTGGCCCGCCGGCGGCTGGCTGTTCTCGTGCGCGGTGTGCTTCAAGGCGCCCTACTTCGCCAGCATCGCCCCGCGCATCACCGCGCTCGAGCCGGGCCGCTGCGAAGGGCGCATCGCGCACCGGCGCAAGGTCACCAACCACCTCGGCACGGTGCATGCGATCGCGCTGTGCAACCTGGCCGAACTCACTGCGGGCCTGATGGTGGACGCTTCGCTGCCCAAGGGCATGCGCTGGATCCCGAAGGGCATGGAGGTGCAGTACCTGGCCAAGGCGACCGGCACGCAACATGCCATCGCCACCCCGGAGCAGCCGATCGTGGCGGCCGACGCGGGTTACGCGCTGCCGGTGAAGGTGCAGGTGCGCGATGACGCCGGCACGGTGGTGTTCCAGGCGCGGATCGCGATGTGGGTGTCGCCGGTCAGGCGATGAGCATTGGCGCAGCCACCCACGGGGTGGCGCTACGTTCGATCCGTCTGTCGCAGGGTAGCGCCACGCCGTGCGTGGCTGGCGCCTGTCAGGCCGGCACCTTCCACCATGCCGCCACGGCCAGGATCGCCGGCACGGCCTGGATGAAGAAGATCCGCTTGTTGACGCTGTAGGCGCCGTAGCAGCCGGCCACGATCACGCAGCCGAGCATGAAGTTCACCAGCATCGGCAGGTGGTCGAACAGCCCCCACAACAGGCCGGCAGCGAGGAAGCCGTTGTACAGGCCCTGGTTGGCCGCCAGCACGCGCGTGGTCTCGGCCTTCTCCGGCGTGTTGCGGAAGGTCTTCAGGCCCAGCGGCCGGGTCCACAGGAACATTTCCAGGACCAAGAAGTACACGTGCAGCAGGGCGACCAGCAAGGTCAATGACAGCGCGATCCAATACATGGGCCAAGGTTCCTGGAAGACTCCGGAGAGCTTACTCCGGTCGCTCGCCGGGCAGCTTCTTTTCTTCGCGCAGCAGGCCCAGCGCGGCAATCGTCATCGCCCCGGCCACCACCAGCCCACCGACGAAGACAATGTGCGAACCGAACAGGGACAGCCCCTTGTGCACCCAGGCGAACGTCAGGTCGCCGCCGCGGTAGACCACGGTGTCGATCGCCGCGCCGGCCTTGTAGCGCCACTGGCGGTCCACACGGGTGTAGATGGTCTCGCGCGCGGGCTTGGCCAGCGAGAATTCGCTGGCGCGGGTCATCACCTGCACCATCGCCACCATCAGCGGCAGCGGCGAGGCGGCCAGTATCGAAAACCCGATGATGATGGCGACACCCGGGATCAGCAGCGCCGGGGCGATGCCGTACCGCGACAGCAACCAGCGGGTGAAGCCGAGCTGCACGATCAGGGTCAGCGTGTTCACCGCCAGGTCCACCCGCGAGAAGAAGGCCGTGCTGGCCGCGGCGTCGGGATACAGGCGGCGCACGATCGAGGCCTGCTCGTTGTAGAGCATCGTGCCCACGCCCACGCCGAACAGCACCATCAGGGCCAGCCAGCGCAGCATGGGTTCACGCACGATCAGCTTCAGGCCATCGAATACGCTGCCGCCCATCGGCGTCTCGCCGGAGACCAACTGCCGCTCCTGTTCGCGTGCCACCGCCCACAGCCGCAAGCGCCAGATGCAGCCCAGGCAGATCAACAGGAAGCCGGCCGAGACCAGCATCAGGTTGGCGATGCCGACCCGCTGCACCAGCGCCGAAGTGATGATCGGCCCGAGGAACGCGCCGATGGTGCCGGCGGCACCGAGGTATCCGTAATAGGCGCGCGCTTCCACGTTGGAAAACACATCGGCCATGAAGCTCCAGAACACCGCCACCGCGAACAGGTTGAACACGGTGATCCAGAAGAAGAACGCCATGCCCCGCCCGGGCACCCCGGTTTCGAACATCACGTAGAAACCGAGCAGGGTGAGGATGAAAAAGCCATACACCGCCGGCAGGAACACCCGACGCGGGAAACGGCTCACCAGCGCGCCGTACAGCGGCTGCAGCACCAGCATGATGAAGAACACGCAGGTGAACAGGAACTGCAGCACGAAGTCCTGCAGGGCGATCCCGTGCCCGGCGAACCACTGGATCAACGGCAGCGGGAACACGGTCTGCAGGTCCGACGAAGCCGCCATCGCTTCGCGCACGGGGCGCAGCACGTAATAGCCGCTGAGCAGGCAGAAAAAGTAGATCGAGGCCCAGATCAGCGGCGGCGAATGCCGCCAGGCGCTCAGCATGCCACTGGCAGCCGCGCCGGTTCCGGCCGCCGCGGTCATTGCCCGCTCTCTGCGGACAAGGGGCGTTGCAACGGCAGCATGGGGGAAACTCCGGGCGTCGAAGCGCGCAAGGTAAACGATGCACCGCAACATCGCCAGCGTTGGGCGCGGCCACCTGCGCAACGCTGCGTGGCCGATGCTGCAGCCCCTGCGCGGGGCAACCTGCCTTATGCTCGGCGGGCACCCCGTCCAGGAGCGGCATGTACGACTACATCGTCATTGGTGCCGGCTCGGCCGGCTGCGTGCTGGCCAACCGGCTCAGCGTAGACCCTGCCTGCCGGGTGCTGCTGCTGGAAGCCGGCCCGCGCGACACCAACCCGTTCATCCACATGCCGGCCGGGTTGGCGCGGCTGGTCAACAACCGCCGCATCAACTGGAACCTGGACACCGAGCCCGAGCCCGCGCTCGGCGGCCGTCGCCTGTGGTGGCCACGCGGCAAGGTGCTGGGCGGCTCCAGCTCGATCAATGCGATGTGCTACGTGCGTGGCGTACCAGCCGACTACGATGGCTGGGAGGCCGCCGGTGCCACCGGCTGGGGCTGGGAGCAGGTGCTGCCCTGGTTCGTGCAGGGCGAGCGCAACAGCCGCGGTGCCAGCGCGCTGCACGGCGATGCCGGTCCGCTGTCGGTGTCCGACCTGCGCCACCACAACCCTCTCTCGGCTGCCTTCATCGCGGCCGCGCAGCAGGCCGGCCACGCCCATAACCCCGACTTCAATGGCCACCAGCAGCTCGGTGTGGGGCTGTACCAGGTCACCCAGCGCGAAGGCGCGCGCTGCTCGAGCGCGGACGCCTACCTGCGCCCGGCGCGCCATCGGCGCAACCTGACGGTGCTGACCGGTGCCCACGCCGTCGCGCTGAGCTTCGACGGCACCACCGCCACCGGCGTGCACTATCGGCGTGGCGGGCAGCACCTGCATGCACGCGCAGGGACCGAGGTGATCCTCAGCGCCGGCGCCATCCATTCCCCGCACCTGCTGATGCTGTCCGGCATCGGCGAGGCGGACACGTTGCGCTGCCACGGCATCACGCCGCGGGTGGACCTGCCCGGGGTCGGCCGCAACCTGCAGGACCACCTGGACATCTGCACCGTCGTGCACACCGGACCAGGCGTCAGCTACGACCGCAGCAGCGAACTGCGCATCGCCATCGACTACTTCCTGCGTGGCCATCGCGGCGCCGGCACCAGCAACCTGGCCGAGGCCGGTGGTTTCGTGCGCTCATCGCTGGCCACCGATGCCCGCGCCGACGTGCAGTTCCATTTCGTCCCGGCAATGCTCGACAACCACGGCCGCCACCGCCTTCCCGGCGACGGCTACACCCTGCATGCATGCCCGCTGCACCCCCGCAGCCGCGGCCGCTTGCGGCTGCGCGACGCCGACGCACGCTCAGCGCCTCGCATCCATGCCAACTACCTGGGCGATACGGGTGGCCATGACCTGAAGATGATGCTCGAATGCGCGCGCCTGGCGCGCACGATCCTGGCCCAGCCCGCCTTCGACCGTTGGCGCGGCACGCCCGTGTTTCCGTCGCACAGCAATCTCGATGACACCGCGCTCGAGGCGTTCATCCGGGCCAAGGCCGAGACCGTCTATCACCCGGTCGGCACCTGCGCGATGGGGCAGCATGCCCAGGCCGTGGTCGACCCGACCCTGCGCGTGCACGGCACCCGGCGACTGCGGGTAGTGGACGCTTCGGTGATGCCCACCCTGATCAGCGGCAATACCAACGCGCCGACGATGATGATCGCCGAGCGGGCCGCCCACTGGATACGGACCGCCGCGGCAGGCTGAACAGGGGTGCGCTGGCCGCCCTCCCGTGCCCGCGACCGATCGGCACCGGGATCGGCAAAACCCGCACGTTTTCAATGCGATACGCATTCATCTTCGATTCGTTTGTGCAATCACGAAAAGCGGCGCTAGAATCGGTCACAGCAGTCGCGCACGGGCACCCATACGATGAACCAGAACAACAGGCGCCGACCGATCCGTTCGGCGGCAACCGGGTTGTTGGGCATGTTGATGCCCATCGCCATGTCTTCCACCGCGCAGACCCCTGTCGCCTCGCCCGCCGCGTTGCCGGTCAACATCGAGGAGTCGGCGCCGACCGCAGCACCGCACACCCAGCCTGCAGCGTACCGCACGACCCCGGCCGGCCTGAAGGTGCAGCCGCCCGCACCGGGCTTCAACGTCGCTTCGATCGAATCGATGGCGCAGCAGCTCACCTACGGCGAGCGCGTGCCCGGGATGGCCGTGGCCATCGTCCAGGGCGGCCGCGTGCTGAGCGCGCGCGGCTACGGCGTCACCGACGTCAACAACCCGCAGCAGGTCGATGCCCACACCGTGTTCCGCCTGGCCTCGCTGTCCAAGGCCTTCGCCGGCACGATGGCCGGGCTGCTGGTCAACGACGGCACGCTGCGCTGGGACAGCAAGGTCACCGACTACGTGCCCGGCTTCCAACTCAGCACGCCCGAGGCGACCGAGCGCCTGACCGTGGCCGATCTGCTCAGCCATCGCGTTGGCCTGCCGTACAACGCCTACGACCGCGACGTTGAAGCCAACGCCGAGTACTACACCCTCACCCACAAGCTGGCCGCCACCTCGCTCAAGTGCCTGCCCGGCGACTGCTATGCGTACCAGAACGTGGCCTTCAGCCTGATCGGCGATGTCGTCTACGCCGCCTCCGGCAGCTTCTACGAACAGTCCGTCGAGCGCCGCCTGTTCAAGCCGCTCGGCATGGACGATGCCAGCCTCGGCCTGGCCGGCATCCAGGCCAGCTCGCGCTGGGCCCGCCCGCACGTGCGCAGCCGCAACGGCTGGGTCGCGCTCACGCCCAAGCCGACGTATTACCGCCTTGCTCCGGCCGCCGGCGTCAACGCCAGTGCCAGCGACATGGCGCAGTGGTTGCTGGCCCACACCGGCCACCGCCCTGACGTGCTGCCGGCCCCCTTGCTGGCCACGCTGCACGCCAGCCTGATCAGCACCCCCGGCGAAATGCGCTCGGGCTGGCGCCGCGAGCGCCTCAACTCGGCCGGCTACGCCCTCGGCTGGCGCACCTTCGATTACGCCGGCCACGAAGTGATCTTCCATGCCGGTGCCGTCCAGGGCTATCGCGGCCTGGTCGCCCTCGTGCCCGAACGTGACCTCGGCATCGCCATCATGTGGAACGGCGAGAGCAGCCTGCCCAGCGGCCTGCTGCCGACCGTGCTCGACCAGGCGATGGGCCTGCCGACCCAGCGCTGGCTGGACGTGGACACCGATTTCGGCAGCGACAACCTCATGGCCGAAGACGCCGCCCCGCAGGGCAAGCGCAAGGGCGTCTCGTCGAACCGCGCCGTCGCCTCCCCGCGCTGATCCGCGCGCACGGTGGCATCGAGAAAGGCGGCCGGATGGCCGCCTTTTTCATGGTTTCCGTTTGCCTTGCCCATAAAAAAACTCCTTCCCCGCTGGGCTGCCAGGGAAGGAGTCTCAGGTACGGCTATCGGGAAAAACTCAGATCAGCGGTGCCGGGGTTGCCGGCAGAGCGACCGGTGCGGCCTTCTTCTTGCGAACGGCCGGCTTGCGCTTTGCAACCTTCTTCACCGCCTTCTTCGCCGATGCTTTCTTGGCCGGAGCCTTGCGGGCAGTCGCCTTCTTGGCGGTGGCCTTCTTGGCTACCTTGCGGGTGGCCTTCTTGGCGGTCTTCTTGGCAGCCTTCTTCGGAGCGGCTTTCTTGGCTACCTTGCGGGTCGCCTTCTTGGCCGTCTTCTTTACCGCCTTTTTCGCGGTCTTCTTGGTGGCTGCCTTCTTTGCAGTCTTCTTGGCGGCCTTCTTCGCCGTCTTCTTCACTGCCTTCTTCGCGGTCTTCTTGGTCGCAGCCTTCTTTGCCGTCTTCTTCACGGCCTTCTTCGCCGTCTTCTTCACGGCTGCCTTGCGGGCGGTCGCCTTCTTGGCCGCCTTCTTCACCGTCTTCTTGGCAGCAGCTTTCTTGGCTACCTTCTTGACGGCCTTCTTGGCAGTGGCCTTCTTAGCGACCTTCTTGGCTGCCTTTTTGGCGGCCGGCTTTTTCTTCGCAGCTTTCTTGGTTGCCATGGGATGGCTCCTCGTCAGTGATCTATGGAGTGGAAACGCCCAGGTAAAGCAAACCCGCCGTTGCTGCGTTGCGGGGACCGCCGTCGCGTCATGCGCGTCGTGACGGATACGGTGACACCCGCCGCATCTGGCCAGGCAGGTATCGAAGAGGAAAGGAACTTGCGGTTCGCCGGAGGAAGCGAAGCCATCTCCACCGTCATGGGACGCGAGGTGGATGTCCAGGTTGTGCTTCGCGACTTGATGTCGATTCTGCTCACTCTGTTCGCAGGCAAGGTCTGCTGAGGCGAAACCTAATCACGCTTTTTTTGACTGTCAACAACCCCGGCGAAAAAATTTCACACCGGCGCCTTGCCTCGCCCCCCTCGCTGCGCCCGCCTGCGACCTGCCAAACGCACGATGCCGCCGCCGGCGCGAACGCCCTGCGCCCGCACACGCTGACAACACTGAAAAGAAAAACACTTAAAAGAAGCACTTTCGTGTCGCGACATCGCAACATCGCGGTGCATGCCATTGCGTGCCCGCGCGTGCAGCCTGCTCGACCACGCACCTCGCCAGCCTCCCCGTGCGCCCCTTAAACGGACCGGAAAACTTTTCACATCTGCGCGCACTTTTTTCGACCCGATTCGCGCAACTGCGCAAACTTTTGACCGCCCTGGCACCGGCGCGTCCGTCCGCGATGATCGACTTCGAGCGTCCGTGCGCGTCCATATCGGTGCCGCATCGGTGCGCGATCGGGTGCGCGGCGCGGACCCGATCACCGGCTGCATCGGCACCGAACCGATCGTCATGAGCCCGTGGTCGCGATCGCGTGCCGCCGCGCGCGCACTGCAATCCTCACGTACTGCTAACGCTGTTCGCGCGCGTCCGGCGAACGGGCAAAAAAAAACGGCCGCACCAGGCGGCCGTTCTTCAGCGGAGGCGACGATCAGTGATCGTCGTTTTCCAGCAGCTCGGCGTAGTCGTCCGGACCCAGCAGGTCGTTGACTTCTTCCAGGCCGGCTACTTCGACGACATAGATCCAGCCGTCGCCGTAGGCGTCTTCGTTGATGGTTTCCGGCTTGTCGCTCAGGGCCGAATTGACCTCGACCACCGTGCCGGTGATCGGGCTGTACACGTCCGAGGCGGCCTTGACCGACTCGACCACGGCAGCCTGCTCGCCGGCCTTGACCTCCTGGCCAACCTCCGGCAGTTCAACGTAGACCAGGTCGCCGAGCAGGCCCTGGGCGTGGTCGGAAATACCGACGGTGACGCGGCCATTGCCTTCAACGCGCGCCCACTCGTGGGACTTGAGGAATTTGAGGTCGCCGGGGATCTCGCTCATGGGACTGCTCCGAGGAATATCAGGGGGGTCAAGAAACGGGGGTAGTGTAACCAACCGGCGCGGATGCGGAGGCATCCGCACCGGGTAAAGCACGGCATCAGCCGTCGATCAGCACACCGGGCTGGGGCTGGCCTTCGCGCACGAACGGGAACTTCACCACGCGCACCGGAACCTGCTTGCCGCGGATATCCACGCGGACCTCGCCCAGTTCGCCGCCCGGCACGCGGGCGAACGCGATGCCCTTGCCCAGGGTCGGCGAGAAGGTGCCGGACAGGATCTCGCCCTCGCCGCCGGCGGTGAGTACCACCTGGCCGTGGCGCAGTACGCCCTTCTCGTCCATCACCAGGCCGATCAGTTGGCGGGCGTTGCCGGCCGCCTTCTGCGCTTCGAGCACGTCGCGACCGATAAAGTCGCGACCTTCGTCCAGCGCCACGGTCCAGGCCAGGCCGGCTTCGTACGGGGTGATCTCTTCGTCCATGTCCTGGCCGTAGAGGTTCATGCCGGCTTCCAGGCGCAGCGTGTCGCGCGCACCCAGGCCAGCCGGACGCACGCCGGCGGCGCTCAGGGCATTCCAGAAGGCGACCACGGCGCTCTGCGGCAACAGGATCTCGAAACCGTCCTCACCGGTGTACCCGGTGCGGGCCACGAACAGCGCGGTGCCATCGGCGGTGGTGGTTTCCAGCGCGGCGAAACGGCCCAGCTTCTCCAGCGCGGCGCGGTCGCCCTCGCCGAGCAGGCTGATCACGCGCTCGCGCGCGGTCGGCCCCTGCACCGCGATGATGGCCAGGTCTTCGCGCTCGAGCACTTCCACGTTGAAGGCCGCAGCCTGCTGGCGGATCCAGGCCAGGTCCTTTTCGCGGGTGGAGGCGTTGACCACCATGCGGAAGAAATCGTCGGCCATGTAGTAGACGATCAGGTCGTCGATCACGCCGCCGCGGGCATTGAGCATGCACGAGTACAGTGCCTTGCCGGTGGCCTTGAGCTTGTCCACCGAGTTGGCCAGCAGCGTGCGCAGCAGCGGCTTGACCTGGTCACCGCGCAGGTCGACCACGGTCATGTGGCTGACGTCGAACATGCCGGCGTCGCTGCGCACCAGATGGTGCTCGTCCAGCTGCGAACCGTAATGAATGGGCATGTCCCAGCCACCGAAATCGACCATCTTGGCGCCGAGTGCGCGGTGGGTATCGTTGAGAAGCGTCTTCTGGGTCATGACCGGTTCCGGGGGAATGAAGGCAAGACATCCATTATCCCAGAACCGTCTTCACAACGCCTGCGGCGGTGCGGGAAAACCGCGGATCAGGCCTGCTGCACCTTCAGCGTCATCCCTTCCACCGCCACCACCCGCACCGGGCTGCCGGCGGGCAGGTCGGGACCTGCGACAACCCAGAAGGCATCGTCCACCTTGGCCCGGCCCTTGCCGGCGATGATGGCCTGGTCGAGCACGACCACCCGCCCGATCAGCTGTTCGGCACGGCGGTTCAACAGCGGCTGGTCGCTCCGGCGATCGTGCGACCGGCCCCAGCGGCGGTAGCACTGGATCGAGACCACGCTGAGCACCACGAACGCGACCACCTGCCACAGCAGCGGGATCTCGGCGAACACCGCCACCAGTACGAACACCGCAGCCGCACCGATCCCGATCCACAACATGAAGGCACCGGGCGCGAGCGCCTCGGCGGCGAACAGCACCAGTGCCAGCGCGCCCCAGGCCACCACTTCCCAGCGCATGTCAGCCTCCGATCCGCGGCGGGACGCCGCGCGTGGTTTTCTTCTCTTCCTGCTTGGCGAACGCTTCGCGTGCCAGCTCGGCGACGCCGGCGATCGAGCCGATCACCCCGCTGGCCTCCATCGGCATCAGCACCAGCTTCTGGTTCGGCGAGGTCGCCAGTTCCTTGAAGGCTTCCACGTACTTCTGCGCGATGAAGTAGTTGATCGCCTGCACGTCGCCCTGGGCGATCGCCTCGGACACCATCGTGGTGGCCTTGGCTTCGGCCTCGGCCAAGCGTTCGCGCGCTTCAGCATCGCGGAAGGCGGCCTCCTTGCGTCCCTCGGCCTCGAGCACCGTGGCCTGCTTTTCGCCCTCGGCGCGCAGGATCTCGGACTGGCGCGAGCCCTCGGCTTCCAGGATCTGCGCGCGCTTCTCGCGTTCGGCCTTCATCTGCCGCGCCATCGCATCAAGCAGGTCGCGCGGCGGCTGGATGTCGCGGATTTCGATGCGGTTGACCTTCACGCCCCACGGGTTGGTGGCATGGTCGACCACGCTCAGCAGCTGGGCGTTGATCACTTCGCGCTGGCTGAGCGATTCATCCAGGTCCATCGAGCCGATCACGGTACGGATGTTGGTCTGCACCAGGGCGATCATCGCCACTTCCAGGTTGGCGACCTCGTAGGCGGCCTTGGCGGCATCGAGCACCTGGAAAAACACCACGCCATCCACGCGCACGGCAGCGTTGTCCTTGGTGATCACTTCCTGGCTGGGCACATCCAGCACCTGCTCCATCATGTTCACCTTGCGCCCCACGCCGTAGACGATCGGGATCAGGAAATGCAGGCCCGGCGACATGGTGTGGGTGTAGCGGCCGAAGCGCTCCACGGTCCATTCGTAGCCCTGCGGCACCATGCGCACGGCCTTGAACAGGATGACAACGGCCACGAAGGCCAGCACAAGCGAGAACAGCATGGTCGGAAACATCAGGTCACTCCCTTTCCCCGGATTCGTAGCACCGAGTATAGCCACGCTGCCTTCACGCCCGCATCGGGGTGCCTGACGCGCTGCAGGTCGGGATCAGGCGCTGCGCGGGGCGAACATGATCACCATCATCCCGGCCAGGCACAGGCCGACGCCCAGCAGGTCCCAGCGGCTGGGGCGGATGCCGTCCACCAGCCACAACCACATCAGCGCGGTGCCGATGTAGACCCCGCCATAGGCCGCATAGACACGGCCGCTGGCGGCCGGGTGCAGGGTCAGCAGCCAGGCGAACACTGCCAGGCTGGCAGCGGCCGGCAACAGCAGCCACGCGCTGCCCTCCCTGCGCAGCCACAGCCAGGGCAGGTAACACCCGACAATCTCGGCCACGGCGGTCAGCACGAACAGCAGCAGCGTTTTCACGGCTTGGGCTCGTCCGCCTTGGCCTGCTGCCAGAGGGCTTCCTGCGCGTCCAGATCGAGCGCGGCCATGGTCTGCCCGGCTGCGTGGGCCTGGGCTTCCATCGCGCGGAAGCGGCGCTCGAACTTCTGGTTGGCCTGGCGCAGTGCGGCGCCGACATCGACCTTGGCGTGGCGGGCCAGATTGGCACAGACGAACAGCAGGTCGCCGAGTTCTTCCTGCAGGCGCGCGTGGTTTTCCTCGACCGGGCCGCGCGCGAATTCAGCGGCGACCTCGTCCAGTTCCTCGCGTACTTTATCCATCACCGGCGCCGGGCCCGGCCAGTCGAAACCCACCCGCGCCGCGCGCGCCTGCAGCTTCACCGCCCGCTGCCATTCCGGCAGGCCGCGCGAGATCCCGGCCAGCGCCGAGGTATCGGTCTGGCCCTTGGCGGCGCGCTCGGCGCGTTTGATCGCCTCCCAGTTGCTGTTGACGTCCTCCGCACCGTTCACCTGGACCTGGGCGAACACATGCGGGTGGCGACGCTCCATCTTGTCGCTGATCGCGCGGGCGACGTCGGCAAACCCGAACGCGCCCTGCTCCTGCGCCATCTGCGCATGGAAGACCACCTGGAGCAGCAGGTCGCCGAGTTCATCCTTCAGGTCATCCAGGTCACCCCGGTCGATCGCATCGGCGACCTCGTAGGCTTCCTCGATGGTGTACGGGGCGATGCTGGCGAAATCCTGCTGCAGGTCCCAGGGGCAGCCCTGCTGCGGGTCGCGCAGGCGCGCCATGATGCCCAGCAGGCGGTCCAGTTCGAGGGTGGCAGGCATCGTTGCTCCAGTCAGGTCAGGCGGGCAGCCACTCGCGCCACGGCAGGCGGGTATCGCCCAGCGCGATGAAGTCACCGTTCAAGAGGGTCTCGCGGCGGTTGTAGCGGAACGGCTTGCCGGTCTCGGCCGAGAGCACCGCGCCACCGGCGGCATGCAGTACGCACTGACCGGCGGCGGTGTCCCATTCGGACGTCGGGCCCAGACGCGGGTAGACGTCCAGCGTGCCCTCGGCCAGCCGGCAGAATTTGAGCGAGGAGCCCTGTGCGAGCACCTCGATATCGCCCATGCGGTCCAGCAGCGCCTGGGTCTGCTCGCTGCGATGCGAGCGGCTGGCGGCGACCCGCAGCGGCGCCGAGGCCGGCGTGCGGGTGCGCAGTACCGAATCGCGCATGCCGTCGCGGCGATAGGCCAGCTCGCCGCGCATGGCGTGCCAGACCTGGCCGGTGGCCGGGGCCAGCACCACGCCGAAGGCCGGTGCGCCCTGGTAGATCAGCGCGATGTTGACGCTGAACTCGTCGTTGCGCTTGACGAATTCGCGGGTGCCGTCGAGCGGATCGACCAGCCAGTACGCCCCCCAGTGCTGGCGGACCTCCCACGGTACCTGCGCCGATTCTTCAGACAGGATCGGCAGGTCCGGCGTCAGCTGCGCCAGCCCGCGCTCGATCACCTGGTTGGCGCCGAGGTCGGCGGCGGTGACCGGACTGTGGTCGGACTTGATCTCCACATCGAACGGGGTGGCGTAGACGGCCATGATGGCGGCGGCCGCGTCCTGGGCGATGGCGATGACGGTTTCGCGCAGATCCGTCGTGAGTTTGATCATTCCTTCCGTCCCAGCCACTCGCGCGCGATGAACAGCGCCGCCAGCGATCGGCCCTCGGAGAAGTCCTCGCGCAGCATCAGCTGGTCCAGGTCGGCCAGCTTCCACGGCACGACGTCCAGTTCCTCCGGCTCGTCGCCGGCCAGGCGCTCGGGGTATAGATCGCGCGCCACCACCAGCCACGACTGGTGGCTCATGTAGGTCGGCGCCAGGGTCATTGCGCGCAGCACATCGACCCGACGGGCACCGTAACCGGCCTCTTCCTTCAATTCGCGGTCGGCCGCCTGTTCGGGCGTCTCGCCGGCATCGATGCGCCCTTTCACCAGGCCCAGCTCGTAGCGATGCATGCCGGCGGCGTATTCACGCACCAGCAGCACGGTCTCGTCGTCGAGCATCGGCACCACCACCACGGCGCCATGGCCGCGGGTCACCAGCCGTTCGAAGCGGCGGCGTTCGCCATTGGAGAATTCCAGATCCAGATGCTGGCGCTGGAAGGGCCCGCTTTCCTCGTCCGTGATCTGGTGGATGATGGGCAGGCGACGGCTCATGCGAGCATCTCTAGAATGGGTACTGGTGAAAACGTGTTCATGAGCCCGAAATGCTAGCAGACCCAGCCCCCCTCACGCTGGCCGATCAGTGGCGGCAACGCGATCTGGCCGTGCTGTGGCACCCGTGCACGCAGATGCGCGAGCACCCCGACACCCTGCCCCTGCTGCCGATCGCCCGTGGCGAAGGCCCGTGGTTGATCGACCACGACGGCCATCGCTATCTGGACGCGGTGAGCAGTTGGTGGACCAATCTGTTCGGCCATGCGCAGCCGCGCATCGGCGCGGCCATCGCCCAGCAGGCCACGCAGCTGGAACAGGTGATGCTGGCCGGCTTCAGCCATGCGCCGGCGGTGCGGCTGGCCGAGCGCCTGCTGGCGATCGCGCCACGCCAGGCCGGGCGTGATCCGCTGGCCAAGGTGTTCTATGCCGACAACGGTTCGGCCGGGGTGGAAGTGGCGCTGAAGATGGCCTTCCACTATTTCCGCAACCGCGGGGAGAACCACCGCACCCGCTTCGTGGCATTGGAGAACGGCTACCACGGCGAAACCCTGGGTGCGCTGTCGGTCGGCGACATCCCGCTGTACCGGCGGGTATACGCGCCGCTGCTGACCGAGGCACTGTTCGCGCCCTCGCCCGACGCCTACCTGGCCGAACCCGGCCAGAGCGCGGCACAGCGTGCGCACCAGGCGGCCGATGCGCTGGCCACGCTGTTCGACCAGCACCCGGGCGAGATCTGCGCGGTGATCCTGGAGCCGCGCCTGCAGTGCGCCGGCGGCATGCGCATGCATGACCCGGTCTATCTGCAGCGTGCGCGTGCGTTGTGCGATGCCAACGGTGCGTTCCTGATCGCCGATGAAATCGCCACCGGTTTCGGCCGCACCGGCACGATGTTCGCCTGCGAACAGGCCGGGGTGATGCCCGACCTGCTGTGCCTGTCCAAGGGCCTGACCGGCGGCTTCCTGCCGCTCTCGGCGGTGCTGGCCACGCAGGCGCTGTACGACGCCTTCCTCGACGATTCGCGCGAGCGCGCGTTCCTGCATTCGCACAGTTACACCGGCAATCCGCTGGCCTGCGCCGCTGCGCTGGCGACGCTGGACATCTTCGCCGGCGAGGACGTGATCGCCCGCAACCGCAGCACCGCTGAAGTGATGCGCACCCTGGCCGCACCGTTCGCCGACCACGCGCATGTCGCCGATGTGCGCCAGGCTGGGATGGTGGTGGCGTTCGAACTGACCCGCAACGGCGACAAGCGTACGCCGTTCCCGGCCGAGGCCAGAATCGGGCTGCACGCCTACAAGGCCGCGCTCAAGCGCGGCGTGGTGCTGCGCCCACTGGGCAATGTGCTGTATTGGATGCCGCCGTACTGCGTGGAGGACGACCATCTGGATCTGCTTGCACTGACCACCCTGGCTGCCATCGACGAGGCCGTCGCATGCGCGTGACCCGAAGCTACATCGATCATCCGCTGACTGTCGGCCAGACCCTGTCGCTGCCCGAGGATGCGGCCAACCATCTGGTCCGCGTGATGCGCCTGCGCGAAGGCGATGGCTGCGTGCTGTTCAACGGCGATGGCCAGGACTACAGCGCGACCCTGGTGGTGGTGGGCAAGCGCGATGCGCAGGTGCGCATCGAGGCCGCCACCGCGCTGGACAACGAATCGCCGTTGCACATCACCCTGCTGCAGGGCATCGCCCGTGGCGAGAAGATGGACCTGATCCTGCAGAAGGCCACCGAACTGGGCGTGCAGGCCTTCGTGCCGGTCAATGCCGAGCGCACGGAAGTGAAGCTTGACGCGGCCCGCGCCGAGAAGCGCCTGGCGCACTGGCACAGCGTGGTGGTCTCGGCCTGTGGCCAATCCGGCCGCGCGCGCGTGCCAAGCGTGGTCGCGCCGCGATCGCTGCAGGACGCCGCCAACGCGATGCCGGCCGAGGCGTTGAAGCTGACCCTGGATCCACAGGGCGAGCATCGTTTGTCGACGCTCTCGGCCGCACCGGGCGGCGTGGTGATCGCGATCGGCCCGGAAGGCGGCTGGTCGCCGCGCGACCGCCAGGCGCTGGCCGCGGCGGGCTTCCAGGGATTGCAGTTGGGCCCGCGCGTACTGCGTACCGAGACCGCAGGGCTGGCGGCGATTGCGGCGGTGCAGGCACGCCTGGGCGATCTGGGCTGACGATCGCGCTTGCCTGACGGCTCAGCCCCCTTGATTCATCGGGAGCGATTGCCCCCTTGAGTCCAGGGGGCGCGCCGACAAGCGCGGGGACACTTCACCCCGCGACCGGGAAAGCGTCGTCCAGCGCCGCTTCCAGGGCGTCCAGGTCCGGCAGCAGCGCACTCTGCTCACCCAGCAGCACGCGCATGTGAACGCCCTGAGGCAGGGTTTCTTCGGACGCGTCGGCGAGCAGGCCGTCGCGCGGCACCGCGATCAGCTGCGGGAACGTCTGGGTCAGCAGGGCGAAGTACGGGCGGCGCGGATTGCCGCCCAGTGCCTTGAGCACGACCACCTTGTTGTTGGTCACCACCGGCTCGTCGCCCTGCCCGGACAACCGGGCAAAGGACAGCAGCGGCACGTCCCAGCCGTGCCAGGCGATCTGCCCGACCAGCCAGGCCGGCGCGTCGGGCACGGTTTCGACCGGCACCTTGGACATCATTTCGGCGACGGTGGCATTGGGCAGCAGCACGCGTTCGTGCCCGGCCTGGATCAGGACACCGCGGATTTCGTCGTTGCTGGCGTAGCTCATGGAGATTCCTTCAAGGGTGCGTCGGCGCGCTTACGCGTCCACGCCCCAGCGTTCGGCGATGGTGGCGGCCAGCTGCGGCGGTTCACCGGCCTGCTGGCCGGCAGCGACCACGGTACTGGCCGCCGTCGGGTCATAGCAGCCCTCGCCGATCTGACCGCCCACCCAGGCCCCGGCGGCCGCCAGGGCGAGCACGGCGTCCACCTGGGCGGCATCGGCGCCGCTGAGCAGGACCACGCCGCTGTGCAAGGCCGGCAGTGTCGCGATCTGGATGCCGGTGGGCTCGGCGATGAAATGCAGCGTGCCCTGGCGCACGACGATGCCGATGTCATCGGGCAGGATGTAGGCCTGCCCGGCTTCCACCGGCTGGGCGTCCTCGGCCAGCAGCACCGGCAGGGCGGACACCCGTGCCATCTGCTTGACCAGATTGCCGTAGCGTCCCCCGTCCAGGCGCATATGCACCAGCACCGCGGTGCTCAGCGATTCGGGCAGCGCGGCCAGCAGGCGGCGCAATGCATCCGGCCCGCCGATCCCGGCCAGGACCAGCACCGCGCCCGTGCAGCCACCGGCGGCTCCCGGCTCGGGCTCGAGCTCGACCAGCGACAGACGTTCGATGTCGAAGCGCTCCGGCGCCGGGCCCGTGTCGCTGCTCGATGGTGAGCCAGTGACCACAGCGTCATCTTCGACCAGCGACCAGCGGCTGTGGTCCCCGATCGCGGTGATCGGGTCCACCGGCGCACTGCTCGCCGCATCGTCCACCTCCAGCGCGGCCAATGCCTCTTCCAGCGACACCGGCTCGCTCAGCGCCGCGGGCACCTGGTACAGGCCATCGGCAGGCACGTCGGACGCCGCATCCTCCGCTTCGCGCAGGTGGAACTCCAGCGGCGCATCGGCATGCAACTGCGCCGGGGTGACCGGCAGGCCCGGTTCGGGCTGCAGTTGCTGGTCCTGTTCCGAGCCCGGCGGCAGCACGTCCTGGTGACCGTGCAGCTTGGCCACCAGATGCCGCGCCCAGCGCTGCGCTTCCCAGCCCTCGCGGCGCGCGGCCAGCTCGGCCTCGTCGAAGATCAGGGTCAGTGACGGCGAGCCCAGCACCGGCTCCAGCCTTTCCAGTGCGTCTTCGATCGCCGGCTCCAGCGCGATCAGCACCGCGCCGGGGTCGGCATCACGCAGGGCCTGCAGCTCGAGCGTGTTGGGATCGTCCTCCAGCACCACGCGGGCGCCGGCATGGTCGAGCGCCTCGCGCAGCCGCTCACGCGCCGGCCCGGACCGGGCCAGCAACGCCACCGACAACAGGGCGTGGACATCACTCGCGTGCACGGGCGATCCCCAGCAGGTCATACACGTTGCGCATCAGATCCAGCTCCTGGTAGGGCTTGCCCAGGTAGCGCTGGACACCGAGTTCGAAGGCGCGCTGACGGTGCTTGTCGCCGCTGCGCGAGGTGATCATCACGATCGGCACGCCCTGGTAGCGTGGGTCGGCGCGCATGACACTGGCCAGCTCGTAGCCGTCCATGCGCGGCATTTCGATATCCAGCAGCATCAGGTCGGGCACGCGCTCGTCCAGCCGCTCCAGTGCTTCGATGCCGTCACGGGCAACCGTGACCTCGAAGTTGTGGCGCTCCAGGATGCGGCCGGTGACCTTGCGCATGGTCAGTGAATCGTCGACCACCATCACCAGCGGCACATCGCGGTCGCTGACCTTGGCGGTGGCGGTGATCGGCTTGTGCGGATTGGCCAGGTAACGACGCACCAGTGGCGCGACGTCCAGGATGACGACCACGCGGCCATCGCCGGTGATCGTCGCACCGTAGATGCCCGGTACCGAGGCGATCTGCAGGCCGACCGGCTTGACCACGATTTCGCGGTTGCCCAGCACCTGGTCGATCGCCACGGCCACGCGCAGGTCACCGGCGCGGACCAGCAGCAGCGGCACCTGGGCCTGGCCTTCGGCACGGGCCTGGGCCTGGCCGATCAGGGTGCCCAGATCGTGCAGCGCGAATTCCTCGCCACCGTAGTGGTAGCCGCCGTTGGCGGTTTCGAAACGCTCGCGCGAGATCCGGCCGATACCGCTGACCGAGGCCACCGGCACCGCGAAGGTGGTCTCGCCGATCTGCACGAACACCGCCTGGGTGACCGCCAGCGTCTGCGGCAGGCGCAGGGTGAACGTCACGCCCTGGCCGCTGACCGAGTGGATGTCCACCGAGCCGCCGAGCTGGCGCACTTCGTTGTGGACCACGTCCATGCCCACGCCACGGCCGGCCAGCTGGCTGACCTGGTCGGCGGTGCTGAAGCCGGGCGAGAAGATCATCGCGTCCAGCTCGGCATCGCCCAGTACCGCATCGGCGGCGATCAGGCCACGCTGTTCGGCACGGCGACGGATCGCCCCGCGATCCAGGCCGGCGCCGTCGTCGGCCACTTCCAGCACGATTTCCGAGCCTTCACGGCGCAGGCGGATGGCGATCTCGCCCTCTTCCGGCTTGCCGACGGCACGGCGCTGTTCCGGGGTTTCCAGACCGTGCGCCACCGAGTTGCGCAGCATGTGCTCCAGCGGCGCGACCATGCGGTCGAGCACGTTGCGGTCCAGTTCGCCGTGGGTCCCTTCCAGGGTGACGTGGACCTGCTTGCCGGTGTCCTGTCCGGCCTGGCGAACCACCCGGCGCAGACGCGGCACCAGCCCATCGAAGGGCACCATGCGCGCGCGCATCAGGCCGTCCTGCAGTTCCGAGCTGACCCGGGACTGCTGTTGGAGCAGCACGTCGTACTGGCGCGACAGATCGTCCAGCACGCCCTGCAGGCCGCCCAAGTCGGCCGCGGACTCGTTCAGCGCGCGGCTGAGCTGCTGCAGCGTGGAGAAGCGGTCCAGTTCCAGCGGATCGAACGTGTGGTGGGCCTGGTCCTGTTCGCGCTGGTAACGGGCCACGATCTGCGCTTCGGTCTCCAGGTCCAGCCGGCGCAGCTGATCGCGCAGACGGGCATTGGTGCGGTCCAGTTCGCCCATGGCGCCGCGGAAGGCCCCGAGCTGCTGTTCCAGCCGCGAACGGTAGATCGCCACTTCACCGGCGTGGTTGACCAGACGGTCGAGCAGATCGGCGCGTACGCGCACCTGTTCCTGCTGCGGCCGCGGCAGGCCATCCTCTTCGCTGACGGTTTCCAGCGGGACCGGTGCCGACAGCGGCGCTGCGACAAGCGCGGCGATCGCTGCCTCGACCCTGGCATCGCGGGAGGGCAGCGCATCGTTGGCGGTGTCGGCCGGCGCCGGCGCGATGCGGCCCTGGGTGCGCTGCTCAAAGGCGGCGATCAGGTCGTCGGGCATGGCCACGGTGCGGTGCTGCCCGGTACGGGTCAGCAGCTGGTGCAGGCGATCGAACCCGCGCTCCAGCAGGTGCACGTCGCTGCGATCGATATCGGTGCGGTTGGCCGCCACGGCTTCCAGCAGCGACTCGATGCCGTGGCCCAGGTCGCCGATGGGATTGATCCCGGCCATGCGCGCGCCACCCTTCAGGGTGTGCAGATCGCGCTGCAGGCCAGCGATCACGTCGCGGTCCTGGGGCGCAGCGCGCAGCTCGCTGATCAGACCATCGCAGTGGTCAAGCAGGTCCTTGCCCTCCTCCACGAAGATATCGACCAGCTCCTGGTCGAGCTGGGTGAAGTCGAGTGCATCGCCCGGCCCGAGGTCGTCGCTGTCGGCCGATGCCGCCGCGAGGACGTCGGCCGGTTCCGGATCGTGGGTGAGGCTGGCCGCAGGCGCGTCTTCCAGTTCGAAGAAGCGGGCCGGGGTGGCCGCGTCGGCCGAGGTATCCGGCGCCGTGGTCTCGATCACGTCGGCGAACGCGTCGGCTTCACCCGTGTTCTCGTCGGTGGCGTCCAGACCCAGCACCCGGGTGTCCAGCGCATCCGGCGCATCGACAACGGTCAGGCCGTCGTCCATCGCCTGCTGCGCGTCCACCACCTCGCCAAAGGCCGGCGGCGGTGGCAGGACGTCGGCCAGTGCCTGCGCGTCCTCGTCGCTGTCCTCGTCGCTGCTCTCGTCGCTGCTCTGCTCGCCGTGCTGCTCGCCGTGCTGCTCGCCATCGCTCCAGTTGTCGTTGGCCGCGTCATCCACGGAGGCCGCGTAGACGCTGCCCGGCACAGGAGCATCGGCAGAGGTGTCGGCAGCCGGACCGTCGGGGCCGACCGGGCGCGCCGCTGCCGGATCGGCCTGAGTGTCGGCCTGGGTGTCGGCCTGGGTGTCGGCCTGGGTGTCGGCTTGGGTGTCGGCCTGAGTGTCGGCCTGGGCGTCGGCCGGAGCGTCGGCGTCGGCCCTGGTTTCAGTGTCGGCGTCGTCCTGGCTTGCCGGGGGGGTCGGCTCGGCGAGCTGATCGAAGTAGCGCGAGAGATCCTCCGCCGCGGTCAATTCGGCCGATTCCAGGCCCGCCTGCATAGCGGCCGGATCGGTGTCCTCGGCCACCGCATCGGATGCTGCCTGCGCATCGGCGGCATGCGTGCTGTCGGGCAGTTCCGCGTCGAAGTAGGCGGACAGGTCGTCCGTGCCGGTCAGCTCCATGGCGATGAGCGCATCATCGTCGTTGGCCGGCGCGACCGCGTGACTGGACCCGATCACGCTCAGGCCATCGGCGTCGATCTCGGCCTCCAGCTCGCCGATGCCGGTGGTGTCGTCGGCGCGCGCCAACACCGGTGCGGCATCGTCCTCAACCTCATCGCCAATCACTTCGACCGCATCCGTCTGCGCATCGGCGACCGGGGCGAACTGCCCAGGCTCGGCGGCATACGCTTCAGCTGTTTCTCCGGCGTCGATCGCTTCGTCCAATGCGTCCGTGCCGGCGGCGTCAGTCGCCTGGACGGGCAGTTCGTCGTGCACAAGGTCCAGATCGTCCTCGGCCAGGGCCGGCCAGCGCGCTTCGGGCAACGTATCGGCCAGCGCGACCAGACGGGCCGCCAAGGCGGTCTGCACGGGCACCCGCGGGGACTCGTCCTGCAGGGCCGCCATGGTGGTGGTGATGGCGGCGCAGGTCTCGGCGAGCGCGTCCATGCCTGCCGCAGCCGGCAGCGCATCGGCCGCAAGCGAACGCTTGAGGTAACTTTCCGCCGCGCCGGTGACGGCCGTGATCTCCGGCACATCGGTCATGGCGAAAGCGCCGTTCATCGTGTGCACGGCGCGCAGCAGGCCGTCGGTCACCGGCTGCGGGGCATCGGCAGCCGCATCCAGCCACGCCTGCAGCGTCGCCTGGTGCACCTCGACCTCGGCTTCCAGGATCTCGCGCAGCACGCTGTCGATGTTGGCCGGCGTACTCTCGATCACCGGTGCAGCCTCGGCCGCAACGATCTCCATGACCGTCGGCACCGCGGTGCTCACCGCCCGCTGCAGCGGCACGTGGAAGGTCTCTTCGCCCGCGGCCACGCGATCGGCGATGGCCTGCATGGCCTGCAGATCGGCGGTGACACGGCTGCCATCGCGCAGTGCCGCATTGAGCTGCGGCAGCGCGTCGTAGGCCTGGCCGACCAGCGCAACCACGGCCGGCGAGGCCGGGCGGCTGCCATCGAGCACGCGGTTGAGCATGCCCTCGATCTTCCAGCTGAACTCGCCCAGGGTGCGCGCACCCACCAGCCGGCCACTGCCCTTGAGGGTATGGAACACGCGACGGATCGGGCGCAGGCGGTCCAGGTTGTCCGGCGCGGCGCGCCAGGCCGGGAGCAGGTTGCCCAGGTTCACCAGCTCTTCGTCGAACTCTTCGATGAACACCTCGCGGATGTCCTGGTCGATGTTCTCGCCATCGTCTTCGAAGCCCGCCTCGATGCTGATGTCATCGGCGGACGCGACCACCGTCGGGCTCCCCGCTGCGGCGGCCGTCGGCACGGTCTCGGCGTCGGCGCCTTCCGGGCGGAACTGCGCCGCGGCGGCATCCAGCTCGGCCAGGAAGCGGGTAGCGGCATCGTCCAGCTCGATACGGCCGATCACCGCATCGCGCACCGTGGCATTCGGCTGCGCTGCATCGGCTGCGGCCTCGGCCGTGTCGACATCGTCGGCGAACGGGTCGAGCGGCGGCGCGGCGCTGTCCTGCGCCGATGCGACGGGAATCTCCTGCAGGAACGTCGGCAGCGCTTGCACATCCACCTCGCCCGGCGTGACGCTGGACGAAGCCGCGGCCCCTGCATCAATGTTGTCGCTGTCGCTGTCGCTGTCGATATCAGTATCGGTATCGGTATCGATGTCAGTGCCAGTGCCAGTGCCAGTATCGATGTCAGCGTCATCGACCTGCAGCGAGAGCACGTCATCGGCGTTGCGCAGGCCGTCATCGAAGGTGAATTCGATCGGCTCGTCGCTCAGCGCCAGCAGCTCGTGCTCGGCGGCCACCGGATCGAACCCGGCGCCGGTGGCCACGAAGGCCGGCATCTCCAGCGGGGCATCGGCGACGTCGTCGCCCATGCGATCGGCCTGCAGCGCGGGCGGCAGCGAGGCCACCCCCCACGCAGCGCCGGGCGGCAGGTCGGCAATGACCGGGTCGAGATGGGCAAACGTCAGCCCTTCATCGGCGTCGTCCTGCTGGCCCAGCGTCCACTGCGGCGCATCGGCGCTGACCGGCGCGGTGGAGGCATCGAACACCAGCGGCACCGGCGGCGGTGTCACGGGCGCGGCGGCCGCCGGCGGCGGATCGAAGGTGAAGTCCGGCAGCGGCGGCGGCAGGTTGGCCGGGCGCGGTACCTCGGCGGTCACCGCGAGCTCGATCGGCTCGGGGGCCGGCGCGTCCCACGGCGTCAGTTCGATGGGTTCGGGCGCAACCGGCAGCGATTCCGGGCCGGTGTCGGCGGTTGGCTGGTTCGCATCCGGCAGCGGCCAGTAACGCAGCGTTTCCAGGCTGCTGCGAGTGATGTCCAGGATGTCGTCGCGGCCCGGCCGGCGTTCGCGCAGGGCTTCCAGGTAGTACTCCAGGCTGGCCATGGCATCGGCCAGGGTGTCCAGCTGGCGCCCACTGGGCACGCGCTGCTTGCCGAGCAGTTCCACCGCGATGTACTGGCGCACGCCCTGCAGGTAGTCGGCCGGGGCCGACAGATCGAGCATGCGCAGCGCGCCGGCCACCTCGCCGAGCAGGCGTGGCACTTCCTGCAGCTGCTGGTGATTCCAGTTGGTTTCGATGAAGGCGACGAAATGCTCACGCGCGGCAGCAAAATTGGCAATGGCTTCATGGGCCAGCACTTCCACCGTGCGGCGGTTCTCCACCGCGCTGGGATCGTCCTCGCCACTGCCACCGGCGCCCAGATGGGCGACCTGGTCGTCCAGCGAGGCATCCACGTACAGCAGCGCGCCGGCGATATCCAGCAACAGCGTTTCATCGATCTGCTGCACGCCCTCGACCACCTCGCGCAGCGCATCGCGCTGCTGCACGACCACGCCACGGGCCACGCCCAGGCCCATCATGCCCAGCGTATCGGCGACCGCGCCCAGCTCGTTGACCTGGGTCTGCAATTGCACCGGCTCGCCGCCGGTACGCAGGTGCAGGTCCAGCGCGTCCTTGATCCGCAGCAGCTCTTCCTTGACCGCGTTGCCGACCGTATCGAGCAGCTCGCGGTTGCGGCCGCTCAGGCTGCCACGCGCGTGGTCCAGCTCGGCCTCGGTGGCACTCGCGCTGTCCGGCGCGAAGGCGAACAGCACGCTCTCATTGATGCCCGGTGCCGCGCGTGCGGAGCGGATGTCGTTGAGCAGCGGCAGCAGCACGATCGGGATGTCGCGGTGGCCGTTCTGCAGGCGCTCCAGGTAATCGGGCAGCAGCACGCTGCCACGCATCAGCGTGGCGCAGGCTTCATCGCGGTCGGGTACGTCGCCGGCGCCGATCGCGTGGGCCAGCTGTTCCAGCTCCTCGGCCACCATCGCCGGGGCGTACAGCTCGACCATGCGCAGGGTGCCCTGCACCTGGTGCAGGTAGCCGGCGCAGAAGCGCATCCGGCTGCCGTCGGCAGGGTCTTCCACGTAGTACTCGACCTCGTTGCGCACCTGGCGCAGGGTCTCGTCCAGCTCCGGCTTGACCCAGCCCAGCGCAGCGTGGCTCATGGCATCGCGCAGCGTGCTCATGCCAAGTCTCCCGGCAGCTCGGCGCACATGGCGTGCGGTGATTTCTCGCGATGCATCATCTGCTTGTTCCTTCCCTCTCCGCCCTGCCCGTGGCTCACGCCGGCAGCTTGAAGTCGGCAACCGAGCGGCGCAGGTCGGCCGCCAGCTGTGCCAGGTGGCCGATCGACTCGGCGGTCTGTCCCGCGCCCTGCGAGGTCTGGCCAGTAATCTGACGGATCACGCCCATGGTGCGGGTGATGTCCGATGCCGCGGCCGACTGCTGCTGGGCAGCGATCGAGATGTTCTTGATGAGGTTGTTCAGTGCGTTGGAGACGCGCTCGATTTCGGTCAGCGCGGTACCGGCGTCTTCGGCCAGGCGCGCGCCGGAGACCACTTCGGCGGTGGTCTGCTCCATCGAACTGACCGCTTCGTTGGTATCGGCCTGAATGGCCTGGACCAGATTCTCGATCCGTCGGGTCGCACCGGAGGTACGCTCTGCCAGGCGCTGCACTTCGTCGGCCACCACGGCGAAACCGCGACCGGCCTCGCCGGCCGAAGCGGCCTGCACGGCCGCGTTCAACGCCAGGATGTTGGTCTGCTCGGAAATGTCGTTGATCAGCTCCACGATCGAGCCGATTTCCTGCGAGGACTCACCCAGTCGCTTGATGCGTTTGGAGGTTTCCTGGATCTGGTCGCGGATCTGGTCCATGCCCTGGATCGTCTCGCGCACCACGCCGGCACCTTCGGCGGCGATGATCACCGAGCGCTGCGCCACGTCGGCAGACTCGGCCGAGTTGCGCGACACCTGCTCGATGCTCGATGCGATTTCGCCGATCCGGTCCGAGGCGGAGGTGATCTGGTTGGCCTGGTGGCCGGCTGCTTCGGCCAGCTGCATCGCAGTGGCCTGGGTTTCCTGGGTCGACACGGCGACCTTGGCCGAAGTGTCGTTGATCGTGGTCACCAGGTGGCGCAGCTCATCCACGGCGTAGTTGATGGCGTCGGCGATGGCGCCGGTCATGTCCTCGGTCACCGAGGCCTTCACCGTCAGGTCGCCTTCACCCAGCGAGCTGATTTCATCCAGCAGCCGCATGATGGCCTGCTGGTTGCGGCTGTTGTATTCCACCTGGGTCTGGTAACGCAGTTCCTGCTCGCGCGAGCGGCTGCGCACGGTGCTGCCGACGAACCCGACGATGGCGATCAGTGAGAACGCGCCGGAGGCCACGCCCAGCCAGAAGTTCGGGAACAGGCGGGTATCGCGCAGCGAGCCGAACGAAGAGAACGCTTCGAACAGCTTCTTGCTGTCGCGCAGCATGTCCGCCGAACCGCCGGTCAGGGCAGCGGCCGACGACTGCGCGGCGAACAGCTGGCGGGAGCTGGCCAGGATCGCGTCGGCGTCCTGCTTCATGATGTCCCACTGCTTCTGCGACTGCTCCAGCGCGGCCAGTGCCGGGCCGTTGCGGACCGCGGCGATGCCTAGTTCCTCGTTGCCATTGCGCAGTGCGTCGAGCACCTGGGTGAACACGACCGAGTCGCGGGCGAGCGCATCGCCGGCGGCGGCGGCATTGGCGCCGCCGGCGCGCATTTCCGTCACCCGGCGGGCCATCGAGCCGACCACCACCACCTGCTGCAGCGCGTTGTAGACCTGCGAGGACGGGGCGCCGCTGGCCGACATCGCGCGGACCACTTCGTTCAGCTGCGCCTGCAGTGCGGGCACGCCGTTGACGAAGTTGTTGGCATTGCCAGCCAGGGCCAGCACGGCCGGTTCGCTGGCGACCAGCTGGCCGGCGCTCTTGCCGAGCGGCTCCCAGGTCTGGATCAGCGTGTTCAGCGGCCCGGCGACATTGGTTTCGGTCCCGTAGCGGCCCTTCAGGCCACTGACGGTGCTTTCGATGTCGCTCTTGGTCAGCTTGAACGCGGTGAACGCCTGGGCGTTGCCCGACACCGCTTCACGGCCCTGGTTGGCCAGCTGCTGCGAGAGCACCTGCAGGTTCGCGGCATCGGTACTGGCACTGGCCAGGCGACTGCCCTGCCAGGTCGCCACGCCGGTGTTGACGCCGAACACGATCATCGACACGGCCAGCAGGCCGAGCCAGAAATTGGTGCCCACCGAACCGAACTTGCCGGCCTTGGCGGATTCCGAAGCAGTACTCATCGTTCAACCTCGATCTTCAATACGGAGAGACAGGCGCCTGCGGTCAGGCCGCGGCCTGCCTGAATTCGGGGGTACGCGACAGCAGCGACAGCGAGAACACGCCCCAGTCATGGCCATCGCCATGGAAGGCGCGATCGATGAAATGTGCGTAGCGGCCGGTGGCCAGATCGCCGGCGACGATGTCCTGGTCCAGCTCGAAGCTGCGCTGGCCGAACAGTTCATCGATGGTCAGCGCCACGTCACCGCCGGCCTGGCGCATGATCAGCACGCGCTGGCCTTCCTGCTGCACGGTGCGCTCGCCTTCCAGGAAGAACTTCAGGTCGACCACCGGGAACAGGTTGCCGCGCAGGTTGCCCACGCCCAGCAGCCACGGCTGCGCGCCGGGTACCGGGGTGACCGGCGGCATCGGCACGATTTCCACCACTTCGCGGAAATCCGACACCAGCCGGCGCTTGCCGACCCGGTAACCGACGCCACGCCACAGGTCCTGCGAGAACTGCCGCTCGGGCAGCTGCACCGCATGGGCCAGGCTGCGCCGCTCATAGCCCTGGAGGATGTCGAAAGGAGAACGCATCAGACCACCAACTGGTTGATCCGCGCGATCAGTTCCTCCTCGCGCGGCGGCTTGACGATGTAGTCGGCCGCCCCCTGGCGCAGCCCCCACGCCTTGTCGGTTTCCATCGCCTTGGTGCTGACGATGACCACCGGGATATGTTTGGTGGCCGCGTCGCGCGCCATCGCACGGGTGGCCTGGAAGCCACTCATGCCCGGCAGGACCACGTCCATCAGCACCAGCTGCGGGGACTGCTCGCGCACGAGCTTGAGCCCGTCCTCGGCGTTGTCCGCTTCCAGGACTTCATGACCGGCCTTGGTCAACCATTGCGTGAACACCGCACGGTCAGTCGGTGAATCCTCGATCAGTACGATTCGAGCCATTGTGCCTTTCCCCCCTGGTCAGGCGTTGACGTATGTGCGGATGGCACCCAGCAGTTCTTCACGCGTGAATGGCTTGGTCAGGTACTGCTCCGAGCCGACGATGCGGCCGCGCGCCTTGTCGAACAGGCCGTCCTTGGAGGACAGCATGATCACCGGCGTGGCTTTGAACAGCTGGTTGCCCTTGATCAGCGCACAGGTCTGATACCCGTCCAGCCGCGGCATCATGATGTCCACGAAGATGATCTGCGGCTGTTGGTCGGCGATCTTGGCCAACGCCTCGAAACCATCGGTCGCGGTCACCACCTCGCAGCCTTCCCGCTTCAACAGGGTTTCCGCGGTCCTGCGGATGGTCTTCGAATCATCGATGACCATCACGCGCAGCCCTGCGAGTTCCCCACCCGCAGCCATGTATTCAGTCATTACCTTTCCCCAAGCTCGCGACGCTTGCGCTGATCCCCGGCGCCGCTGCGAAAGCGTATCTATATCCCAATACCGGCGCGCGCTTCAAGCACACCCACCGCGGCCCCGCCGCGAGCGGCCCAGCCGGTGCGCGGCACGCCCCTTTTGCGCAAACCCGGCCCGTTCCCCGGCCGGGCCGGACACTGCGTTCCGGCCCCCGGGGCAGGCATTGCCGGGCCATTGTCGCTACCATCATCGGCCTGCCCGCCAGGTTGCGACCATGCCGTTGAATGTCATCGTGGTGATGGACCCCATCGCCCATATCAAGATTGCCAAGGACACCACCTTCGCGATGCTGCTGGAAGCCCAGCGCCGCGGCCATGCCCTGCACTACGTCAGCCCCGGTGGGCTGGCCCTGCGCGACGGCCAGGCCATCGCCCGCACCGCCCCGCTGCAGGTGCGCGAGGACAAGAACGACTGGTTCACCCTGGGCGACTTCAGCCAGACCGTGTTCGGCCCCGGCCAGGTCGTGCTGATGCGCAAGGACCCGCCGGTCGATGCCGAATTCATCTACGACACCCACGTGCTCAGCGTCGCCCAGCAGGCCGGTGCGATGGTGGTCAACGACCCGCAGGGACTGCGCGACTACAACGAGAAACTGGCCGCCCTGCTGTTCCCGCAGTGCTGCCCGCCGACCCTGGTCAGCCGCCGCAACGCCGACCTGAAGGCCTTCGTGCTCGAACACGGCCAGGCCGTGCTCAAGCCGCTGGACGGGATGGGCGGCCGCTCGATCTTCCGCAGCGGCACCGGCGACCCCAACCTCAACGTGATCCTGGAAACCCTGACCGACGGCGAGCGCACGCTGGCCCTGGCGCAGAAGTTCATCCCGGACATCACCGCCGGCGACAAGCGCATCCTGCTGGTGGATGGCGAGCCGGTGGATTACTGCCTGGCGCGGATTCCGCAGGGCGACGAATTCCGCGGCAACCTGGCCGCCGGCGGCCGCGGCGAAGGCCGCCCGCTGAGCGAGCGCGACCGCTGGATCGCCGCCCAGGTCGGGCCGGAAATGAAGCGCCGCGGCATGCGCTTCGTCGGCCTGGACGTGATCGGCGACTACCTGACCGAAGTCAACGTCACCAGCCCGACCTGCGTGCGCGAGCTCGACGCCCAGTTCGGGCTGAACATCGCCGGCACCCTGTTCGACGCGATCGAGGCCGGCCTGCCGCGATGAGCGCCAGCGTCGCCCCGGTGCCGACGTGGCAGGCGCGCGAATCCCAGCGGCTGGGCGCGACCCTGACGCTGTCGGTGCTCGTGCACGCCCTGCTGATCCTCGGGGTCGGCTTCGCGGTGAGTGACAGCGCCCCGCTGGTACCGACCCTGGATGTGATCTTCAGCCAGACCCAGACCCCGCTGACGCCCAGGCAGGCCGACTTCCTGGCCCAGGCCAACCAGCAGGGCGGTGGCGACCACGACAAGGTGCAACGCCCGCGCGACAACCAGGCCGGGATCGTGCCGCAGGCGCAGGCCGGGCTGTCGCCGGTTCCGCAGCAGCGCCAGGAGGCGGCCAGCGTGCCGCCGCCGCAGACCCGCGTGGTCAACAGCCGCAATGGCACCGACACGGTTGCGGCAGCCCAGCCACAGCCGCTGCCCGAGCAGCCCCGCCCGGATGCGCCGATGACCGCGCGCGAGCAGCGTGACGTGGAGATGGCACGGCTGGCCGCCGAAGTGCACCTGCGCTCGGCGCAGTACGCCAAGCGCCCGAACCGCAAGTTCGTTTCGGCCAGTACCCGCGAATACGCCTATGCCAACTATCTGCGTGCCTGGGTCGACCGCGCCGAGCGTGTCGGCAATCTGAATTACCCCGACGAGGCGCGCGCGCGCCGGCTCGGCGGGCAGGTAGTGATCACCGTCGGGGTGCGCCGCGACGGCACGGTGGAAAGTGCCCGCATCCTGCAGTCCAGCGGCACCCCGCTGCTCGATGAAACCGCGCTGCGCGTGATCACGCTCGCCCAGCCGTTCCCGCCACTGCCCAAGACCGAGGATGCGATCGACATCCTGCAGGTCACCCGCACCTGGGTGTTCCTGCCCGGCGGGGAGCTGCGCGACGACCGCTGATCGCGCGCAAGGTCCAGCCACGCATGGCGTGGCTCTACAAGAACGCCGCGCAGGTCGTGCCACGCCATGCGTGGCTGGGGCTTACGATGCGATGCGCAGCTGGACGCTACGAGGCCGCCTGCTTCGCCGCCCGCGCGGCCTGCTGTTCCACCAGGGTCAGGGCCACGTTGTCGCGCAGATACGCAGGCTCCACCAGCTCCGGGGCCACGCCTTCGCCGCGCTGGAACGCCGGCACCGCCAGCGCAAGCACATCCGACGCACGCGGCAATGCCTGCGCGTCCACGCCGGTCAGCTGATCGGCCAGCCGCGTGGCCAGCACGCCTTCGGCCGCACCAAAGCCAGTCCCCACGCCGAACCAGCGCGAGCCCCCGGGCAACACCACCTGCTCGGGCGCGCAGACGATTTCCTCGCCCTGCAACTGCCACTGCCCGTCGATCCGGACATGGCGCGCGGCATAGACCTCGCCCATGCGCGCATCAATGCTGGCCAGCACTTGATCGGCGTCCGCCGGCGCACGCAGCGCCAGCGCCTGCAGGGTGGAGACCGCGATCAGCGGGCGGTCCAGCGCCAGGGCGATGCCTTGGGCGATGGCGATCGCCAGCCGCACCCCCGTGAACGCGCCCGGGCCGCGGCCCAGTGCGATCGCATCCAGCTGCGAACGGGCCACCCCCGCCTCGGCCAGCAGCGCCTCGGCCCAGGGCAGGCTGAGTTCGGCGTGGCGGCGCGGCGCGATCTCGAAGCGCTCAGTGACCTGCCCATCCACATACAGGGCGACGGAGCAGGCTTCGGTGGCGGTTTCAAAGGCGAGCAGTTTCATGGCGGTCAGAACAGGGAAGTAGGAAAGTCATCGGTCGGCGGTACAGCCCGCGCGGACGGCGCAGCGACGGGCGCCGGTGCAGGCGGAGCGCCGAGGACGGGCCATTGTGGCGCAAAGAAGGCCTGCACATCGGCCAGCGAGCGGGTGCGACGGAATGGCGGCAGGGAATCCAGGAAGATCCGGCCGTAGCCGCGGCTGAGCAGGCGCGGGTCGCACAGCACCAGCACCCCGCGATCGGTCTCGCTGCGGATCAGGCGACCCACGCCCTGCTTGAGCGCGATCACCGCCTGCGGCAACTGCTCGTCGCGGAAGGGATTGCCGCCATCGCGGCGGATCGCGTCCAGTCGCGCCTCGAACACGGGATCATCCGGCGCGGCGAACGGCAGTTTGTCGATCACCACCACGCTCAGCGCATCGCCCACCACGTCCACGCCCTCGCGGAAACTGGCCGAGCCCAGCAGCACCCCATTGCCCGACTCGCGGAACCGCTGCAGCAAGGTCGCGCGCGGCGCCTCGCCCTGCACGAACAGTGGCCACGGTGCATCGCGCAGCGCCTCGGCGGCTTCGCGCAGCGCGCGGTGCGAGGCGAACAGCAGGAACGCGCGCCCGTGCGAGGCCTCCAGCACCGGGGTCAATGCGCGAATCAACGCGGTGCCGAAGCCACGCGCGGCTGGATCGGGCAGATCGGTCGGCAGGTAGCACAGCGCCTGATGGGCCCAATCAAACGGGCTGGGCTGCAGCAGGCTGACCGGATCATCCAGGCCCAGCCGTTGGGAAATATGCGCGAAACCGCCGTCCACGGTCAGCGTGGCCGAGGTGAACACCCAGGCTGCCATCGAGCGTTGCCGATGCTCGCGCAGCGGGCCGGACACATCCATCGGCGTGCGCTGGCAGCGGAAGCCACGCGGGGTCAGCTCGTACCAGAGCACCTCGGCCGGTGGCGGCGCCTGCTCAGGGTCGGTGTCGAAATCCAGCATCGGCGCATCCTCACCGAGCCAGCGCGACAAGCGGGAGACGGCGTCCATCGCCCGCGCATGGCAGGCATCCAGGCCGGGCGATGCTTCACGCACGCCCGCCAGCGCATCGCGCAGCTGCACCAGTGTGCTCATCGCCGTGTCGAAGCCATCGCGCACCTGCGGCACGGTCAGCGCACGCCACTGGGTGCCGCGCGGCGGCAGCCCATCCATCGCTACGCGCAGGTCGCGCAGGGTCTGCTCGAGTGCGGCAGCCGGCACCTGCAACGCCGCCTGGGCACCGGCCACGCTGCGGCTCTCGGCCAGGCAGTCGCGCGCCAGTTCCTGCCACGGGCGCATGCCGAAGCCTTCACCGAAGAAGTTGGCGGCCAGTTCCGGCAGCTGGTGCGCCTCGTCGATCACGAACGCCTGCGCGCCGGGCAGGATTTCGCCGAAGCCTTCCTGCTTGAGCGCCAGATCGGCCAGCAGCAGATGGTGGTTGACCACCACGACGTCGGCGGCCTGCGCCCGCTGCCGTGCCTGCACGACGAAGCAGTCGTCCCAGAACGGGCATTCGGTGCCCAGGCAGTTGTCGACGGTGGAGGTCACCATCGGGTACAGCGGCGAGTCTTCCGGCAGCGCGTCCAGCTCGGCCATGTCGCCGAATTTCGTGCGTCCGGACCATGCGAGGATCCGCTGGAACTGTGCGACCTGCTCGGGGGAGCTGAAGCGGGGTTCGCCGCGGGCCTGCTGCAACCGATAGCGGCACAGGTAGTTGGCACGCCCTTTCAACAGCGCGCTGCTGTGCCCTACGCCGAGCGCGGCACGCACCCGCGGCAGATCGCGGTGGTACAGCTGGTCCTGCAGCGCGCGGGTGCCGGTGGAGATGATGGTCTTCAGCCCCGACAGCAGCGCGGGCACCAGATACGCGTAGGTCTTGCCGGTGCCGGTACCGGCTTCGGCCAGCAGCACGTCGCGCTGGTCGAACGCTTCGGCGATCGCCGCGGTCAGGCGCAGCTGGGCCGGGCGCGGTACGAAGGCATCGAGCTGGCTGGCGAGCGCCCCGCCCTCACTGAGGGCATCGCGGCTGGCGTGGGCAAGTTGGGACATGACGCCAATGATAAAGGGTGCCGGTCGATGCCCGGCGCTACGCCGTCACGCATCCGCCTGTATCCCTGCTTCAGTAGCGCATGATCCCCGGCACCGTGCAGCCTTCCAGCTGGGCATGCGCCGAGGCGGCATTCTCTTTTTCACCCCGGGCCAGGCGCGACTGTTCGATCGTCGCCCAATGGCGACGGCACAGCGGGCCGGTCTTGGAGCCCAGCTCGACCGACTTGCGGGCGAAGGTTTCGGCAGCCGCCCACTCACCCTGCAGCAGCGCGATTTCGGCGCGGTCCTGCAGCACAGATGGATCCGAGGCCATGATCGCCAGCGCCTGGTCGAGCGCGGCCGCGGCGCCGGCCAGATCATTGGCCTGGCGGCGGGCCAGCGCGGCCTGGCGCAGATCTTCCACTTCACTGTCGCGCAGTGGCTGCACGGCCAGTTCCTTGTCATCGTTGCCGGCGGCGGCATCCACGGCCGCCAGGCGCTGGGCCGGCGTAGTGGTATCGACGGGCGCCTTCACCACCGGCGGCGGGGTGACGCAGGCGGCCAGGGCCAGGCAGAGCGTGGCCAGCGAAGCGGAACGGATCAGGAGTCG
>NZ_JAPJIU010000008.1:0-178973 GCF_026241915.1 Stenotrophomonas sp. RIT-551 | reverse complement strand
CAACGCGACAAGTCCTGACAACGCACGCATGTGACGATCCCCTCTGGAACTGGAAGACGCGGCACCCCGGAGCGAATCATCGGAGGGCCAAAAACCATCTCAATCAGACAACAATATTCCTGATTAGAGAATTGTCAAATGCGCGTGATCGTCGCCGGATCATGCGCGACGGGGCAAATGTGACGTATGGGTGTCCTGAACGCGCTATTCCGCGGCAATTGGGAACGTTTTCAGGGCAGTGGAGGCGGCGATCGGAGACGAACGCGACAAGAAACCATCCTGATCAGGATGGCATTCATCTCTACGTAGTATCGTATCCACAACTTCACCAGCAATAGCCCAAAGGTCCTGTCGATGAGCCCGAAAAGCCCGACGCTCGGAACCCTGCTGCGCGGCCTGCGCACGCGCCAGGGGTGGACGCTCAAGGAAATGAGCGAACACACCGAAATCCCCCTGTCCACGTTGTCGAAGATCGAACACGACCGCCTGACGTTGACCTACGACAAGCTGCAGCATCTGGCGCAGCGTTTGAACCTGCGCATGTCCGAGTTGTTCTCCGAACCGGATTCGGACAGCGCGCCCAAGCCGGTCACCGCCCGCCGCAGCCTCGGCTCGCTGGACAAGGCGCTGCGCGTGCAGACCGACAACTACGATTACTACTATCTGTGCACGGAACTGCGCCGCAAGCGGATGATCCCGATCCTCACCAAGGTGCGCGCCAAGACCACGGCCGAGTTCGGCGAACTGGTCCGCCACCCGGGCGAGGAGTACGTGCACGTGATGGAAGGCCGCATCCAGGTCCACACCGAGTTCTACGATCCGGTGGTGCTGGAGACCGGGCAGGGCATCTACATCGACAGCCAGATGGGCCACGCCTACATCGTCGATACCGGCTGCGAGGAAGCGGTGCTGCTGGCCGTCTGTGCCAGCGCGGATGAGGATCTGATGGAATCGCTGATCACCCTGCATGAGCAGGAGGGCGGGGTCTGACCCGTCCCCAGCCTCACCAGGTCGCCTCCAGGCGGCGGAACGGCTGGTTGAGCAGTACACCGCGTGCGTCGTAGTCAGTGAGCATGCGTCCATCCACCCGCACGGTGGTGGGGCGCGTGCGGCTCGGCCACCAGACCCGCACCGCGGTGCCCGTGCGCAGCCCCTTGCCCAGCGTGACCTGAAGCGTTCCCTGGTGCTGCCGTGCCTGCAGGGCCAGGGTGCCATGGGCGGTCGGCAGCCGGTCCACGGCCAGCCCGTCACCGGCCAGCCACGAGGGCGGGGTGCCCGGCAGCAGCGACAGCGCGTCATCGTCCTCGCGCATCAGCATCCCGAACAGGGTGCGGCCGTACTCGGCGCCGATCCAGGTGTGTGGCATGTCGCCGAGGTAGCGCGGGAAACGCAGCCGCGAATGCACCACCTCGGCCAGCACCTGCCACTCCAGCGGCCGGCGGTCGTGCAGCAGCCCCTGCAGCAGTTCATCGGCGGCCTCGGGCTGGTCCAGATGCACGTAGCTCAGCACGTTGCGGATTTCATACGGCGTGTAGGCGTATAGCGCGCCCGGTTCGCTGCGCTTGCGCACGTCCTGCAGATACCGTGCGAACGTCGTGCGCAGTGCGTCCGCAGGCAGGACATCCTGGGCGCCGGTGGGATCCAGCGCGATCGACACACCGGTGGGGTCGCCATCACCCAGGTCGGCCGAGGAGGGAATGAAGTCGATGCCCTTCCACGCCATCGTCGCGCGGATCGACGCGGCCAGTGCGTCGTGCAGGGCGGTGTACTGCTGGCGCGCCCATGCCGCGGTTTCGTGATCGCCCAGCGACTCGGCCAACCACGCACCGTCATGCCAACCCTTCAGGCCCCAGTAGTCATCCCAGTAGCTGTGCGTGGGCGACGGGTAGCCTTCGTGGCTGATCGACGGCGCCAGGATCCCGGCGAAGCGTTCGGGCGAGGGCTGGCTGGCCATGTAGCCCGGCACCAGCGTGCGCTCGCGCAGTTCCTGCAGGAAGCGCATCGCCGCTTTCACCTTGGGCAGGTAGGCCCGTACCGACTCCGGGCCGCCATCGAGCCGGGCCACGTCGGCCACCAGGGCGATGTACTGGCCCTGGCTGTCGTACTCGATATCCGAGCCGAAGCCGGTGTTGACGCTGCCATCGTCATTGAGGATCGGCGAGACCAGCCCGTTGGCGTGTACGCCATGCTCGCTGTACCAGGCCAGGTAATCGCGCGCCACCTTGGACTCGCCCATGCGCAGCAGCACTGCGGAGGTCGCCATGCCGTCGCGGATGAAGGAGCGGTTGTAGTTGCGCGGGCCAGGCTGCATCGCCGGGCCGGTCTGGTTGATCAGCATGTAGGCGGCCTGCGCGCGAAGCATGTCCACCAGCGAGGGGTCGGGCAGGCGCAGGCCAACCTGGCCCAGGCGCGCCTGCCAGTCATCCGAAGCACGTTTGGCCAGGGCGTCGTAGGCGGCATCGGGTGCAGGCGGGAGGGCAGCCAGATCCAGCGCGGGGGCTTCAGGCAGGGCGCCGTCCTTCGCAGAAGGCGCCGTGCCCAGCGGGAAGGCGACCACCACCGAACGGCTGTCGCCCGGCGCCAGCTGCATGCGGTAGGTCAGCGCGGCGGCGGCCAGGCCCTCGGCATCGCGTGCCTGCGTAGTGGCAGGCAGCGTGCCGTTGGCGATCGCTGTGGTGATTTCCGTGCTGCCATCCGCGCCGAACGGTGCCGCGCCGGCAGCGTCAACGGGCGTCAATGACTGCAGCAGGGCGCGGCCATTGACGCGCACGCGCTGACCCTCGATGGCGACGTCGCGGATCGCCGACAGGCCACCGTTCTGCCACGGCGGATTCATCTGCATCGGCCGCACCGCCAGGGTCAGGGTGCCGCTGACAGGTGCAGTGCCGGTGTTGCGCAGGCGGTGGCGCACGAAGGTCACCGGCTGTCCGTCGAGCTCGACGGCGAACGCTTCGCTCTGCAGCTCGAGCCCCGGTTGTGGCGACCAGGTTGCCGACGGCATCGGCTTCCAGCCATCGCGCAGCGCGTGCCGCACCGGCGCCCCGGCGGCACCCGCGGCGACACCGTCCGCACTGCGCCAGATCGGCTGCACCAGCGGTGCGCCCTTGAAGGCCTCGATGTTGCCGTACTCGTCGAAGATCGATTTCTGCCGACCGGCATGGATGCCGACCGCGGTCCAATAGGTCTGCTGCAAGTGCAGCGACGCAGGGAACAACGCGCGCTGCGCACCGCTGGCGGCGATCTGATAGCGCTTCATCGGCGTCATCACGGCCTTCGGACCCAGCAGCCGCAGGCGGGCGACCTGCGGCGCGCCGCCGTCCACCGTCAAGCGCAGCGCCGTGGCGGTCACGGCAGCCGGCGCGGCCAACCAGCTTTGCTGCCGGGTACCGGCCTGCGGGTCGTTCGCAAGCTCGGCCCAGCGCCCCTGCGCATCACGCGCCTGCAGCCGCGCGGCGCCGTGCGCGCCGGCCCAGTCCACGGCCAGGCCGGTGGTGGACACCGCACGCGGCAATGCGATGTCAAGCGCGTGCGCACCGTCCTTGCCAGGTGGAACGGCCACCGCACTGCCGCCTTGCCACAGCGCCGCGGCCCGGGTTGCATCCACGCCGGCCACGCGCGCGCTGGTGGTGCTGTCCAGCGGCTCCAGTTCGAAGATCGACACGCCCCAGTCCGAGGTGCGCTCCGGACTGGCCAGGCGCAGGTAACGCGCCTGGCGCGGCGCGAAGTAGAGCGTCTCGATACCGCCGAGTGAATCGCGCATGGTGTAGGCCGGCTGCCACTGCTGCCCATCCAGCGAGGTCAGCAGGGTGTAGCCCTCGGGATTGGACACATCCCAGGTGATCTGCACGCCGCTGAGCGTGCTCGGTTGGCCAAGGTCCACCTGGAACCAGTGGCCGGGGCTGAAGGCGCCGCCGGTGACCGTGGTCGGGTCGCCATCGATCAGGTGGCTGACCGCCATCGCCGGCACCTGCTGCGAGGAACTGCTGGCCTGCCACTGGCTGCGCGGCGGAACGGGCTGGGCAGCCGCGGGCAGGCTCAGGGCGAGGGCGGCGAAGAGCAGGGCGCGGGCCATGACGCGGCGCGGCCGGTGCACGGCAATTGAACGGTCAGCATGCAGCCCCATCAACGCGCTCCTGATGTCAAACGACCGCCGACGGCGGGGTGGGGCACACGCTAGCAGGGCCTGTAATCGTTTACATGACGCGTCGCAATATGGCCGGGGCCGTCACCCTGCCGCCGTCGCGATCCGGTCGCGCAGCCACCGGCGCGCCGGATCGTGGTGAACGCGTTCGTGCCTGCTGCATGCGTTGCCGCTTTCGTGATGCACTGCGCTGGGCGATGCGTGACCCTTCTGCGATAGTCGCGACATATAAATCACGCGCGTTGGATTGATGCTTCATCCACAAGAGTTGTCCGCAGCGCAGATCAGCCAAGTGCTGGATGAGGTGTTCGGCGTGCGTGCCACCGCGGTGCTGCAGCGCGCCGGCGGAGCGGATGCGGGGGCGACGGTGTACCAGGTGGCTGGCCCGGACGGCGCGCGCTGGTGGTTGAAATGCCGCCGCTATGCGGTGGCCCCGGTGGTGTGGACAGTGCTGCACCACCTGCGCGAGCACGCCGGCCTTCGGGAAGTGATCGCGCCGCTGCCCACGCGCGATGGTGCGGCGGCGGCGAGCTGGGCCGGGCTGCAGTGGACGCTGTTTCCGTATGTCGAGGCGTTCTCCGGTTTTGAAGAGGCGCTCTCGCGGGGGCATTGGGAACGGCTCGGACGGGTGCTGCGCCAGGTGCATGAGGCGCGGCTGCCGACCGAGCTGTCCGATCACCTGCGTCGCCCGGTGTTCGACGACGACACTGCAGTGGAACGGGTCGGCGCGTGGCTGCAGCGGGCCGATGCGCGGATACCCGTACGCGATGCCCTGGGCGAGGAGTACCTGGCACTGTGGTGCCGCCATCGCCAGCGGATCGAGGCGATCTGGCAGCGCTGTGGCGAGCTGCGCGCGCGGATCGGTGAGGGACGATGTCCGCGCGTGCTGTGTCACGCGGATCTGCACGCGGGCAATGTGCTGGTAGGGCCGGGCGCCAGCGTCTTTCTGATCGACTGGGACGACATGGTGCTGGCGCCGCGCGAGCGTGATCTGATGTTCATCGGCGCAGGCATCGGCGGGCGCTGGGGGCGTGAACAGCCGCCGGGGTTCGCCGAGGGCTACGGGCCGGTCACGGTCGACCCGCTGCGGGTGGCCTACTACCGCCACTGGCGGATCCTGCAGGACCTGCAGGAATTCCATGATCTGCTGCTCGAGCCCGGCGCCACGGCGCGTCCACCTGCACAGCGACGCCAGGCCCTGCGTTACATGGCCGAGCAGTTCGCACCCGGCAACGTCGCCGATTGCGCGGCCCGTGCGTGGCAGGCCACACAGGGCTGAGGCCGCCGCTCAGCGGATGTTGGTGCGCAGGCTGCCGCGGATCTGATCGCGCCAGACCCCGGCCACGCCGGCGTCGTCGGCAAAGTGTGGCCAACGCAGCACGCTTTGCCGGACCTGTTCAATGATGTCGCGGGCGCGGCGGGCATTGATCGAGGCAGTGGCGGCACATGCGGCCAGGTCGGCCAGGTCGAAACCCTCGCGCTTGCCGTTGATCGACATCTGGTGCCGAGCCGTCCAGTCGCCGTCCGGGTTGTACGCCCAGGTGATGTCGAAGGCAGGCGACAGCGACCACTGGCCCTGCCGGTCCATCAGGTAGGCGATGTTCTTGACGTGGTCATCCTGGTTGCGGGCGATCACGTTGAACACCATCCGCCGGAACTGTTCCTCCAGCTGCGCCATGGGCAGGCGCAGCTGGCGCATGACCAGCAACGCCTGCTCATAGGAGTACGCATCGGGATCGTTGAAATCGAAGCGGGCCATTGCCGCCAGCGACTGCATATGGTGCTTGCCACCGGCCTCGGTGCGGTCGAAGCGTTGGGTCATGAAGTGGCGGCGGCCGCCTTCCTCCAGCAGCCGGCACTCGCTGATCTGGATGCCCGCATCCCGTGCCATCAGCGCGTACGCGTACTCGACCACGCCGTAACCTTTGGGGTCAGCCAGCTCCTTGTCGCGGTTGTTCTGTACGCCATCGAACTTGAGCAGCCAGTAGCTGAAGCCTGGCGCGGCCGCGGCCTGGCCCGATCGGACCTCACCGGTGCTTTCGTTCCAGGCGATCACGGCTTTGGCCCGTGCGCCACCGGCCGAGGTGCCCACGCGCAGAATGTCGCGCAGCGCATCGGCGCGTTCTTCATCGCCGAAGGAGGCGCGCAGATTGTCGCGGTTGCTCAGGACCTCGGTGGCCAGCGCGACCAGGGCATCGATCTGGATCTTGTGCGCCGTGCGCACGCGCGGACCATGCACGGGCGAGAACTCCAGCGCGCCCATGCCGCGCGTGCCGGTGTAGCACAGCCGCTCCACCGCGTTGAAGCTGTCCGGGGTGCGGCCCTGCGTGGCCAGCCACGCGTTGATCAGGGTGTTGCCGTACTTGTCCGGCAGGGCATCGGCGAGCAGGCCGGGCAGGCCATGGAAGCCCGCGGGGTTGAGCGAGGGGAAGCTGAAGACCCGCTCCGCCGCCAACGGCATGGTCAGAGGGGCGACTTCGATGCTGGAGCGTGCAAACGCCGGGTCGTAGGCAAACTGCGCGACCCGCTCGCCGTCGGCCAGTGTCACCGCGCCGATCCGGCTGCCCCACAAGCGCACCTCGGCCGTGGTACTCATTGCTCATCGCCCCACGTCCACGGCTTGGCCGGGGTCGACGCGGCCACCCCCGGTCGGGCACGCTGGCGCGGCTGGCCGCGGCGTTCCAGCAGGTCGATCGGATTGGGGCTGTCGCTGGGCAGCAGGGCGTCCAGCGCCTCCAGCCTGCCGAGGGCGCGCAGGTACCGGATCAGGTTGGCCAGTTGCGCGGGCGTACCGTCTTCGAGCCGCTGCACGGTGCGCTTGGAGACGCCGGCCGCATCCGCCAGCTGTTCCTGGGTGAGTCCCTGCGAAAGGCGCATGCGCGCAAGGCGTAGCCCGAGCTCCAGCAGCACCGCCTCGTCGGTCATCAGATGTGTGATTGTCATAAAGTGACCCTCCTGACGCTTTATCATCCTCTATTGGGTTAAGGCGTCAAGTATGGCGCTTTGTGGAGCTTAAATGATGTTTATATAAAGCGCCAAGTATGGCGTTTTACGGCGATATGCACATAAAGCGCCATCAATGACGCTTAAAGACAGGGATATACACGCGCGTAAGTGGGGCCCCGAACCCGTGGCCGGCACGATGGGCACCGGTCCAGGCAGCAACATCGCCGCGATCCTGTCGAAATGCGGCCTACCTGGCCGGCGTTCAGTGCACGGCGTTTGCTAAAATTCGCAGTTCACTCTGGACGCTGCAAAAGAAGGACCTTGAATGAAGATTGCCGTCGCCGGTACCGGGTACGTGGGCCTGTCCAACGCGGTGCTGCTCGCACAGCATCACGAGGTGGTGGCGCTGGACATCGATCCGGCCAAAGTGGCGATGATCAATGCCCGCCAGTCGCCCATCGAAGATGTCGAGATCGAAGACTTCCTCGCCAACCGCGCGCTGAACCTGACCGCGACGCTGGATCCGGCGCAGGCCTATGAGGGCGCGGATTTCGTCATCGTCGCCACGCCGACAGATTACGACCCCAAAACGAACTACTTCAACACCGGCTCCGTGGAGGCGGTGATCGGCGATGTGCTGCGGATCAACCCATCTGCCGTCATCGTCATCAAGTCGACCGTGCCGGTCGGCTGCACGGCCGCGTTGCGGGCCAAGTTCAACACCGACACCATCCTGTTCTCGCCCGAATTCCTCCGCGAGGGACGCGCGCTGCATGACAACCTGCACCCGAGCCGGATCATCGTCGGTGAACGTTCCGAGCGCGCCGCGGTGTTCGCTGAACTGCTGAAGGAAGGCGCGATCAAGAAGGACGTGCCGGTGCTGTTCACCGACGCGACCGAGGCGGAGGCGATCAAGCTGTTCTCCAACACGTACCTGGCGATGCGGGTGGCCTACTTCAATGAACTGGACACCTACGCCAGTTCGCACGGGCTGGACACGCGCCAGATGATCGAAGGGGTGAGCCTGGATCCGCGCATCGGCGACCATTACAACAACCCGTCCTTCGGCTACGGCGGCTACTGCCTGCCCAAGGACACGAAGCAGCTGCTGGCCAACTACAGCAAGGTGCCGCAGAACCTGATCCACGCCATCGTCGAGTCCAACCGGACCCGCAAGGATTTCATCGCCGATGACATCGTGGCGCGCAACCCGAAGGTGGTGGGCATCTACCGGCTGGTCATGAAGGCCGGCTCGGACAACTTCCGTGCCTCGGCGGTGCAGGGCGTGATGAAGCGGATCAAGGCGAAGGGCATCGAGGTCATCGTGCACGAGCCGGTGCTCACCGAGCCGACGTTCTACCGCTCGCGCGTGGTGAACGATTTCGCCGCGTTCCTGGCCGAGGCCGACATCATCGTCGCCAACCGGCTGACGCCGGAACTGGCGGACGTCGCGCACAAGGTCTACACCCGCGATCTGTTCGGCTCGGATTGATTCCCGGGGGCTATTCCCCCGGTTTGACGGCCGCCGTGGCGGCCTGCGATTTCGCCCGCCGTGCCAGCACCGCTTCACGGTGGGCGATATAGGCATTCGCGCCGAGGATGATGGCGGCGCCGATCACGGTCCAGCGGTCCAGCGTTTCATTGAACAGCAGCCAGCCCAGCAGGCTCACCAGCGGCAGCTGCATGAAGCTGATCGGGGTCAGCGCGGAGACCTCGCCCAGGCGCAGGGCGCGGGTCCACAGCAGCTGCCCCAGCGTGCCGAGCACCCCGGTGGCGACCAGCCAGACCCATGCCAGGCCGGTCGGCCAGACCCACACGAACAAGGCCGGCACCAGCGACAGCGGCACCCAGAACACATAGGTGTAGAACACCACCGTATCGGCGCTGTCCACCCGGGTCAGCTGCTTGATCTGGATCGCCACCAGCGAGCTGAGTACCGCCGCGCCCACGGCGACCAGGGTGCCCGGGGTGAAGCTGGTCGAGCCGGGGCGCACGATGATCAGCACGCCGATGAAGCCGATGATCACCGCCGCCCAGCGGCGCAGGCGAACGGTTTCGCCCAGCCACAGCACCGCAGCGATGGTGACGAACAGCGGGGTGGAGTAGGAGAGCGAAATCGCCTGGGAGATCGGCAGGTGCCCGATCGCCCAGAACGCGCACAGCATCGAGGCCAGCCCGATCGCGCTGCGCAGAAAGTAGCGCGGCAGCTGCTGCGTTCTCAGCGGCGCGCTGCCCGGGCGGATCAGCATCGGCAGCAGCGCCAGCAGGCCGAACGCGTTGCGGAAGAACGCCACTTCCTGGGTCGGCACGTAGCGGGTGGCGTAGCGGATCGCGATCGCCATCAGGCCGAAGGCCAGCGTACTGCCGAGCATCAGCAGGGCGGCCCGCAACGGCGTGGCCACCGGCAAGGCGGGGGCGCGATTCACCACTGTGCGCCGATCAGCCTCGGTTCCGGTTCGATCGGCACCCCGAACTTCTCCAGGACCGAGGCGGAAATCCGCCGCGCCAGCGCGAGCAGCTCTTCGCCGGTGGCCTTGCCATGGTTGACCAGCACCAGTGCATGGCTCGGCGCCACGCCGGCATCGCCATCACGGTAGCCCTTCCAGCCGCAGCTCTCGATCATCCAGGCGGCGGAGATCTTGCGGCGGCTGTCCTCATCGGCCGGGAACACCGGCAGCTCGGGGAAATGCTGCAGCAATACCTCGACCTGCTCCAGCGGCAGGATCGGGTTCTTGAAGAAGCTGCCCGCGTTGCCGAGCACGTCCGGGTCGGGCAGTTTGCGGCGACGGATGTTGATCACCGCATTGGCCACATCGGCAGCCACCGGCAGCTCCACGCCCATCGCCTCCATTTCCTCGGCGATCCCGGCATAGCCCAGGCGCAGGCCATGCAGCAGCGGCAGCCGCAGCTCGATCGCAGTGATCAGGTAACGGTCCGGGTCGTGCTTGAAGATGCTGTCGCGGTAGGCGAACTGGCAGCCTTCGGCATCGAAGCGCACCCAGTCGTTCTCCTGCCGGTCCCACGCATCCACGGCCTGGATGAATTCGCCGACCTGCGCGCCATAGGCGCCGATGTTCTGGATCGGCGAGGCGCCTGCGGTGCCGGGGATCAGCGCCAGGTTTTCAAGACCGGACAGGCCGTTCTGCAGCGACCACATCACCAACCCATGCCAGTTCACGCCGGCACCGGCGCGCACGATGGTGTGGTCGGCGCGGTGTTCCAGGATCTCGATGCCGCGGTTGGCGAACACCAGCACGGTGCCTTCCACGTTGCCGGCGATCAGCACGTTGCTGCCGCTGCCCAGCACCAGCAACGGTTGCTCGGCAACGCGCGGCAGGGCCAGCACCTCCGGCAGTACGGACGGGTCGAACACCTCCAGCAGCTGTGCGGCGGTGGCCTCGACGCGGAAGGTGTTGAGCGCCTTCAGCGAGGCGTTTTCAGTGATGGCCCAGGCCGTCATGGCGTCGTTCATAGCGGTGCCACCGCGCCGCGGCTGGGTGCCTCTCTGCGGCGACGGATCGCCTCCACGCACTCGTGCACCAGCTCCGGGCCACGGAAGATCAGGCCGCTGTAGCACTGCACCAGTGCGGCGCCGGCGGCCATCTTGGCCACCGCGTCCGCACCGGATTGGATGCCGCCCACGCCGATCAACGGCATCGACTCGGGCAGGCGCGCACGCAGGCGGCGCAGCACCAGGGTCGACTGGCCCAGCAGCGGCGCGCCGGACAGGCCACCGGCCTCGTTCGCCCGCGGGTCACCGGCCACCGCACTGCGGTCGATCGTGGTGTTGGTGGCGATCACACCGTCCACCTTGAGCTCGCCCAGCACGCGCGCGGCGGCATCGATGTCGCGGTCGCTCAGGTCCGGGGCGACCTTGACCAGCATCGGCACGCGCTTGCCGTGCTGGGCGGCCAGGCGTTCCTGGCTTTCGCGCAGCTGCGAAATCAGCTGGCGCAGCGCGGTCTCTTCCTGAAGCTCGCGCAGGCCAGCGGTGTTGGGCGAAGAGATGTTGACGGTGATGTAGTCGGCCAGCGGATACACCTTTTCCAGGCAGTGCTGGTAATCGTCGAACGCCTGCTCGTTGGGGGTGTCCTTGTTCTTGCCGATGTTGATGCCGAGCAGGCCGGTGCGGCGCTTGGCGCGCTCCACATTTCGCACCAGTGCATCCACGCCCAGGTTGTTGAAGCCCATGCGGTTGATGATCGCCTGGTGGTCCGGCAGCCGGAACAGGCGCGGCTTCGGGTTGCCGGCCTGCGGCCGCGGGGTGATCGTGCCGATCTCCACGAAGCCGAAGCCCAGCGCCAGCAGCGCATCGATGTGCTCGCCGTTCTTGTCCAGGCCGGCGGCCAGGCCCACCGGATTCGGGAAATTCACTCCGAACGCGGTGGTCGGCAGCGGGTCGATGCGGCGGCCCATCAGCGGCGTGGTGCCGGTGCGGTAGGCCAGGTCCAGCGCGTTCAGGCCAAGGCCGTGGGCGCGTTCTGCATCAAGGGCGAACAGGAAGGGGCGGGCAAGCGAGTACATGGCGTTCAATCAGTCCAGCGTGCCGACAAAGGCACGGGTTTGGTATTCAAAGGCAATCTGGCCGTCCACCGCATGGGCGTCGAACAGCTGTTGCAGCGCATCGAGCATCGGCGCGTGGCGCGGGTGGCCGGCCTGCGGTGCATAGGAAGAGGACAGCAGGCGCCCGCGCAGGCCATCGAAGTCCATGCGCTGCACGTTCGGCAGGCGGGCCATGCCGCGCAGGCCCTCGCCGAACCACGCGCGCATGGTGTCATCGTCCTGGTAGCGCTCGGCCACTTCCACGTAGTCGGTGCCGAACTCCTGCAGCAGCTGCTCGTAGCCGATCAGGAAGGGCGAGGCATCGAGCAGGCGCGAGTTCCAGAACACCAGCGCCATGCCTTCGGGCTGCAGGATGCGCGCCCATTCGCGGCGCACCGCCGTGGTGTCGAACCAGTGGAAGGCCTGCGCGGCAGCGACCAGGCCAACGCTGTTGTCGGCCAGGCCGGTGGCCTCGGCGGTGCCGTCGGCGACCTTCAGGCGCAGATAGTCAGGCGCAAGCAACTGTTCGGCGGCCTCGCGCATGGCCGCGTTCGGCTCTACCGCGATGACCGGGTGGCCGGTGGCCAGGAACAGCCGGGTGGAAATGCCGGTGCCGGCGCCGATGTCGGCGACCAGGGTCTCGGCAGGTACACCGATGTCCTGGTGCAGCCAGTCCAGCAATGCCGGGGGATAGTCGGGACGGTAGCGGACGTAGTCGGCAACCCGACTGCTGAAGCGTTCGGTCGAATCCGAGCGGCTCATGTGCACCTCACGATTGGGTAGCGGCAAACCAGGCCAGTCCGCCGAAGAACAACAGAATCACCACCAGGGCGAGCAGGCTGCCGATCACGATGATCCAGCCCAGGATCAGGCCGGCCAGTGCCATGCCGTCGCCTTCCAGCTCCAGCGGGCGACGGCGGATCTCGGCGCGGGCCAGGTGGCCGGTGATGATCGCCGCGACGCTGCCGATGAAGGGCAGGGCGGTCCAGCCGAGGATGCCCATGATCAGGCTGACCACGGCCATGGCACTCGTTTGTCGGGGCGGAAGGCTCATGCAGGTCCTGGTCGCGGTGGGGTGGTTCGATGATAGGGCCAGCGGCGGGTTTATCCCATCAGGACCTGGCCACCATCCACGTTCAAGGTGTGCCCGGTGATCCAGCCCGCCAGCGGCGAGCACAGGAACAGCGCGGCGTTGGCGATGGCGGCCGGCTCGCCGAAGCGGCCGAACGGAATCTTCGCCAGGGTGTTTCGATACAGCTCCGGGTCCTGTTCGCGCCGGCGCGCCCACAGCCCGTCCTCGAACTCGATCGAGCCCGGGGCGATGGCGTTGACGCGGATCCGTTGCGGCGCAAGGGCCAGGGCCTGCGAGGTGGTGTAGTGCATCAGCGCGGCCTTGGCTGCCGCATACGGCGCGCCCCCCGGGCGTGGCTGCTGGGCCGCGATCGAGGCCAGATTGAGAATGCAGGCATCGCTGGACTGCTGCAGCCAGGGCAGTGCCAGCCGCGAGGCCCGCACCGCCGACATCAGGTCGACGTTCAAACTGGCTTCCCAGCCCGCCTCATCGTCGGCCATGCCGTAACCGGTCGCATTGTTGACCAGCACGTCGATACCGCCCAGGGCCTGGGCTGCAGCGTCCAGCCAGCGGCCGATGTCGTCCAGCCGGGAGAGGTCGGCACTGGCCGTATGCACGGCCATGCCGAGCGCCCCGGCATCCGCACGCAGCGCAGCCAGACCGGCCTCGCCACGTGCGCAGACCGAGACGCCGGCGCCTGCCGAAGCAAACGCCAGCGCCATGGCGCGCCCGATGCCCTTGCTGCCACCGGCAATCAGTACCCGGCGCCCGGTGAAATCCAGGCGCGGGCCAGCCGGCAGCTGGGGCACGGCAGCCATCACAGGTCGAACTTGATGCCCTGGGCCAGCGGCAGCGAGTCGGAGTAGTTGATGGTGTTGGTCTGGCGGCGCATGTAGACCTTCCAGGCATCCGAGCCGGACTCGCGGCCACCGCCGGTATCCTTCTCGCCACCGAACGCACCGCCGATCTCCGCACCCGAGGTGCCGATGTTGACGTTGGCGATACCGCAATCCGAACCCGCGGCCGAGAGGAAGCGCTCGGCGGTCTTCAGATTGGTGGTGAAGATCGAAGACGACAGGCCCTGCGGCACGCCGTTCTGCATGTCGATCGCCTCGTCCAGCGTGCTGTACTTCATCACGTACAGGATCGGGGCGAAGGTCTCGTGCTGGACGACCTCGTCGCTGTTCTTCAGGCCGGTCACGATGGCCGGCAGCACGAAGTTGCCGGCGCGGTCGATGCGGGTGCCGCCGGTCTGCACGGTGCCGCCGCTGGCCTTGGCCTTCTCGATCGAAGCCAGGAACTGCTGCACGGCGCCGTCGCTGTTGAGCGGGCCCATCAGGTTGGCCGGGTCGGTCGGATCGCCGATCTTGCCTTCCACCTGCTTGTACGCCTTGATCAGCGTGGCCAGCACGTCGTCATGGATGGATTCGTGCACGATCAGGCGGCGCGTGGTGGTGCAGCGCTGGCCCGCGGTACCGACCGCGCCGAACACGATGCCCGGGATCGCCAGCTTCAGATCGGCGGTTTCATCGAGGATGATCGCGTTGTTGCCGCCCAGTTCCAGCAGGCAGCGGCCCAGGCGGTGGGCGACCTTCTCGGCGACCTGGCGGCCGACCTGGGTGGAGCCGGTGAAGCTGATCAGCGGCACGCGCTTGTCGGCCACCATCTTCTGCGACAGCTCGGTGCCGGCATCGTTGATCAGGAAGAACAGGTCCGGGAACCCGCCCTCGCGCAGCGCCTCATTGCAGATGCGCATCGAAGCGATCGCGGTCAGCGGGGTCTTGTTGGAGGGCTTCCACAGGCAGATGTCGCCGCAGATCGTGGCCAGGAACGAGTTCCAGGCCCACACCGCGACCGGGAAATTGAACGCACTGATGATGCCGACCAGGCCCAGCGGCTGGTACTGCTCATACATGCGGTGGCCGGGGCGCTCGGAATGCATCGTGTAGCCATAGAGCATGCGGCTCTGGCCCACGGCGAAGTCGGCGATGTCGATCATCTCCTGCACTTCGCCATCGCCCTCGGGCTTGCTCTTGCCCATTTCCAGCGCGACCAGCGAGCCCAGGGCGTCCTTGTTGGCGCGCAGGGCTTCGCCACACAGACGCACGGCTTCGCCGCGGCGCGGGGCCGGGGTGGTGCGCCAGACCTTGAAGGCCTCCTGGGCGCGGGCCACGATGGTTTCGTAGTCGGCGTCGGTGGTCGCGTAGACCTTGGCGATGGCTTCGCCGGTGGTCGGGTTCACCGGGGTGATCACACCGGCATCGGTGGCCGAGGACCACTCACCGTTGCCAAGGTAGGTGCCAGCGTTGGTCGCGTCGAGGCCGAGGGCCTTGAGCAGGTCAGAGGACATGCAAACTCCTGTTGCGTTGCGTTTGTAAGGCGCTGGCCGCTGGCAGGGTGGGGGGGCGGCAAGCTGAACCCCGAATGGTAACAGAGGGGGGCAATGCCTTATCTGGTGGTGCAGCAGACCATTTGTCCGCGGCGCCGCCCGCGGCGGCGGCGACCCAAATCCAGGCTGGAGCGATCAAGGTCGATCGAGCGTTGGCTCGAAGGCCTGAGTCATTCAGGCGATCTGGCAGGCGTCACCCGCAGGGGCGTAGTGGGGAGACCAGGTCGGCTGGTCGCGATGCCAATGCCAGGCGCTCTCGATGATCGGCGCCAGTTCGGTCCAGCGGGGTTGCCAGCCGAGCTGCTCGCGGGCCTTTGCACTGGATGCCACCAGCCGCGCGGGGTCTCCGGCGCGGCGTGGCGCGACTTCATATGGAATCGCGACGCCGGCCACGGAGGCTGCCGTGGCGATCACGTCGTGGACCGAGAAGCCTTGCCCGTTGCCCAAATTGAACGTGTGCGCACCTTCGTTTCGGTCCATAAACTCCAATGCCAAGGCGTGTGCCCGCGCGAGGTCCTGGACGTGGACGTAGTCGCGAACACAAGTGCCGTCCGCGGTATCGTAGTCGTTGCCAAAGATCTTCAGCGATGGCCCCTGGCCCAGTGCCGCACGCAGAACGTTGGGGATCAAATGAGTCTCACAGGCATGGGCTTCACCAATCCCATGGCCCGGTAGGGCGCCTGCGGCGTTGAAGTAACGCAGAGCTACTGAGCGCAGGCCGTAGGCCTGCGCTGCATCGGCGAGGAAACGCTCTGCCATGAGCTTGCTGGCGCCGTAAGGATTGATCGGTGCCTTGGGGTGCGCCTCGTCGATCACATCCGCAACCGGGTTGCCGAACACGGCGGCGGTCGACGAAAACACCAGCTTTCTCACATCGTGGCGGCGCATGGCTTCCAAGAGGTTGAGCGTGCCAGTCACATTGTTTGAGTAATAGGCGTAGGGCTCGGCGACAGACTCGCCTACGAGGGAGCGCGCGCAGAAGTGCATTACCGCGTCGAAACTGCGCCCGTAAAAAGTGCGGTCGAGCGCCGCTGGGTCCAGCAGGTCGGCCTCAATCAGCTCACCCCAGCGAACGGCACCACGGTGACCGGTAGAGAAGTTGTCGAGAACGGTGACCGTGTGGCCATGCTCGGCCAGCCATTGAGCCATATGGCTGCCGATGTAACCGGCGCCGCCGCAGATGAGGATGTTGGACGAATTCATGGGCGCAACTCTAGGGGCTAGCACCCGTTGAATGAAAGCGTTCTTAGATGCTAACGACGACCCGACGAATCACTCTTGACGCAAAGCATTTTTTTCAAATCGTCGCCTGCCAAGACTTTGACGCTCTCCTGAGGTTGAGTTGCGTCATCTATGTCATTGATTTCATTGGTAACGTGAATTCGTTCAGTTAAATTCACGGTCATCTTTGTGATATTTTCTGTAAGATCGGTGTCGATTTAGTGACCATACATTCGCTCAAAGTCTTGTGAGAACGACGGGGAGGTCGGTAGCGCAGGCGGGAACGGGAGACCGTTCAGTGGGCATCCCAGATGGAGAAGTTGCCTTTGCTACATGGATCCGTAGAACAATTGCCGGCGAGGCGTGGACGCCAGCGTGTGACTGCCGAAGCTCGGGCCGCACTGGATGTGTGGCTGCGGGTCGGAGATCTGCTGTTGGCGCCTGGCGCCGCGGTGTTGAGTCATATCGTTGCGCATGGCTGGCTACCGCCTACTCAATCCCAACGTGTCGTGTTCGGAGCAGTGTTGCTGTGCACGTTGGTCTGCTTCAGCCTTGCTCCCGTGTACCGGGACTGGCGCAATCGCGGGCTGTTGGCCGATCTGTGGACGCTGTTCCTTGGCTGGACGGGTGTGTTCGCCCTGTTCTCCATGTACTCAGTCCTCATCGATATGTCTGACACGGTCCCTGCCTCTTGGCTCGTTGGCTGGTACGGCTCCGGGCTGGTCGCCATGAGTGCTACCCGGGTCGGCATTCGTTTCCGCCTGCATCGATTACGCGAACGCGGCCTGGACAGGCAGCGCGTGCTGCTGGTAGGTCTCCGTGCGCCTGCATTGAAAGTGCATCGTCTGCTGCGAAGTCGCCCGGAGATCGGCAAAGAGGTTATCGGTTACTTTGCTGGCCCAGATGACATCGCACTCCGTCGCGAAGGCGCGGACGCACCGAAGCGTCTGGGTGACTTGGACGGACTTGAGGCCTATCTCGATGCTCATCGCGGTCAAATCGAGCAGATATGGGTATCGCTGCCGCTGGGAGGGCGTGCACGGCTGAAGGATGTCCTTCGACTGCTGGAGCGATATCCCGTACAAGTGCGGCTAGTCCCGGACATCACGGGACTGGGCGCTCTCAATCCTGGTGTGCATCAAGTCGGCAGCGTGCCGATGATTGGTGTGCGTCAGGGCGTCGTGGAACCACGGTTCCTCGTCATCAAGCGCGTTGAAGATATTCTGGTCTCGGGCATGGCGATCGCCCTGCTATCGCCACTTTTGGTTTTGCTGGCGATTGGGGTCAAGTTCAGTTCGCCGGGGCCGATATTGTTCAGGCAGCGTCGACACGGACTCGATGGCAAGGAGTTCTGGATGCTCAAATTCCGCTCGATGCGCGTTCATGCGGAGGAGCCGGACAGGATTACGCAAGCCAGTCGAGGTGACCCGCGAGTTACACGCTTCGGTGCTTTCCTTCGCCGTAGCAGCCTCGATGAGTTGCCGCAGTTTTTCAATGTGCTTGGTGGAAGCATGTCGGTGGTTGGGCCAAGACCACATGCGGTCCAGCACAACAACCAATATGAACGACTGATCGAACGCTACATGCACCGTCATTACGTCAAACCTGGCATCACCGGTTGGGCGCAAGTTCACGGACTGCGGGGGGAGACGCCCCAACTTCGGCAAATGAAAAAACGAGTGCAATACGATATTGATTACATCCGCCGATGGAGCCCATTGTTGGATGTTCGTATCATTGCGCTGACCGTATTCAAGGTGCTCGGTCAAAAGTCGGCCTACTGATGCATCCAGCAAAGGATAAGGCCTCTGGTACCCTGTGATCGGTTAAGCTAGCTGGCCTATACCATAGTTGCGTGTGACGCATCGCGGCACGCAACGAGACAGCAAGTGCCAGGACTAGATTCATGTTCAACAATATTCTTTTCGTCTGCGTCGGCAACATCTGCCGCAGTCCCTCAGCCGAAGTGATGCTTCGACGCGCCGTGGAGGGGAAAGGTGTTCACGTTTCCTCGGCAGGTTTGGGGGCTCTCGTGGGGCATCACATTGATGCCACCGCGCAGCAACTGTTGGTGGAACGTGGGCTGGATGGCAGCGCGCACCGGGGGCGCCAGATCAGTGACAGCATCCTCAGCGAAGCCGACCTGGTACTTACGATGGAACGAAAGCATGTTCATCGTATCATCGAGATCGCTCCGCAAGCGTCTGGAAAGACCTTCCTCCTAGGGAAATGGCAGTCTGACCGGGAGATACCCGATCCATACCGTCAAGCCCGTCCGGCCTTCGAGCACGTCTACGGATTGATGGATGAAGGTGTACGCAGCTGGGTGCGTTACCTCTGAATCGGTGCCCCTGACGGCGTTAACCGCGCCGTCAGGTGGCACGGCGATCAATCGGCGATTGTGTCCAGATTGTCCAGGAAGAAACGCTCGTCGCGCTCGCCAGTCGCATTGTAGAGCGCGTATCGACGCTGCAGCATGGCGCCGCCGTCACGGATGAGCGGATTCCAGGTTATGTTTGCGCGTGCCCGGGTAGAGCGGGGTAGCAGTGTGTCGAATGGGATGCTGAAGTAGATTCCCTTATCGAAGCTGCCTTCGCCAAAGTCCCTGGAGGAGACATTCGTTTTTGTTGCATACGCACCCATCGTCACACCATTGTCGAAAGCGCGTGCGATGTTCAGCGTGGCACCGTCGTCGCCGGCGAGGTAACGCCCTATCGAGAGCGTTCCGATGATCCGCTCGCGGGCATCGAAGGTGTAGTAAAGCGTGGCATGGCCTGTAGTCACGCTGTAGTCGCGCAGGGCAAAATCCTGCTCGTAAGCGCGTTGACGGACGCGATTGATGTTGGCGCCCAAGGCCCAAGACTGTCCCATCGGGCGGTAGAGCACTTCACCGCCTGCGCCGGCGTACATCCATTCCAGATAGCCCGCATAAGCCATGCCGTACAGGTCGCGACCCAACTGGCGGGTTGCAGTGAACTGAAGATTCGGCATCGTGATATCGGAAGTCGTCGTGTACTGACGGATGTCCGTGCGCACTCGTGGCAGACGGCTTGGCGCGTCGTACTTGAACTTGTCGTAGTTGTTATGGAGGTTGGCACTGACTATGCCCGTCAGCCACGTGGTCGGGGTGAAGAAGAAACTGCCGCTGTAATTCGCATTGATTTGGTACAGGATGAAGCCATCTGGCCCACCCATATTCTGTCGGTAGCCGAAGTTGAAACCACCGCCGAAGCGATTCGCATCCTGCTTGTAAACAAGCTCACGGTTGACGCGCGCCGGCGAATTGATCTCGATACTGCGCCGCAAAGTCGCCTCGTTCACTCTGCCGTCGAGGTAGTCCTCGAACGTCTGTCGGTGCATCGACATATCCGCGACCGGGAGCCCAAGTCGCTCAGCGCGGAAGGTGTACCAGTCGTACTGGTCGCCCAGCGCATTGCTAAGTATTCGCGCACTGCGCCCCATGCCTTCGCTGGCAGTGAAGTAGCGCGACTGATAACCCGAAATGAAGAGCTCACCGTTGCGGCTTGAAATCTCGCTGACACGGATTCCCGCATTGTCGCGGAGCTCGCCGGCAATCCTCTTCCATTCGGTAGCCCCCACTTCTCCATGCGTGCTTATCGTTGCTTGGGCCAAGACTGGCGTCTCTGCGATCGTCGAAACGGATGCCCCTCGCTGATTGGCAGGTAGAAGCCCTGCCGGCGGGGGATCGAATGGTTTGGGTGCCGATTTAGCGTGGCCTGGATTGCCGCGCAGCGTGAGAGCAAACATCGCCGCATCGCCTCGTTCCCATGCGGCTGTGAGTTCTACGTTCGGATTCGGCATGTACACGAGTCCGATATTGAGCGGCGTACGCTGGCGCAGGTTGTTTCCACGCGGTTCGCGCTTGTAGTCGTTGCCGTCATACTCGGCCTTGACTACCAGCGGGTCCCACGGCGACTGCCAGCTGACGCCGCCGAAGACGCCCACCGGACCGGTGAACATATCGCTGACTCCAAAGCTGCCGGCCTGTGTGATGTCACTGTTGGCAATACCGCGGCGTGGCTTGAACCGGTCGTTGATTGCGCCGAATGGATTACTAAAATCGCCTCGATTGCCGATGTACCCGGTGGCCAGGCCGAGGGAGGCGTCAATTGTGCCGAAGCGCTTGTTTGCGACGAGATACTCGCTTGAGAAAAATCCCGTCCCGCCCAGGTCACGAACACCGAATGCTACCTCTGGAAGCCAACGAGATTCCTGCCACAGGCGGACTTTGAAGTCGATCGACTTGTCTTTGTAATTCTGATCTCCAGAGACTTCGGGGACTCCGTAACGCAGATTGGATACATTAATGTATCTGAATGACGATTCAAGCCAGGGGAATGGCTGCAGGCTAAGGTTGTAGCGAGTATATGGAGAATTATGTGAAGCGGTGAAGGACAGATCGCCGTCGTTCGCCATTCGCGCGGTCGGGGTCTGCAGCAAACCGATTCCGCCCCATTCACTGGAAGTTGCCGGTGGGGCCTGCTGTGCATTCACTATCGCCGACAGCGACATGGCCAAGACGGTCAGCAGTGGACGAGCGAACGTGGTGGTGCTTTGCGTGCAGAGAAGAGTCATCAATGGCTTACAGGTTGCGTCGCCACGAAGGTAGCGAAGTCAGTGTTGAAATCAGGGTCCAGTGATCGCAATCGGGATTCCGCTATTGGCACATACAGATACCCGCCCGGCGCGATGGATTGAGGGTCGTCCCGGTTCCATGTCGCAACACCCAGCTCCTGCACCATCCCGTCAGGCTGGATGACATAGATTCTATCCGGGTCTGCGTCGCCTATTGGAGGGCACTCAGAAAGGTACTGGCGCGCCTCCTTCAATGGTGCGTGAGGCAGCGTGCAAGTTCCAGCCACTGCACCCAGCACCTGCACGGAGGCTGGTCTCTGTGGAATATGCAAGTGGTCGCCTGCTTCAATCACCATGTCATGCCGCGGCTGAGCTTGCATCAGGTGCGCGTCAGCGAGGATCGACACCCTGCCTGTAGCCTCGTGTATAGCAAGCCATTGTTGTAGGCGCTCGGCAACGCCGCGCAGTTGCGGATCTCCCCTTGCTGCCAACTGGGTGAGCGAGTACTCCAGTCCGGCCTTCAGGCGAACCTGCTCGCTGCGCGCCGATGCTCGGCTGTAGCTCGCTCCGGTGATAAATGCATCGGGGCTTGGACGGGCAGCCGAGATGGCACTGGAAACGCGTCCGTTTGGGGTCACGTAGTCACCAGCTGCTCTGACGGCGCCGTCGATCCGAACAGACGCGCTGGTCATTGGAGGCTGAGCTGCCAGTGCGGGGAGGTAAAAGCACAACGCGGCCAGCAGGCCGGTGCGGCGCAGGAGCATGGTCAATCCTTAGTGGGACGGTACGGCTTCAACTGTGTCACTTCGACAGGGTAGTCTGGAGCGAGATGAAGACGGCTTTTCCAGATGAACCCGGATTGAGCGTCGGCCCAGTAAGTGTTCTTGAAATCAAAGCCTGGACCGCGGACTCGCTCGTCGAAACGCACCAACCGCACCTGCCGATCGAGAATCCGGATGCTCTCCTCGCCGCGACGGTTGAGCGTGCTATTCGCCTCAACACCGAATTGATAGTTCGGGATTGTGTCAAACGTTCGCTTGAACTCAACTGCGCCTCGTACGGCAGTCAAGTCGTCGAAAGGAGAGGGACCAGCGATGCGGGATTCAATCCGCCGTCCTAGTCCGCTCATTCCGCTCGTCAGTCCCTTTGCGTCCATCCAGAAAACCGCATGCTGACCCGCGTACCAAGTCTGACGTCCATCGTCCACATAGCCCAATACCAAAACGGCATCCATGCCCGGCGCTCGCAACTGCGCCTGGGGGAAACGGTTCGCCGCGACCTGCGATGGGTTGACGCCAGCTTGGTTCTTGCCAATCAGCCGAAATGCATCGAGGGTCGAGGTACTTAACGAAGTGCAGCCACTGATAAGTAGAAGGCCAGCCAGCGCCGACCCGACACAAACTGCTCGGGTCATTCGCGCTGTCCTTCAGCGTCTTCTACCAAGAGAATGCGCCTTGGGTCAGTTGCCAATCTCTGTCTCCGTCCGCGCAGCCGTGTAAAGGATGTTCGTGAACGGCAACAGCTGATTGATCAAGCGATTCCAGCGTGTAACACCAGCAGCACCCACGAAAACCACATCACCTGGCTCCAGCATGAACTGGCTCCCGACTGCCAACGCTGCCGGCGAACGAGCTTCAAGCTGATAAACCGTTGATGGCTCCGCCATCAAGTCAGTAGAACCGCGGATCACGTAGACAGCGTTGCCATCAGCCGTTGCTTGAAGAAGGCCGCGAGCGCGACCCAGAGCCTGGTTGAGCGAAACTTCACTTGTCCTGAAGCTAAAGGCACCTGGCTGATTGACTTCTCCGACCACGAAGATTTCCTTACGGTCCAGATATGGGACGAAAATCGAATCTCCGTCCCTTAGGAAAAGCTGACGGCCGCCATACTGCGTGGCAAGGGTCTCGAGGTTGATCGTATAAGTAACACCATCACGGCTGAGACGAACACCAGAGAGGTCGGCCGCGGTAGAATTGAGCCCGGTCTGACTGATGGCATCAGACAATGTAAGCGGAGAAATACCCAATGCAATCGGGCTGGAACGCTCTGCTGCGCCGGTTACCCAAACTCGCTGACTACCGTAGGTCAGCACAGAAACGTCCACTTGGGGCGACTCAATGAAGCGCGCGAGTCGCCGACTAATCTCCTCACGGAGTTGGGCGGGCGTTTGGCCGGCGGCCTCGACCTTGCCAATGTAAGGGTAGAACATCTGGCCATCGCTTTGCACCAGACGACCGGCGAGTGCGCCGGTCTGCTGAGACCCGGCCGGCACCGTGAGTTCAGGGTGATCCCATACTGTGACGTACAGTACATCCCCGATACCGACAGTGTAGGGCTGTGGCACGGTGTCAAAGAGCTCCGCGGGCAAAATTGCCTCCGCACGGGAGGCATTCTCCATCGCGATCAGTTTGGGTGTGATCGAAAGGAGCTCCATCCGCCCGTTGCCGCCGGAGCCTTCCGGCTTTATGTCGCTGTGGCGCAGGTGCTGTCCTGGCGCAAGCATGCAGCCGGACAGGGTGGCGGTCGCCAACAGAGCGACTGCCGAACAGGTCAACTTGATATTCATGGGCAGGCTGTAATTCCGACAGACATAAAAAAACCCCCGCCAAGCACAGCCCGGCGAGGGCTTAGACATCAAGCTGGGCAGTGATCAGCCGCCGGTGCCGCCGGTGCCGCCAGTACCGCCGGTACCACCCGTGCCGCCGGTGCCACCCGTACCGCCATCGCCACCGCCGTTACCGCCGCCCGCATCGTTTTCGCCACTAGAGCTATCGCCACCGACGCTGTAAAGAACAGCGCCCGTCGCGATTGCTGCAACCGTAGTGCCAACGATTGTTGCCGTAGAAAGGCCGGCAGCTTCAGCTCCTGCGACTTCGGTCGCGACACCAGCATCAGCGGCTTCAGTGGCCGGAGCCTGCTGGGCCAACACCGGAGAGGACAGACCCACCAGGGCCATTGCTACAAGAATCTTCTTCATGAACGGGGATCTCCTACTCCGTAAGGGGGGTTAACGTGTCTATGGTCGGGGCTGTCGTACTGTAAAGTCAAGGCATTAGTCAGTCGGATTGCGATGGCGGTCCTCAATCGGTGGGGCGTGAGTGCTGTTTCGGGCGCGGGGAGAGTCGGAGCCCGACAGCGTCTCGGCCAGATCAACTACTACTTGGTGTGTCTTGGGGATCGGCAAGATCGCAAGAAACAGAGCGGATCCGAAGAGCGCAACAAGTGGGGCGCCGAGGAACATGGCTTCCTGTCGTTGTTGCCGGATCACGAAGACAGAAGCCGTCGCACCCAGCAGCCATCCAAGGGTCACCTCTGAAAGAGAGTGGGCGTTTAATGGTAGCCGGGACCAAGCTATTGAAGCAGCCAATAGAAAGCCAAGGCAGGTCAATCCAGTTTTCCAGACCCAGCGCCCCAAGCTATCTTTCGCCACGGCGCGCAACAGGGGCGGCCAGACCGAAGCGGAGACGGCGGCGTGGCCGCTGATCCCGGTAAACTCCAATGCGTGTATTCCAATTCCCCAGCCCAGAAAAGCCAACTTTGTCGCCAGCGTAATTACACACACACACGCTACTGCAATCAACCAATGGTACGTCCAGTTGGTGCGACTAAAAGAACCAAAGATGATCAGAATTCCAGCGGCGCCGAGAAGCAGGCGGCTGTCGCCCAGGATTGTTAAGACGCTGAGTAGTTCATGCATAGACTGTGCAACAAAGGCGAAAAGATGAGCGTGACACAGCGGAGTTCACCGAGGGGGGCGTCTCGACGTCAATCGGCGGGGCGGGTAAAATGCATCTGGACGGAAGGACTTAGATGTTCGCTAGAAGTCGGGCGAAGTCAAGCTATGAACTGCGATCGCTCTCAGAGCGTGGCCGCATATCGAGAGCGCCGCCCCCCCCCTCAGCGTTGGGCTACGTTCTGCAGTAACTCCTGATACTTTCGTAGCACGGTGGGCCAAGTGAATTCGGCCTCAAAACGAGCGTAAGCTGCCGCACGCATTGCATTCAACGTGGGCTCATCGGCCAAATGTGCGTCTAGCAGTGCCGAGAAGCTATCTGCGTCTCTGAAATAACGTGCGCCCGCACCAGCTACCCAGTGGTTAAAGCGGTTGTCATGCGCGAAGATCGCATTGCCCGCTCCAAGTGCCTCCACTAGTGAAGGGTTAGTTCCGCCAACTTGATGACCGTGAACATAAGCAAGGCTATGCCAACGAAGACATTGCACAAGGGGTTTGTCGTAAAGCGCGCCAGTAAACACAACCTCGTCGCTTGCAGCCTCTAAGACCTTTCGTTGATAAGGGTGGAGTGGGTCGTAGGTGCCCAGCACGACGAGCTTGATCCCTCGTCGAGCGCGCGAAAAGCCTTGAACAATCTCAAGCAATGAATTCTCTGGCTCGGCCCTCGCAATAACTGTCAGAAATTGCTTGGATATCAGCCCGAAGGCTTCCAAGGGCTGGGCGGGCGCGCTCAAAACCGGTTCGGCCCCGTACGGAATCATTGTGATGCGCTTGCTGCTCGTACGCGTGGAAAGATGGCGCTTGATCTGTGGGTGGTCCGCAACAAGGTGTCCGCCCAGCCAGCATCCAGCCCAGTCATTGAGCCAAAACCAGAGCTTTGCGACAGCCCCCCATTTTGCACGGGCCCACTCAATGCCATCCATATTAATCACATTGGGGACGCCGCGAACGCGAAGAAGCGATAGGAAAATTGCCGTATTGTATCCAAGTACCAGGCAGGGCTCTCGAGCTTCCGCTGCGTCACGCATCGATCGCCAATCAAATATGATTGTGCCAAGGGGCCCGGATTTGGAGACAGGGACGTGGATTCTCTCTACGCCCTCCCATTCATCTCGCCACCATTCCCCGGCGCCTTCCTCTTGGCAGTAAACAACTGGCTTCCAGCCTTGCGCTACCAGGTGCTTGCAAAGGAACTCGGCAAATGTCTCAAAACCGCCATGGGCTGCTGGCACTCCGCGGATCCCGAGAATTCGAACTTTCATTGGCTTTCCTTGCTCCGGATCTACTGCCAGAGTAATGTTGGGGGTATGGGTTATACGGGGATGGCCTAGGCCTTCCGTATTAGCTGTAGCGGTCGCCGCGGAGGGTATAGAGTTCATAAGGTCCCGAGAGCCCCTGCCAGGTCGTCTCGGGCTTTTCGCGTGGCGCACCACGGAAGGTCGTGGTCAACTTTATCTGGCACTGGACCTATTTCTCGCAATCCTAGCTAAGCGCTTTAGTGCTTTGTCCGGACGCATCATGGATGCCATGCCTAGGTAAACTGCGCGCTGGATAGTATTCGCTGCGAAAAGATGCTTGCGGTAGAACTTGATGTGCAGGTAGTACCACCAGACAGCAGCGGTGGTTGTTTCGCTGCCGAAAACCTGGTCCCTAATTCTATAGGTTTTAACGATCGTGCTGAGCGGCAGAATATTCGAGGCGCTTCGCTGGTGAATACGGTAACGTATCAACGGCTCTTGGATGTTCTGAAAGCGGGCGCCAGCAGACAGCATTCGAGCAAAGATATCGTAGTCCTCTGCGGGTACATTTCCCTGGATATACGGATTCAACTTGAACAGTTCCGCTCGTGCCATGACGGTAGGATGAAGTACTCCGTGCTCCCCTCTTAGAATGGTGGACGCTATCTCTTGATGGTCACTGGGGAAGTTGCTGAGGCCGACCTGAAGAGCAGTTGTGGACTGAAAAATCACGGCGTTGCTGCCGACCACATCGGCGTCATCAGCGTCCAGCACTTCTAGCTGCTTAGCCACGCGCTCGGGTGCCACCACATCATCAGGGTCAATCCGGAGGATATACTTACCTCTCGCGAGATCAATCCCTACGTTCAGGGCATTTCCAAAGCCTCTGTTCCGACCGAGTTCGATTATCTTAAGTGACGGCATATCCTTCGCATACTTCCGAGCTATATCCAGCGAGTTATCTGTGGATCCATCGTCCACGAAGATATGTTCCGCTGGTTGTACCGTGCTCTTTTGCCACGCGTCAAAATAATCTTCGAGAAATGCTGCATTATTGTAGTTTGCAGCTACGACGGAAACTTTCTGTGAGTAAATCAATTCAATCTCCGGGCGGAAGCAGCATCTAACTTCTCCGTGTTGGCATATCCGGCGCGGCGCTGGTGAACCATCACAAGAGCATAGTTGAAAAAGAACACGAATCCAACGTCAGTTAGTGCAAAGTTAAATGTAGTGAAGGAGGTAAGCACCAATAGGAAGGATAAGCGCTCAAGCAGCCCCTTCGAATACCTTAGAATCAAGCCTAACTGATATATAAAGTAAAGCGTAATTCCCACTAGCCCATAGTCGATATACAGTGGGTATAGTGTGCTGAAGCCGGAATTGTAAAGCCAAGTTTTAGTGATTGGGTTGTAATAGGTGAGCGGGCCACTTCCGAATAGATCCACGCCCGCGCTGAATATCTGACCAATTGGCGCGAAACGCGATGCTGTCTCCCATTGATCCCGGCGGAAGAAGTCGTCTTGTGCCTGTTGGATGAATAGCAGTCCTTGCTCGGTCCAGACTGACGCCGACAGCGCAACGACTGCCGCAGCTGCGAACAGTGCGAGAATACTAAACCCATTGCGATGCAGTCCGGTCCTCCTTGAAATTGCACTGAAGAACATTAGCCCCACGACACCAAGGATGGCCACCTGGGCCGCCTTCGAGTGGCCGAGAAAAACCACTGCCACCGCAAGCGTACTAACGAGTAGTCGCCTACGAGGCGAGTAAGGAAGTACAAAGGCGATGATCACCATCAGCTCACAAATCGCTGCAAGCGCGGCGTCGGACTGCAGGTAGAGTGTCCCGAACACGGCATCCTCAAATCCGATGGCGGTTCGAGATGACGCGATAAATGATTCAGTTAAGGTCGCTTGAGCTAGGCATACAACGAGTTGCAAGGCTAGAAATGCGATGGCGAATCGGGCGAGTCTTGCTCCCTGCCAATGATCCGCCGCGCGGGCTGCATAGATGCGCCCAGACACAGCGGAGATGATTGTACATAAAATATAAAATACGTACGTAAGGCTGTAAGGTAGTGGCGGCGATTCTTTTATCTGGATGGCGGCAACAAGAAGTAAAAATACAATTAATGGCCATTCGAGCCTCAAGCTTTGCCAGCTTCGTTTAATTATGAAGATGTGAGCAAAGAACGCGAGCGCCAGCGCGGTCGATTGAGTGAGCGAGAGCGCTCCCAGATACTGGAGTGTGCCTCCAGTCAGGAATATGAGAAGTAGTGGCAATGACCAGCGAAAGGGCATAATTAGGTTTTCGTTTCGCGGGCTCAGCGCTTGCCCAGGTAACTTTTAATGATCTGGTAGATGGAGAGTTCTTTGCTAATTTTCACCAGCAACTGTCGGATCTTTCTGACCATGGGTGAAGATGCCAGCCGAGGGGTCAGTCCATTCTTGGTCTTGATGAATTTTAGTCTGTAGTAATTGTAATATCTTTCTGGCGCCTTCGAAATTAGGCACAAGTCCATCTGCGACAGCAGGTACGGACGCAAGCAATCAGTCGGAAAATCCGCCTCCCATTTGTTCAAGAATTTGATCATGGACTTGAAGTCAAAGTGGCGGCCCAGTAGCGCATCGCTGCGATCCAAGTTCCCAGTAGCATATTTATTGAATGCCCAGCCTCCGCCATCTTTCTCGATCGCTAGAAAAAAATCGTAATCTTGATGTCGCCTCAATGATTCATCCCAATTCACAGCCCCCATTTTCATTTTGTCAAGGACGTAAGTTGATGTTTGGGCCGACCAGCCTGATGACGAGAATAGAAGATGGAATGGGGTTGGGAGCGTAGCAATGTCTTTGGAGGTGTTTCGGTAGGTAACAGCTGAATGAATCACCGACCCGCTATAAACGCCGGATTTATTCGTGCTACTGAGCTGGCTCAGTGACTGTTCAAGATGGGACGGCTCCCACCAATCGTCCGAGTCAAGAAACGCTATGTACCTTGACTGTGCTAGCGCGATTCCCAGGTTTCTCGCGATGTTCGCATTTCCCGTTCGCTCAGTCTCGAAGTATCTGACATCGAGGTGCGGATAAGCGGCGAACTCGCCTATCGTCTGCAGTAGGGCCATCTTCTGATCGATCTGAGAGCCGTTGTCGATGAAGTAAACGTACTTCGGCGGGCGCGTCTGTTCTACTACCGACTGCAGTAGTCGCCGCGCAAAATTGGACCGATTGTAGAAGGGGATTACGACAGTTATATCGGCCTGGGGACGGGCGTGCGCAGTATTGGGGGTCATAATTAATTTCTATCAGTCCCTTGATGGTAAGACGCCGGCGCAAATTGATTTGTCCGTTGGACCAAAGTTGCCATATTGAAGTCTAGCTCTGCTCTGGATCCAGCATACTAACGTGCGGACCTGGATCTGCTTTCAACGTTGCGAGAAATAGTTTCTTGCTAGAGGCTTCATTCAGCTGCTGGCTCCTTGTGGAGCGGGCGCTGCTGAGCTTCGGGCTTTGAGCCAGTGCGTCACCGGTCTTTCAATTGCAGAGTGAATCAATGCCGCGGTCAGTACCGCCGTAACGATGCAAAGTGCAACACTAATTTCGGCTGGAATTGTGGGGTAGATGCGGCGAAGAACTTCCGGAACGATCGGGGCCACCAGGGGGTGAAACAGGTAAAGCACATAAGATGCTTCTCCCAAGAAGAGTAGTAGCTTAGGGAGTCTGCCCCTTAGTAGTGGCTCAGCTGAAATGGTGACAAAGACGACTAAGCAGGAGGTCGCGACGGTTGCGAGATTAGCTGCTCCGGACTTTACATCGAATTCCAGATTCGAGAACGCGAACAATGCGAGGATGGTTGCGATCAGCGCGCTTGTCTGTAGCGTCACTCGGCTTACGCGTTGGCTCAGCTCGAACATCAGCATTCCGATCGGAAAGTACATGACGATCGGGTTGAAGTACATTGTGGCGGCATTCCAGTCGGGCGTACGGAAAAAGGATGCTAGAAAGCAGGCGCTCATCACCGCGGTGACAAACGTTAATACGTTGACTCGAAGAAATAGGCCAATAGTAAAGATGGCGTAGAAAAACATTTCAAATATAAGCGTCCAGCCAACGCCGAGTAGTGGTTCAAAACGGCCATCAATGTTTGTGCTGGGCAGGAATGTGTAAGACGAGAATATGGTCCACGGTGACAGGTTTGCATGTAGGATCATGGATGGGATCAACAGCATAGTGACGAGTTTCACTGTAGTGGCTAGCCAGTACATTGGAACGATTCTGAGCAGGCGGCGCGAAGCAAACAGCTTCCACCCGTCCGGCGCGCTAGTGAAGCTGCGCGCGGTAGCCATCATCACAAATCCGCTGATTATGAAGAATATGTCCACGCCAATTGCGCCTGTGCGCCATATTTGCATTTCGGGATTCAGGCGTTCGTGTGTATAAAAGGTGGAGTGCGTGATAACCACGAGGAGAGCGGCGATAACTCGCAGGACTTGTATGCCCTCAAAAGTCGGTCGGGCACTATGCGCAGTGGCGGTGTCGGAAGTGTTCATCGGTAATCTCTAGCTAAGCTCGTTTTCTCGGCTGAACATTTGCGCAGCCTTGCCCTGCAGCGAATGCGGAAATCGCGGGGTGGAATCGTACTACAGGATGAGCTGTTGGCTCATGTTGTTCGCACGGCGCGGAGGATCGAGCCGCGCCGCTCCCTGGAGCGCCGAGGCAAAGCCTGATCCTAGGTGGCGGGGCGACTGAGCGGCAATGGTTGGTCTGCCTGGACGTGGCGATGAGACGAGGGTCACTCTCCTGATCCGTCAAGGATAGGCTAGACTATCGCGCTGCGCCGCATCGGTCGGCCGCTTGGTCACCGGGGTTCAGCTGATCTAGGCCGTCTGTTGGCGCGTGAAGTCAACTAAGTTACCGATTTTTTGGGCATCAGATCGTTCACGCCCGTTCCAGAGCTGAAGTGGAATCGATGAAAACACAAGTGGATGTAGGATCAAGCAAGGACGACGAGATCAATTTGCGCGAGCTTTTTGGCGTTCTTAGTGACAAGAAGTGGCTTATTGCGGGGGTCACGGCGCTTTTCATGGCCGTCGGAGTTGCGTATGCATTGCTTGCCGCCCCGGTGTACAGGGCGCAATCACTGATTCAGGTTGAGCCCAAGACACCTGCGATTCCGGGTCTTCCAGATTTGGGGGCAATAAGCGGTGCGACGTCGGCGGCGACGACGGAAGTGGCGCTTCTTACATCCCGAAGCGTCCTCGGCACGGCAGTTGACGAGTTGATGCTTGAAATCCGCGTACAACCACTACGCTTTCCGATTATCGGTGAGTTCATGGTCCGCCGCTTCGATCCGTCAGAAGCTGGGCACGTTGCTCCAGCATGGCTTGGCTTATCCAGCTATGGCTGGGGTGGGGAGTTGCTCCGGATCCACCGACTGGAGGTGCCGTCCACTCTGCTTGAGAAGGCGCTAGTGCTGGAGGTAGGTGGCGATGGGAAGCACTTCACTTTGTCTGATCCCGATGGTGGGGAGTTGCTACGTGGTGAGCCCGGAAAAGCGGCTGAAGGGAAGGGCGTTCGTCTGGAGGTGGAGGCGCTTGCTGCCAACCCCGGTACTCGCTTTGAGGTTATTCGTCAGCGACGTCTGACGGTGTTGGCTGATCTGCGGCAGTCGTTGGGTGTGATGGAGGTAGGTAAGGACTCCGGCATTCTTCAGGTTACTTTTGAGTCGCCCGATCCTCAACGAGCGGAAGCCATCGTTCAGCGCATTGCTGAGGCATACGTGCGTCAGAACGTTGATCGAAGTTCGGCGGAGGCAGCTGCACAGTTGCAGTTCGTAAAGGAGCAGTTACCAATTGTTCGGAAACAGGTTGAGCAGGCGCAGGCCGCCATGACTACGTACCAGTCCCGGGCGAATTCTGTCGATATCACGATGCAGACCAAGGGTCTCTTGGAGCAGGAAGTAGCGGTTGAGGCGAGTATCCAGCAGCTTCGCTTGAGGCAGGCTGAGATGGATCGCAGCTTCACGCGAGAGCACCCGGCCTATCGGGCTTTGCTGAGTCAGATTTCAGGGCTTGAGGGCCGCAAGGCTGGTTTTCAGCGCCAAGTCGGTCAGTTGCCGGATACGCAGCAGGAGTTGCTGAGGCTCACCCGGGACTTGCAGGTAAGCAATGAGCTCTATACGGCTCTTCTCAATCAGGCGCAGCAGTTGGATGTGGCACGAGCGGGCACTGTTGGCAACGTCCGCATCGTGGATCCTGCTGTTGCCGATGTGTCTGAGCCTGTTGCACCGAAGAAGAAACTCATTGTCATCGTCGCTACCTTGCTTGGTGCGCTTCTGGCATCTGCTTTCGTGTTCCTCCAGCGCATGCTGAATCCGGGTATCGAGGATCCTTCTCAGATCGAGGCACTTGGACTTCCCGTATATGCGGCCATACCACTGAGTGTTTCCAGTGTGCTGCCGAAACTTCGAAAGGGTCGCCACGGGACGCGAGTGATCGCGGACGGACGGCAGCATCTTCTCGCTGTTAGTGCACCTGCTGACCCGACTGTGGAGGCGCTGCGCAGTCTACGTACCAGCCTGCATTTTGCGATGATGGAGGCCAAGAACAATGTTCTCGCAATCTCTGGCCCGCGCCCAGGTGTCGGCAAGACCTTCGTCTCTGCCAACCTGGCGGCGGTGATCGCTCAAACGGGGCAGCGCGTGCTGGTCATCGATGCCGACATGCGGAAGGGTACCTTGCACAAGATGCTAGGCGTCTCCCATTTGAACGGGCTGTCGGACGTGCTGGGTGGAAGGATGACCGCTGAGCAGACGATTCAACAGGCGTCCGGTCTCGAGACCATGTTCTACATGGTGCGCGGTGATGTGCCGCCGAATCCGGCAGAGCTCCTAATGAATCCGCGTTTCCCTGCGCTGTTGGAGTCTCTTTCTTCGCAGTACGATTTGGTCATCGTTGATACGCCGCCGATCCTTGCTGTTACCGACCCGGCGCTCATTGCGACACACGCTGGCTCGAGCCTGCTTGTGACCAGGTTCGGCGTAAACCAAGCGAAAGAAATTGAACTTACGCTGCAGCGATTTGAACAAAACGGCGTGCAGATCAAGGGCGCCATTTTCAATGCCGTCGAAAAGCGTGCGACCGGCTACTATAGCTATGGTTACTACGAGTACAAGGCGGACAAGGGCTGACACATTCTGCTGATGCAACTGGTTACTTGTTACGTGACCACGGCATTGATTGGCAAGATGATTCAGGAAAATCCGCTACGTAGCCGTAGCGGATTTTTTTTGTTGGTGCCCGCGAAATTCTGGGTGTTGAGGTGAAGCGTCGGCCGCGGTGACTCCCTGGCCACGTTACGTTTATGCGGTCGTGGCTACTAGGAATTTAATGTTGTGCACCTGGTTGCCGGGCACAAATTAGGCGCTCGTTGATGCGCTCCGGATTAGCGAGCACTTGGGGACGGACTTCGTGCGTCGGGTGCATGAGTTCAGGAGATGCCCGAAGTATCCCCGACCTGTTGACAACTCTTCTCCAAACGATCTTCGTGATCCTGCCAGCCTGCCAGCCTGCCAGCCTGCCAGCCTGCCAGCCTGCCAGCCTGGCAGCCTGCCAGCCGACAGATCAGGGGTAGCGCTACGCACGTTAGCCTCTATAAAGCTCAACTGCAGCCAAGATCAGAACACCCGACATCGCGGGGGCAAGCTTGAGCATGAACGCGCCCAGTCCGCCATTGAGTACTTTGCGATGGAGGAGGTAGTAGGCCTGAAGAAAGTTAATGTGAAAAGATACAAAGAGCGCCCAGCAGAGCATTTCAACGCTACCAGTCGAGACTCCCCAGATGATGGCGCCCACATTGGTAATCGCGGAAAAGACACCGCACATGAACATTAGATCGGTGCGCCTAAAGGTTTGGAAGAAGCTGCCACTCGTCGAAAGGACAACCTGTACCGGGATGCTGAGGCTAAGCAGCCTGATGATTGGTACCGATGCTATCCACTGTTTCCCGAAAGCTACAACCACGATCGTCTCGGCCATGAAATAGATGCCTGCCGCACATGCCAGGGACAGAAGGGATAACTTGAACGCGAGATCGGTGTGGATGCCTCGCACATAGTCAGGATCATTGCTGTGTGAGCGCAGTACCGGCTGTATCGCAGGAGTCATTGCAAAGGTCAGCAACTGCAACGGATAGCGCATGAGCGAATATGATCGGTCATAGATGCCCAAGGTGGCAGCGCCCATGTGTTTCGCGATCAGAATTTTGTCGAGATTTCTTGAGAAATAGTTCAGGGCATTGAATGCCATCTGAAAGCCTGAAACACGAAGCAACGGCCTGACCGCAGAGAAGTGCGCTCCGGGCCTGGGGCGCCCAAAGTCGGTCCATTTCGTAAAGAAATGAACTGTTGCGTAGTTCACGAATGAGTACACTGGTAGCCGGAGGGCTAGCGCGTGAAGTGGTTCTATTGAAGAGCGCGCGATCAGTACGGTTGTAAGTGCGATGAGTTCTGCCACAACGCCAGACACCGCAAGCTGATAGAAGGACTGCTGGCGCTGAAGTGCGGAAATTGGGAAGATGCTCATCGTATTGAATATGAGCGCTATGCAGATGTATGGAACTACGCTACTTAGTGCATTTGCCTCGTAGAAGTACGTTATTGCTGGTGTGAGTGCCAGGAAGGCGGCGGCGAGGATCAGACCGGCGACAATGGTCAGCCCGAATATTCCATCCCTGTCCCTTTTTTCCAGCGCATCCAGACTAATGACGGCAGGAGCAAGCCCTCCGTCCGCCAGGAGCTGAAAGAAAAGATAGAACACCTGTACTGATGCAACCAGCCCAAACACTTCAGGGCTGAAGAGGCGTGCCAGGATCATCAATGACGCAAACTGGACGGCATACGTCAGGTACCTGCCACCCATGCTTCGGGCGATCGCGCGATAGATTTTGCTCATTTTATTTGTTCTTGCGTGAAAGCAGGTCTTTAAGTGCGCGTTCTACAGAAGCAGGTCCAAATTGCAGCTGCGCCGCATCCCGGATCAATCCTCGATTCGGAGGCATTGCGGTGGACACATGATTTGCAAGATCGGCTGGATTTTCCGCAAGGTGAATTCCTGGTTGTTGAAGCTCGGTTGCAAGCCATTTCAAGAACGGCGTCTCAACCGCAAATACGGGAATCCCAAGGCCTGCTGCGAAAAAGTAGCTGCCGGTGGCGATCATGTCCTTGCCGCTATGGGAAAGCAGGAGGCCAAGTGAATTGGCTACTAGTGCACTTGCTTCATCATCTGATAAGAAACCTATGCGAAGGTCAATGTTGCGATTATCGCAGAGCCTAATTAGTTCCGCTTTATACTGGGGATCGTGACAGGGTCCGGCGATTACAAGCTTTTGCTCAAGCGTGTAACTTTTGATTAGCTCGTGAATGCCTTTATAGCGTTCGATTCTTCCGAAGACGACGAAGTAGACGTCATTCGAATGTGCTACTTCAGGGGCCCTGTCGTGATACAACGGATGTGGGACGTATTTCCGTCTTTCGTTTGAGTTATGGCCGGAGTGAGTGACGCAGTCGTCAAATAAGATTTCGACGTGGTCCAGGAACTTGCGCATTTGTTCCCCAGCGCTGGCGGCGGCAGCATGGGGGTAATTATTATGGCGTACAAATATCGTCTTTCTTGCGAGAAGCTTTCCGTAGACGATGAGACCGGCCAGCTTCAATACACCCAAGGGAGACCACCCTCCCTTTTGGTTTACAATCTTGTTCTCTATCCAGTTGAATACCACAACGTCGTACTTTCTCAGGAACTTTAGGGGGGCGCGTACGAATGCCATTTTTGCAGGCAGATCGGCTACTTCGCCATAAGAGCTGAACGCCTCGGACATCTTTTGGGTGTAGGAATTCTGGCTTCCGGTTAAACCGGAGTAGGCGATCCGAAGTTTCATTCGTTGCTCAGCTGCTTGGAAGAGATGCCCTGCAGGGCATCTCAAGGAATGTATGGACATTTCAGGGCAGTTATGACCCGTCTGCGAACAGGCAGAGCGCGGGGTTTCGGCGCCGAGATGCTACGACACGGAGTGTTGTTGTCAGTTTTGATTGCCGTGACACTCATAGGATACCGCTCGAGCTCGCTCACTGGCATAGGTGATTTCAACGACGTGGGGCTGAAGGCGATTGGAGTCGGTCGGCGCCCGTGTGGGGTTGGCTACTCAGCACTCAAGGGATGACGGGGGCTACGCTGGCCCATGGTCGGATGCGGCGCGCCAAGCCTTGAGTGCCTGACAAAGCTGCACGGCAAGGGTTCGCATCGACTTTTCTTCACGCCGATCACGTGGGGGAACTCGCCTCACTGCATGCTGGTGGCATCTTCAGCTTTTGGCCTGATGGGCCCCGTACAACGGTGGTTGATTGGCCGGCGTGGTCAGGAGGGGTGGTTTCCTTGTATCCTTCACGCCGCGCACGGCCCCGTAGCTCAGCTGGATAGAGCGTCCCCCTCCTAAGGGGAAGGTCGCCCGTTCGAATCGGGCCGGGGTCACCATCCTTGCCCTTTCAGGGTTGTAGGACGCTGCTGGCGGAAGGTTTTATCGCGCTTGTCGTGAAGTGACGGGCTTAGGCGGTCCGTCACTTCAGACCTCAGACTTTCCCGGGCCGCTCATAATCCTCAGGCGTCGCCCCATGCTCCGCCTCTGGCATGTCCTTGTCCTTCCACCGGGCGTCATCGTTCCTCAGCTTGTCCGGGGTATGGCTCTTCTGCTGGTCATCTTCTTTCGTAGCCGGGGCTTGCGGTGTCGTGGTCATGACATGTCCTTGTTTGGTCAGCGATCCAGCGTCTGCTTGCCCGACGTCCCACCCTGGCCGAAATTCGGCTGGGTGATGCCGTCGTCCTCGCGCACGCCATCCGGTTCCCCTTCACCTGCCTTGCCACCCTTGCCGTGGCCGTGCTGGTTGTAGCCCTCGTTCTCCGTCTTCAGCCGCGCCGCATCCGGATCTTTTTCGTCCTTGTCATCCTTCGGCGGCTTGGCCGCAACGAACGGGGAGATCGGATCGCTCGCAGGGAAGGTCTCTTCCAGCGCTTCGTCGTGGTTCTCCGAGGTGCGCTGCTTGTCGACCTTGCCGTCCGCCGGAGGGCAGTTGTGGGTGGCATGGGCGTCTTCGGTGGAGGCGGGCGGGATTTTGTCGTGCTGCATGGCATATCTCCTGCGCAAACGGGTAGGGCGGTGATGCCCCGACGCTAGCCCTGCCGCTGTTACGAAGCGGCAGGTGTCCTGTGAAGGGCGGGTGCTCCCATGGGCTTCACCCGGGAGTTCCTATCGTCCAGACCTCGCCACACGGAGGCTGCAGCCATGCATGCGATGTTCGAGCTGGGAATGGAATGGTGGGAGTTCGTCGTCCGCGCGGTTGCGGTGTACGTGGTGGTGCTGTTGCTGACCCGCATGAGCGGAAAGCGCTCAATGGGGCAATCCACCCCGTTCGACATCCTGGTGATCGTGCTGCTGGGCACGGCCGTGCAGAACTCGTTGATCGGTGAGGACACCTCGCTGCCCGGCGGGCTCATCCTGGCTGCCACCCTGATCGGGCTGAACTGGTTCGTCGGCTTTCTGGGCGCGCGCAGCAAGCGCCTCAACGAAATCGTGGAAGGGGTGCCGGTAGTGCTGGCGCGGCACGGCACGATCTACTGGGACCAGGTGAAACGCTGCAATGTCAGCCCGGCCGATCTGGAGGTGGCGATGCGCGCCAACGGCTGCGAGGGCTTCGGGCAGGTGGACCTGGCGGTGCTGGAAACCTCCGGCGAGATCACGGTGAACAAGCGCCGTTCCGAAGGCGATGACTGAGCCGAGGCGTTCGCCCGGCAGCGGCGCCGTCGCTGGATGTTGACGGCGCGCCGCGTAGCGTCGAGCTCAGCCCTTCAGAAGGAACATGCGCGATGGACACGACAGTACGCAGTGGATCCACCTCTTCACTGGAGAGCGTGATCGCCCAGGTGCCGGACCCCACGCCGGACCCGATGCCACCCACGCCGCCAGTGGAAGCGCCCGGCCGTGGTGATCCGCCTGCCCAGGAACCGCCGCAGGAAATTCCACCGGAGGGTGATCCCGCGCCTGCCTCGCCGCCGCAGGAGTTGCCGCCGGATCCGGAAACACCCTCGGCGCCGCCGGCTGAGTAACGACCAGTGCGAGCGGCGCCTGCCGCCGCAGCAGAATGAATGATTCAGTCCTCGCGCACTGGCGAGCGCCCCGCGTGCCGGAGCTGCAGCGCGGCCCCTCTGGCGGGGTAGACACGCCGCACACGGGGCGGTCACGACGCTGCCACGCCGTACCACGTACCACAGAGGTACTTGGACAACGGAGTTTGCTATGCGCGCACTGACTTACCACGGCAGCAAGGATGTACGGGTCGATACCGTGCCGGATCCGGCGCTGGCCGCCCCCGACGACATCATCCTGCGCGTGACCGCCACGGCGATCTGCGGCTCGGATCTGCATCTGTACCGCGGCAAGATCCCGGATCTGCATACCGGCGACGTGCTGGGTCATGAGTTCATGGGCGTGGTGGAGGAGGTGGGCGCCGGGGTGATGGATCTGCGCCCGGGCGATCGCGTGGTGATTCCGTTCGTGATCGCCTGTGGTGAATGCTTCCATTGCCGTCTCGCCGAGTTCGCGGCCTGCGAGACGACCAACACCGGCAAGGGCGCGGCGGTAAACCAGAAGGGCATCCGCCCCCCGGCGGCGTTGTTTGGCTACAGCCATCTGTATGGCGGCGTGTCGGGCGGGCAGGCGGAGTTCGTGCGTGTGCCCAAGGCCAATGTCGGTCCGCTGCGCATTCCGGATGCGCTCGCCGATGAGCAGGTGCTGTTCCTCTCCGACATCCTGCCGACCGGCTACCAGGCCGCCATCAACGCCGGGGTGAAGCCCGGTTCCACGGTCGCGATCTTCGGTGCGGGCCCGGTCGGGCTGATGAGTGCGGCGTGCTGCCGCCTGTTGGGGGCGGAAACGATCTTCATGGTCGACCATCTGCCGTATCGCCTGGCCTTCGCGCAGCAGACCTACGGCGTGACCCCCATCGACTTCACCCAGGTCGAGGACCCGGCGGAGTACATCATCACCCAGACCAATGGCCGCGGCGTGGATGCCACGATCGAGGCGGTCGGCTTTGAAGCCGAGGGCAGTGCGCTGGAATCAGCATTGACCACCCTCAAGGTGGAAGGCAGCAGCGGCGTGGCGATCCGTCAGTGCATCGCGGCGACGCGTCGCGGTGGCACGGTGAGCATCCCGGGTGTGTATGCCGGCTTCATTCACGGCTTCCTGCTTGGCGATGCGTTCGACAAGGGCCTCACCTTCAAGATGGGCCAGACCCATGTGCAGAAGTTGATGCCCGAGCTGCTCGACCATATCGGCGAAGGCCGGCTGGATCCGGGCGTGATCGTGACCCACCGCCTGTCGCTCGAAGACGCCGTGCGTGGCTACGAGATCTTCGACCGCAAAGAGGAGGATTGCCGCAAGGTGATCCTGACGCCCTGATATGAATGCCGTGGCTTCTCTTGTGCCGCCGGAGCATCCCCAACCGGTGACCGATGGCGATGACCTGCAGGCCCAGGCCCGCACGTGGATCGAGCACCAGCCGTCGCTGCCGCGTCCCGGCAGCGGCGATACGTTGGTGCGCTGGCAGGCGCTGGCGCACATCGCCGCCCGCGATCTATGTCTGGCCAAAGTGCTTGAAGCGCACTATGACGCGCAGGCGATCCTGGAAGAACTGGGCGCAACCGCCCCGGACCGGGATCGGTTGGGCGCCGTGTGGGCGGCCGAAGGACCGGCGGCCACCCTGCGCTTTGATCGGGCCAGCGGCACGCTGTCCGGTGACAAGCCGTGGTGCTCCGGCGCCGGCTGGGTCGACCATGCCCTTGTGACGGTGCGCGATGACGGTCGCTCGCGTCTGTTCCTGGTGCCCGTGCGCCGGGGCAATGTGAGCTTCCTGCCACAGACGTGGCAGGCCACGGGCATGGGGCGCGTTCCCAGTGGCACGGCGCGCTTTGACCAGGTGCCGGCCGTGGAGGTCGGGGCGGCGGATGCTTATTTGCAGCGCCCGGGCTTCTGGCACGGCGGCGCGGGCATCGCGGCGTGCTGGTTCGGTGGCGCCAGTGCATTGGCCGAGCCGTTGCTGCGCAGCGCACGGGCCGATGAGCCGGGTACGGCATCCGGCCTGCTCGGCGAAATCGATCTGGCGCTCTCGCCCTGTGCATCGCTGCTGCGCGAGCTGGCCGCGTTGATCGATGCACAACCCGGGCTGCCGCATCAGCGCGAGATCGTGCGGGCACGCAGCGCGGTGGAGCGGGCTGCCTCGCTGACGCTGGACCGCGTGGGCAGGGCGTTGGGGCCAGGGCCGATGTGCATGGACCCGGCACACGCCCGGCGCTGGGCCGACCTGACGGTCTTCATCCGCCAGAGCCACGCCGACCGCGATTGGCAGCACCTTGGCAACCTGATGCATCGCGAGGGCCGCACGTGGACGCTGTGAATCGACAGATTGAAGGCGGCGGCGTCACCGAAGCCCAGTGGGCGGCATCGCGCTGGCTGCAGACGCTGCCGCGTGCATCCGCTACCGCGCTGTTCGGCGATGCGCAGCGCCTGGTGGTGGTGTCCCCGCACCCGGACGATGAAGTGCTGGCCTGCGGCGGCCTGATGGCACTGGCACACCAGTCCGGCCTGCGGGTGATGGTGGTCTCGGTCACCGATGGCGAGGCGTGCTATCCCGACCAACCGGCATGGTCGCCCGAGCGGTTGCGAACCGCCCGTGCGGCAGAGCTGGATGACGCGCTCCATTGCCTGGGCTTGTCAGGTGCTGAGCGGATTTCCTGGCACATCGGCGATGGCGAAGTAACGGCCAATGAGGCATGGATCGCCGCGCAGTTGGGGGCCGTGCTGCAGCCGGACGATCTGGTGCTGGCGCCGTGGCGTTTCGATGGCCATCCGGACCATGAGGCCGTGGCGCGTGCGTGCCTCCAGGCATGCAATGAGTGCGGCGCCAACCTGAAGGAATATCCCGTGTGGGGCTGGCACTGGCTGGACCCGCAGGCGGCGCCGACGGCCTGGGCGTCGGCCACGCGTGTTGCGCTGGATGACGCCCTGCTGGACCGCAAGCGCGACGCCATCCAGCAATTCGTGACCCAGACCGGCGCGGTGGAGGGGCTGGACTGCGACCCCATCCTGCCGGCCGCCGTGCTGCAGCGCTTCGAACGGAACTACGAGGTACTGATCGGATGAGTGATATAGCCTACTTCAACGCGCTGTACGAGAAGGACGATCCCTTCCAGTACCGCACCCGCTGGTATGAGCAGCGCAAGCGCGCGCTCACCCTGGCCAGCCTGCCGCAGGAGCGCTTCGCTCGTGGCTGGGAGCTGGGCTGTTCCAACGGAGTGCTTACCGCCGCTCTGGCCGAGCGCTGCGATCAACTGCTCGCGACCGACCTGAGCGAAGGCGCGGTCCTGGCCGCGCGCGCGATGACGCGGCGCCATGCGCATGTCAGCATCGAGCAGGCGCGTCATCCGCAGGACTGGCCGGCGGGGCGCTTCGATCTGATTGTGCTTGGTGAGATGGGTTACTACCTGTCGCCGGAGGACATGCAGCAAACCGCCGCGCAGGTGGTGCGGTCACTCACGCCGCAGGGCGTGGTGATCGCCTGTCATTGGCGTGTGCCGTTCGAGCAGGCACGCTGCAGCGCCAGCTTCGTGCATGGCCAGCTGGATGACTGCCTGCCACGGCTGTTTTCCTATCGTGACGAGGACATGCTGCTGGAAGGCTGGTCGGCCGATACCACCTCGGTGGCGGAGCGGGAGGGCCTGCGATGATCGCGGTGACCCTTCCTGCGCACAACGAAGAACAATTGATCGCAGCCTGCCTGCAGTCGCTCAAGGTGGCTGCGCTGCATCCTGCCCTGCGCGATGAGCAGGTGGTGATCGTGGTGGCGCTGGATCGTTGCAGCGACGCCACCGGGTGGATCTGCGAGCGCTTCGGAGTCGAGGTGATCACGGTGGATGCCGGCTGTGTCGGCGTCGCGCGCGCGGCGGCGAGTGAGCGCGCCCTGGCCTTGGGCGCCCGCTGGATCGGCTGCACCGATGCCGACAGCGTGGTCCCGCCGGACTGGCTTGCACGCCAGCTGCAATGCGGTGCGAGCGCGTTCTGTGGCGTGGTGGCCGTGGGTGACTGGCTGGACTATCCGCAGGCCGTGCGCGAACAGTTCCTGCAGGGCGAGCATGCAGTGGACGGGCATCCGCATGTACACGGCGCGAACATGGGCTTCAGCGCGGTGGCGTATCGGCAATGCGGCGGCTTTGCGCCACTGGCAACCGGTGAGGACGTCGCGCTGATCCAGGCCATGCACGGTGCCGGCATGCAGGTGGCGCGCCTGGCCAGCCCGCGGGTGATGACCAGCGCACGTCGGCACGCCCGTGCACCGCATGGCTTCAGCGAGTTCCTGCGTCGGCTGGAACAGCGTGTGGGCCTGGCGACGGACGAGGTGGTAGTGGGCGACGCGGCGCCGCTGTCGTTGCTGGCGCGTTGATGGAAAGCATTGACCTGCTTGGCTGGGCGGCGACGGCCGTGCTGATCGCCACGTTGTGGCGGCAGATCTGGAAGCAGTGGGTGGCTGACGATCCCGAAGCGGTATCGACGTGGTTGTTCGTCGGTCAGATCACGGCCTCGGTCTTGTTCATCGCCTACAGCGCGGCAACCGGATCGCTCGTCTTCGTCGTGACCAATTCCCTGATTCTGCTCACCGCCATTGCCGGGCAATGTCTGTCCTTGATCAAGCGCAGGCGGGCAGGGAAGTAACACGCATTTCGCGCCTCGACGACGCGCCGTGCACATCCATCGCGCAGTGCGTTGAGCTCGCTGAACACTCGCATTTCAGTGTCACGCCGACTTCATGGCCAATGCGGAAAAGTCGACTCACCCCGACAACAACACACGGGTCAAACCGGACCAACAGGAGTACATCGCAGTGAATACCGAATCGAAGACCGCGCATAACTTGAACGACCTGATCGAAATCGCCCGCGATGGCCAGGAGTTCTACACCGAGGCCGCAGGCAAGGTCGAAGATGCCGAGTTGGCGGCGCTCTTCACCCGTATCGCCGGTGTCAAGAACGAGATCGTCCGCTCGCTGAGCGCCACCGTTGTCGCCGCCGGCGGCAAGCCGGCCGACCATGGCACCTTCGTCGGTTCCATGCAGCAGTTCTACGGCAAGGTGCGCGCCACCCTGGGCGACAAGCAGTACGGCTACGTGGCCGAGCTGGAAGAATCCGAAGATCGCCTGCTGAAGGCGTTCAAGGACACCCTGACCGACGCCGACACCTCGCCGGCCGCGCGCCAGGAAGTCCAGCGCCTGCTGCCGCAGGTGCAGGAATGCCATGCCGTGATGCGCGACCGCAAGCACGCCATGAAGCACTGAGTTTCAGGCAGGCGGTGCGCTGGCGATTCCCCCACGGTCGCCAGTGGCCCGCTTCCTGAAGCGGTACCCGAACAGCCCCGGCCCTGCCGGGGCTGTTCGTTTTTGCCCGACACCGCCGGTGGCCGCCAGCGCACCGGACGGCCCCGAACGGTAGCGGGGGAATTGGTGCATACTCGGGACAAAGAGCCGCTTGGATTTGTCATGGAACACATGCGTTGGCTGACGCTTCGTCTCAGCAACAATCAATCCATCGGCCCGAAGGTGCTGATGGACCTGTGGGCCAACGCGTGCGAGACCAATCAGTCTTCGGTGACCCGCGAAACGCTGCCCGGGAAATCGACCTCCTACGCGCTGCATGCCCCCACCTCGCTCGCCTATCCCAAGCGCGCCGAGCTGCGCATGCGCAAGCTGCTGGAGGAGGCCGGGTACACGTTCACGCTCGGCTCGCTGGCCGACCGTCCGGCGCCGCAGCCGGTGCGCTTCCGCTGACGCCGTTCATCGGCCACGCATTCATTCACTACCCACCGGGCTGCCGCAGCAGCGCGTTCAGTCGATGCGGTCGGCGGCGACGCTGCGTACCATGATCCGCACCGGCATGCCGGCAGCATGCTGCAGCGATTCCAGCGGTGCCCAGCCCAAGCGGCGATACAGCCCGCCATCATCGGCTTCGGTCTGCAGGTAGACATCGCGTACCCCGAGCGCACGGCCGCGTGCCAGCAACTCCCTGATGACCGTCTCGGCCAGGCCGCGCCCGCGGTGCGCCGGATGCACGTAGACGCCCCCCAGCCAGTGCAGGCGTTCGGGGCGTTCGGTACGTTCATGGAACTTGAGCTGCGCCGCGGCGACCGGAACCCCGTCGTCCAGGGCGATCAGCAGCAGGGGCAACTCGTCGTCCTGCAGGAAGACTTCCAGCCGCTGCTGTTCATCGAGCAGGGTCAGGCCCGGTACGTGGCTTCCCCACTCCTGGAAATACCACTGGGCCAGCACGGGTAGCAGGTCGGGGCGGTCACTGAGGGGAACGATGCTGCAGGCCACGGTGAACGCTCCATGTTGTACGGGTCGGCCGCCATGGTACGCGGATGCGGTGGCTTGCAGCGCCCTTCGCCCCGCGCGCAGACTATCGCCATGCTTGCCAGCGCTTGCCACCTGCGGTGTTACGGAACGTCCAGCGATGTGGACCGGCATGACTTTGCGCAATGGGTGCTGCCGCTGCGCGGTGATCTGGAGTTTGAAGTCGACGCCTTCGGCGGCCGGCTGGATGTGCTGCAGGGGGCCTTCGTGGCGCCCGGCGAGGGGCATGCGCAGACCGGTGATGGCGAGCATCTGATGCTGATCGTCGATTGCCCGGCCGGGCTGATCGATGATGACACCCTGGAACATCTGCGCCGGCAGCGTTGGCTGGCCCTGCCGAAGCGATTGCGGCAGGGGTTGTCCGGCACGCCGCCGCAGGGCAGCGATGCGCTGCTGGCCACACTGCTGCAGCAGTACGCCCCCGCCGGCAGCGCGGCGCGTCTGCATGCCTTGTGCACCCGCTTGTCCGCCAACCCTGGCGCGGACTGGAACGTGGCCCGCATGGCCGCGCTGGTCGGCATCAGTGCCAGCCGCCTGCATGCAGCGTTCGTGCAGGAGTTCGGCGTGCCGCCGCACGCCTGGCTCAGTGCCTGCCGGCTGCGCTGGGCCAAGCACCGCTTGCTGACCAGTGCCGACAGCATCGCCACGATCGCGCTCGATGCCGGCTACTCCGAGCACAGCGCGCTGACCCGCGCCCTGCGCCGGGAGACCGGGCTGACCCCGCAGGCCTTCCGGCGGCAGTAGCCTGGGTCAAGACGCCGCCGGGCGCGGCTTCTACACTGCGCGGCCAATGCACATGCGTGAGCCGCAATGAATCGATCGATGGGAGTGGGCATCGCCAACGGCATCGCCGCCGGCGCGCTGTGGGGCGTGGTGTTCCTGGCCCCGGCGATGCTGCACAGCTTCAATGCGGTGCAGCTCTCGGCTGGCCGTTATCTGGTCTACGGCCTGATCGCCGTGGTGCTGCTGGCACCGCGCTGGCGGCAGCTCAAGGACCGGCTTGCCTGGCCCGAGTGGCGTGGGCTGTTGTGGCTGAGCCTGGCCGGCAACCTGGTGTACTTCCTGCTGCTGGCCAATGCTGTGCAGTGGGCCGGCGGCGCGGCCGCATCGCTGATCGTGGGCTTGATCCCGGTGGTGGTGACCCTGGCCGGCGTGCGCGAGGAGGGCGCCGTGCCACTGCGGCGGTTGGCGCCGGCGCTGCTGCTGTGCCTGCTTGGCGTGGCGCTGGTGGGCTATGAGGCCTTGATGGCCGAGCACGCACAGGGCTCTGCCGGGCGCCGCCTGCTGGGCCTGCTGTGCGCGATCGGCGCGCTGCTGTCCTGGGCGGTGTACTCGATCGGCAACAGCCGCTGGCTGGCGCGCCGGCCGGACCTGTCCGGGCACGATTGGTCGCTGCTGACCGGCATCACCACCGGCGGCCTCGCCCTGGTGCTGGTGCCCAGCGCCTTCCTGACCAGCACCACGGTGCATGCGCCCGGCGCGTGGCTGAGCTTCTGGCTGATCAGTGCGGGCGTGGCGGTGGTCGCTTCGGTGCTCGGCAACGCCTGCTGGAACCGTGCCAGCCGCCACCTTCCGCTGACCCTGACCGGCCAGATGATCGTGTTCGAAACGCTGTTCGCGCTGCTGTACGGGTTTGCCTGGCAGCAGCGCTGGCCGACCCTGATGGAAACCGTGGCCATCGTCTGCCTGATCACCGGCGTGCTGATGTGCGCGCATGCACATCGTCCGCCTGCCGCAGTGGCCGAGCATGTGGGATAGGGCAGCCCTTGCTGTATCTGGATGGTCACAATCGCAACTGTTTCGCCGACGATCGCGGCGGTTTACGTGCCGCGATCTTTTGCACCGCAGCACTTGACAAGCAGGGCGGCGGCGTAGTTCTCTTGGCCCATGGTCATCACCGCCGCCCACGTCCAGCTGCTCCTTCCCGCCTCCGCGGGCGGGCAGACCGTGTCGACCGGTACCACCATCATTACCACCGCCACCACTCGCCCGGTGCGGCCCGTCGTCTTCGCGTAATTTCCGAAAACCACGGCCCCGCACCCAGATCAGGTGGCGGGGGAAACTCTCAAGCCTGATATGCCGCGGGGCCTCGCATCGAGGTCAGCATGTCTTCTGTCGCCGCTTCCGCTCCACCCTCCGCCCAGCCTGCCGTCTCCGTCGCCTCGCGTGCCGGGGTGGCGACCGTCGTCCACAAGTTCGGCGGCACCTCGGTCGCCGATGCCGAGCGCTATCGTCACGTGGCCCAGCTGCTGCTGGCGCGTGACGAGGCGATGCAGGTCACCGTGGTATCGGCGATGAAGGGCGTCACCGATGCGTTGATCGGTGTGGCCACGCTGGCGGCCGAAGACGGCTCGGCCTGGCGCGAGCACTGGCATGCGCTGCGTGCCCGCCACCGTGGCGCCGCAGTGGCGTTGCTGGGCGAACACGCCGGCGCGACGGTGGAATGGCTGGACCAGCGCTTCGATCAGCTGGCCGAGGTGCTGGGCGCGCTGGCGGTGATCGGTGGCCTGCCCACCGAAGTGCTGGACCGGGTGCAGGGCATGGGCGAGGTGTACTCGGCACAGCTGCTGGGCCAGTACCTGCAGACGCTTGGCGAAGACTGCGCCGTGCTGGATGCGCGCGATGTGCTGGTGATCGAGCGCGGCGAACTGGGTGTGGACGTGGATTGGGTGCGCAGCGCTGAACGCCTTGCACAGTGGCGACTGCAGCATCCGCAATCGCGCATCGTGGCGACCGGCTTCGTCGCCCGCGACCGCCAGGACCGCATCACCACGCTGGGCCGCAACGGCAGCGACTATTCCGGCGCCATCTTCGCCGCCTTGTTCAATGCCGATGAGCTGCATATCTGGACGGATGTGGACGGCGTGCTCTCCGCCGACCCGCGGGTGGTACCCGAGGCGGTCCAGCTGGAAGCCCTGAGTTACGACGAAGCCTGCGAGCTGGCCTATTTCGGCGCCAAGGTGGTGCACCCGCAGACGATGTCGCCGGCGATCGAGCGCGGCCTGCCGATCATCATCCGCAACACCTTCCACCCGGACCATCCGGGAACACGCATCACCGCCGAGCGTACCGCCTCCGGCCCGATCAAGGGCCTGACCTTGAGCCCGGACCTGGCGGTCATCAACCTGGAAGGCACCGGCCTGATCGGCGTGCCTGGCACGGCGGAGCGGGTGTTCGCGGCGCTGCGCAATGCGCATGTGTCGGTAGTGATGATCTCGCAGGGGTCTTCCGAGCACTCGATCTGCTGCGTGGTGAAACAGGCCGAGGCGGTACGTGCGCGTGAGTCGCTGCTGCAGGCGTTCGCGCATGAGTTGAGCCTGGGCCAGGTGCAGCGCGTGCAGCTGACCGACAACGTGAGCGTGCTGGCGGCGGTGGGTGACGGCATGGCCGGGCAGCCGGGCGTGGCTGCGCGCCTGTTCGAGTCGCTGGGCCGCGCGCAGGTGAACATCCTGGCGATCGCGCAGGGCTCGTCCGAGCGCAACATCTCCGTGGCGGTGGACAGCCGCCATGCGACCAAGGCCCTGCGTGCGGCGCATGCCGGCTTCTGGCTGTCGCCGCAGACGTTCTCGGTCGGTGTGATCGGCCCGGGCAACGTGGGGGCGGCCCTGCTGGATCAGCTGCAGGCCGCCCAGGTGCAGCTGTTGGGCCGCGCCAATGTGGATCTTCGCCTGCGTGCGGTGGCCTCGCGCAGCCGCATGGTGCTGGACGAACGGGGCTTGAAGGGCGACTGGCGCGCGGCGCTGTCCGGCCCGGCGCAGCCGAGTGACCTGGAGGCGTTCACCGAGCATCTGCTCTCTGCCCACCTGCCGCACGCGCTGATCATCGATTGCAGTGGCAGCGCCGATGTGGCCGATCGCTATGCCGGCTGGCTGGCCGCGGGCATCCACGTGGTCACCCCGAACAAACAGGCCGGCGCCGGTCCGCTGGAGCGCTATCACGCGATCCGCGAGGCGGCCGCCGGCAGTGGCGCGCGCTTCCGTTACGAGGCCACGGTGGGGGCAGGGCTGCCGGTCATCACCACGCTGCGCGACCTGGTCGATACCGGCGATGAGGTGCTGGCGATAGACGGCATCTTCTCCGGCACGCTGGCGTGGCTGTTCAACAAATACGATGGCCAGGTGCCATTCTCCGATCTGGTCAGCCAGGCGCGTGGCATGGGCTACACCGAGCCGGACCCGCGCGATGATCTCTCCGGCGTGGATGTCGCGCGCAAGCTGGTGATCCTGGCGCGTGAGGCGGGCCGTGAACTCAGCCTGGAGCAGGTGCGCGTGGAGAGCCTGGTGCCCGAAGCGCTGCGCCAGGCCAGCGTGGAGGATTTCATGGCCGGCCTGCCGCAGATCGATGCGGTGTTTGCCGAGCGGCTGGCCGTCGCCAGGGCCGAGGGTGCGGTGCTGCGCTACGTGGCACGCCTGACCCCCGACGGCGCTGAAGTAGGACTCGTCGCGCTGCCGGCGGGGCATGCCTTCGCCAACCTGCGCCTGACCGACAACGTGGTGCAGTTCACCACGCGCCGCTACTGCGATAACCCGCTGGTCGTGCAGGGCCCGGGTGCCGGGCCGGAGGTGACCGCCGCGGGCGTGTTCGCCGATGTGCTGCGCGTGGCGGTGGGCGAAGGAGCGCGCCTGTGAGTCACGGCAGCAGCACTGAAGCACGTGCGTTCGCACCGGCCTCGGTCGGCAACGTGGGGGTAGGGTTCGATATTCTTGGCCACGCGATCGAAGGCGTTGGCGATACGGTCACGGTCCGCCGGATCGACGAGCCCGTGGTTCGTATCCACGCGATCCGCGGCACCACGCTCGACCTGCCGCTGGCGGCCGAGGACAACACCGCCGGTGCCGCGCTGATCGCGCTGCGTGCCGCCCTGGATCTGCCCTTCGGCTTTGCGGTGGAGATCGACAAGGGCATCGCCCTGGGCTCGGGCATGGGCGGTTCGGCCGCCTCCTGCGTGGCGGCGCTGGTGGCCGCCAATGCGCTGTTGCCGCAGCCGTTGTCGCGCGAAGCGTTGTATCCGTTCGCGTTGACTGGCGAGGCGGTGGCCAGTGGCGGCCGCCACGGCGACAACCTCGGGCCGATGCTGCTGGGCGGGCTGGTACTGAGCACGGCCGATCGCCTGGTGCCGGTGCCGGTCCCGGCGGCGTGGCACAGCCTGCTGGTGCATCCGGATGCGGTGCTGGAGACCCGCCGCGCACGCGCTGCACTGCAAGGGCATTACGCGCTGAGCGAGTTCGTCGCCCAGAGCGCGAACCTGGCACTCGTGCTCAGTGGCTGCTACACGTCCGATGCCGGGCTGGTCCGGGCGGGCCTGCGCGACGTGCTGGTGGAGCCACGCCGTGCCGGGCTGATCACCGGCTTTGCGGCGGCGCGCGATGCCGCGCTGTCCGCCGGGGCGATGGGCGCCAGCATTTCCGGCGCGGGGCCAAGCGTGTTTGCCTGGTTCGAACACCGCGAGGCCGCACTCGCGGCGCAGGCCGCGGTCCAGCAGGCGTTCGCCGAGGCAGGCTTCGACAGCCAAAGCTGGGTGTCGCCCTTGAATGCTCCTGCCGCCCGACTGCTGTGACGCCTCCACTCTTTCTACTTTGGGATCTCCGATGAAGTTTGTCTCCACGCGTCACGCTGCTCCCGCCACCTCGCTCAGCCAGGCGCTTGCCGCAGGCCTTGCCCCGGATGGCGGTCTGTATGTGCCCGAACACCGCCCGCAGTTGCAGAGCTGGTCAGCGCAGGCGAGCTTCGCGCAGACCGCGGCCGCAGTGCTTGCACCGTACTTCCAGGACGATGCCCTGGAAACGGTGCTGCCCGAACTCTGCGCGCAGGCCTTCAATTTCAATGCCCCGTTGCGCGCGCTAGCAACCGCCGATGACCATGTGCTGGAGCTGTTCCATGGCCCCACGGCGGCGTTCAAGGATTTCGGTGCGCGCTTCCTTGCGGCCTGTCTTGCCCGGTTGCAGCAGGGGCGCGAGCGCCCGCTGACGATCGTGGTGGCGACCTCGGGCGATACCGGCGCGGCGGTTGCTGCTGCCTTCCATCGGCAGCCGGGGATCCGCGTCGTCGTGCTGTACCCGGATGGCCGCGTCTCGCCGCGCCAGGCGCATCAGCTCGGCTGCTTCGGCGACAACATCCACACGCTGCGGGTGGCAGGTTCCTTCGATGATTGCCAGGCGATGGTGAAGCAGGCGCTGGGCGATCGTGAGCTGCAGGACGCGGTGCCGCTGAGCTCGGCCAACAGCATCAGCCTGGGCCGCTGGCTGCCGCAGATGAGTTACTACGCGCACGCCGCACTGCTACATCAGGCGCAGACCGGCCACGTGCTCAATCTGGTGATTCCGACCGGCAACCTGGGCAACGCGATGGCGGCCATCCTGGCGCGGACGATGGGGCTGCCGCTGGGGCAGATCGCCCTGGCGACCAATGCCAACGATGTGTTGCCGCGCTATTTCCACGGCGAGGCCTACCAGGCGCAGACCAGCGTCGCGACCATCGCCAATGCGATGGACGTGGGCGCGCCCAGCAATTTCGAGCGGCTGCGGTGGTTGTACAACGACGATGACGTGGCCCTGCGGGGCGCGTTCACGGCCGAAGCCGTGGATGATGCGGCGATCCGCGAAGTGATCAAGCGGCGCCATGACCTGCATGGCGAGGTGTTCTGCCCGCACACGGCGACCGCGGTGGCGCGACTGGAGCACCTGCGGGCTGCCGGCGTGCAGGGGCATTGGGCGGTGGCGGCCACCGCGCATCCTGCCAAGTTCGAGTCGGTGGTGGAGCCGTTGATCGGCCGGCCGTTGCCGGTTCCGCCAGCCCTGGCCGCGCTGCTGGAGCGGCCGGCGCGGGCCGAGGCATGCGCGCCGGCGTATGGCGCGCTGCGTGAGGTGCTGCTGCGCGGCTGATGCGGGGTCAGTAAGACTCGTCGGCCGACAGCTTCTGGAGACCGGCTTCGTCGAGGATCTCGACGGTGTTCAGATGGGGCAGGGCGATCAGGCCCTGCTGGCGCAGCTTGGTGAAGGTGCGGCTGACAGTTTCCATGGTCAGGCCGAGATGGTCGGCGATATCGCCGCGGCCCATCGGCAGGGTCACGCGCAGCCCCGGTTCGCCGAGCAACGCTTCGCGCGCGGCCAGGCGCAGCAGGAAATCGGCGACCTTCTCGGCCGGCTGCAGCCGGCCCAGCGCCATCGCGGCATCCTGCGCGGCATCCAGTTCCTGGCAGGCGCGCTGCAGCAGTTTCCGTTCCAGATGGGGGAAGCGCGAGCGCAGGTCCTTCATCTGCGGCAGGGCCACGCGGCAGACCCGGCTGTCGGCGATGGCCTCGATGTCATAGCGGTGGTGGTCGCTGCCGCTCAGGCCGAGGAAATCGCCGGGCAGCACGAAGCCGCTGATCTGGCGGCGCCCGTCGGCCAGCGTGCGGACCAGGCGCAGCGCGCCGGCCGTAATCGTATAGACATGTTGGCGCGGCTCGCCGGCACGGGCCAGGGTAGAACCCAGCGGCAGCTCCTGCGAGACGGTGACCCGCTCCAGCGCTTGCACTTCATCCGGCGACAGCGCCGAGCAGACCGCCAGGTGCCGTACCGAGCAATGCAGGCAGTCGCGCAGGGGCGAGCAACCGGGGGCGGCGGGGTCTTCAACAGCGGAAAGCGCGGTACCGGAGTGGGGCCGGGTCATGTCAGGTCAGCAAGCGGGGCCTGCCTATGATACTTCATGCCGCCATTGGCCCGGTCCTGACGCGGGATGCGGCCCGTCGCGCTGGCTGCGGCTAGAATATGCCGCTCGCTCATCCCCCCGTTTCCGCAGGAGTCCCGCAAGTGATCAAGCCCCGTACGCCGCCCGGCATCATGGAATTGCTGCCGCGTGAGCAGATCGCGTTCCAGCGCATGCTGGACGTCATCCGCCGCAACTACGAGCGGTTCGGGTTCCTGCCGGTGGAAACCCCGGTGTTCGAGCTGTCCGATGTGCTGCTGACCAAGTCCGGCGGCGAGACCGAGCGCCAGGTGTATTTCGTGCAGTCCACCGGCGCGCTGGCCAATGCCGCCGAAGCTGAAGAGAAGGCGCTGCCCGAACTGGCCCTGCGCTTCGACCTGACCGTGCCGCTGGCGCGCTACGTGGCCGAGCACGAACACGACCTGACTTTCCCGTTCCGCCGCTACCAGATGCAGCGCGTGTACCGCGGCGAGCGTGCCCAGCGTGGCCGCTTCCGTGAGTTCTACCAGTGCGATATCGATGTGATCGGCAAGGACACGCTGAGCACCCGTTACGACGCCGAAGTGCTGGCGGTGATCCATGCGGTGTTCGCTGAACTGCGCATCGGTGATTTCTCGGTGCAGCTCAACAACCGCAAGCTGATGCGCGGCTTCTTCGAAAGCCTGGGCGTGGCCGATGGTGAGCGCCAGCTGGCCGTGCTGCGTGAAGTGGACAAGCTGGACAAGCGTGGCGCCGATTACGTGCGCGAGACGCTGGTGGGCGAGGGCTTTGATATTCCCGCCGAGCAGGTCGAGCGCATCCTGGCTTTCGTCGCCGTGCGCTCGAGCAGCCATGCCGATGCGCTGGCCCAGCTGGACGCACTGCTGGCCGATGCGGCTGCCAGCGAGACGCTCAAGCAGGGCGTGGCCGAGCTGCGCGAAGTGCTGCAGCTGGTCAAGGCGCTGGGCGTGCCGGAAACCGCGTACTGCCTGAACTTCTCGATCGCGCGCGGCCTGGACTACTACACGGGCACGGTCTACGAGACCACGCTGACCGACCACCCGCAGATCGGCTCGATCTGCTCGGGTGGCCGTTACGAAGACCTGGCCAGCCACTACAGCAAATCCAAGCTGCCGGGCGTGGGCATCTCCATCGGCCTGACCCGCCTGTTCTGGCAGTTGCGCGAGGCCGGCCTGATCGCCGGTATCGAGGACAGCAGCGTGCACGCGCTGGTGGCCTTGATGGACGACAACGGCCTGCCGGAGTCGCTGGATATCGCCCGCCGCCTGCGCGTGGGCGGCATCAATGCCGAAGTGCAGATGGAGCCGAAGAAGATCGGCAAGCAGTTCCAGTACGCGGCAAAGGCGGGTATCCGTTTCGTCGTGCTGGCCGGTGAGGATGAGCTGGCGCGTGGTGTGGTGGCGGTCAAGGACCTGCTGCGTGAGCAGCAGTTCGAGGTCGCCCGCGACGAATTGGCCAGCGCGCTGCAGGTCGAGCTGGAGCAGGCCAAGGCGATGGCGTGAAGCGGCTGGGAGCGGGGGCACTGATGGTGCTCCTGCTCGCCGGCTGCCAGAGCGATCCGCAGCTGCGCAGCAAGCGGATCAGCCCCGGGCATTACCGGTTGACGGTCGACCGCTGCCACATGGTTGACCCGCAGTTGTTGGAACACGACCTGCGCGAACTGGCCAGCAGCGTCTGCCCCAAGGGTGCGGGCCCGCTGGAAGCGCTGGAGTCGCTTCCCAGCCGCCAGGGGGGCCTGCTTGGCGAATGCCTGCGCAGCGGTGCCCTGCGTGCCGAGGTCCGCTGCCGGTAGGTGCCGACCGCTGGTCGTCACGCTTCTCCGTGGATACCCATCCAACGCCCGCCAACGCGGGCGTTGGTCGTTTCCAGACCCTGAACCGGCCCATTCCGCCTGCGCGGCGGTTTGACCGTGCGCCGTCATTTGCGCTAATGTAATAGCACGCTATTACATTGATACGATGAAACTACGTCCGATCCCCCGCGAAAAAGATGCCCAGGCCGATCTGGCCTCGCTGGCGCGTGCTTTTGCTGCCCTGTCCGATCCGGAGTCAGTCACCGCGTTCCTGCGCGACCTGTGCACGCCTGCCGAGCTGGAGGCGCTGTCCGACCGCTGGAAAGTGGTGCCGTTGCTGCAGCAGGGCGTGCCGTATCGCGAGATCCATGAGTTGACCGGGGTCAGCGTGACCACCACCGGGCGCGTGGCGCGCTCGCTGGACCACGGCCACGGCGGCTATGCCGCCGCCATCGCCGCCACGCCGTCCTCCCCCGAATCCGAGTAGAGACCTCCCCATGAGTGCAACCCAGACCGCCCCGGCACGTGACCGGCTGCGTATCGCCATCCAGAAGAACGGGCGGCTGGCCGAGCCCGCGCGCAGCCTGCTGACCGCCTGCGGGCTGAGCTGGCGGCAGAGCCGCGACAAGCTGTTCTGCTATGGCGAATCGCTGCCGGTGGACCTGCTGCTGGTCCGCGATGACGATATCCCCGGCCTGATCGCCGATGGCGTATGCGACTTTGGCATCGTTGGCCGCAACGAGCTGGACGAGCAGGGTGCTGCGCGCCGCCGGATCGGCCTGCCGGACGCCTTCCAGGCGCTGCGCGGGCTCAACTTCGGCCAGTGCCGCTTGATGCTGGCGGTGCCGGAGGAATGGGAGTGGACCGGCGTCGAACAGCTGACCGGCAAGCGAATCGCCACCAGTTACCCCGCGATCCTGGCCGACTGGTTGGCCGAGCGTGGCGTGGATGCGCAGGTGGTCGAGCTGTCCGGATCGGTCGAAATCGCCCCGCGCCTGGGTACGGCCGATCTGATCTGCGACCTGGTCTCCAGTGGCGCGACGTTGGCCGCCAACCAGCTCAAGCCGGTTGAAACCCTGCTGGAGAGCGAAGCGGTGCTGGCCGGCCCGGTCCGCACGCCCGATGACGCCCGTGCCGGCCTGATGGCAATGCTGCTGCGCCGCCTCGATGGTGTGGTGAAGGTGCAGGACAGCAAGCTGCTGATGTTTCGCGCCGAACTGGATCGCGTGTCCGAGCTGACCCGCCTGCTGCCCGACGCCGACCCGCTGGTGCAGCTGCCCGATGATGGCGGCCACCTGCGTTTGCAGACCATGTGCCACGGTGCGTTGACCTGGCAGCGGTTGGAGGAACTGGAGCGCGCGGGCGCGCAGGGCTTGATGGTATTGAGTGTGGAGCGGTCGCTGGCATGAATCGTTTGACGTGGTCCCAATTGGATGCAGGCGCCCAGGCGCAGGCGCTGCAACGCCCCGTCCAGGCCGTGGCGGCACGCACCCGCGAGTCGGTCGCGGCCCTGATCGCCGCCGTACGCGAAGGCGGCGATGCCGCGCTGCGCGAGATCACCCTGCGCTTTGACGGGGTGGCGCCGGATACATTCGAGGTGAGCGAGGCGGAATTCGCCGCCGCCGAGCAGGCCGTCTCCGCCGAACTGCGGCAGGCGATGATCGATGCGGCCGCCCGCATCCGCACCTTCCACCAGGCGGGCATGAGCCAGAGCTATGCGGTCGAGACCGCGCCCGGCGTGCGCTGCGAGCGCGTGGTGCGTCCGATCGCCCGGGTGGGGCTGTATGTACCGGCCGGCAGTGCACCGCTGCCATCCACCGCCTTGATGCTGGGCGTGCCCGCGCAGCTGGCCGGCTGCCGCGAGGTGGTGCTGTGCACGCCGCCGCGCAAGGACGGCAGTGCCGACCCTGCCGTGCTGGTGGCCGCGCGCCTGACCGGCGTGCACCGCGTGTTCAAGCTGGGCGGCGCCCAGGCCATTGCGGCGATGGCCTATGGCACCGACAGCGTCCCGGCCTGCGACAAGCTGTATGGCCCGGGCAACAGTTTCGTGACCGAAGCGAAGCAGCAGGTGGCCCAGGACGGCGCGGCGGCCATCGATATGCCGGCCGGCCCGTCCGAAGTGCTGGTGATCGCCGATGCCGGCGCCAATCCGGCGTTCGTCGCCGCCGATCTGCTCTCGCAGGCCGAGCACGGCCCGGATTCGCAGGTGCTGCTGCTGACCGATGACGCGGCCATGGTGGATCGGGTTGAAGCGGCCGTCGAGGCGCAGCTGGCGCAGTTGTCGCGTGCGCAGATCGCCGCGCAGGCGCTGGCGTCTTCGCGCCTGATCCTGGTGGATTCGCTTGATGAGGCCTTCGCGATCAGCAACCGGTACGCGCCGGAGCACCTGATTCTCGCGCTGCGCGAGCCGCGCGCGTGGTTGGAGAAGGTGGAGGCCGCCGGTTCGGTGTTCCTCGGCGACTACACCCCCGAAGCGCTGGGCGATTACTGCAGTGGCACCAACCACGTGCTGCCCACCGCCGGTGCCGCACGCGCCTACAGCGGCGTCAGCGTGGCCAGTTTCCAGAACCTGATCAGCGTGCAGTCGGCCACCGCCGCCGGCATCGCCGCGATCGGCCAGTGCGCGCGTGTGCTGGCGCGCGCCGAAGGCCTGGATGCCCATGAGAACGCGGTGACCCTGCGCATGGAGGCGGCCGCATGAGCACTGCCTCCGTCCTGTCCCTGGTCCGCGAGGACCTGCAGGCCTTTGCCGGGTACTCCTCGGCGCGCAGCAGTGCGCTGACCGGTGATGTCTGGCTCAACGCCAACGAATCGGCCTGGGCCAACCCGGCCGACGCCGAGGGGGGCGCGCGCCGCTATCCGGATCCCCAGCCGGCCGCCCTGCGTGATCGCCTGGCGGACCTCTACGGCTGCTCCCCCGGACAACTGCTGATCGGCCGTGGCAGTGACGAGGCCATCGATCTGCTGGTCCGTGCGCTGTGCGAACCAGGCCGCGATGCGGTGGTGACCACGCCGCCGGTGTTCGGGATGTACGCCGTCTGCGCCCGCCTGCAGAACGCGCCGCTGATCGAGGTGCCGCTGGTGGACCAGGGCGATGCACTGGAAGCCGATATCGACGCGGTCATCGCCGCTGCGCTGGCCGGCAAGGCGAAGCTTGTGTTCCTGTGCTCACCCTCCAATCCCGCTGGCAGCGTGATCCCCCTGGCGGAGATCGAACGGGTGGCCGCTGCGTTGCAGGGCAGCGCACTGGTGGTGGTGGATGAGGCCTACGGTGAGTACGCCGAGCAACCGTCCGCAACGACGCTGCTGAGCCGTTACGACAACATCGCCGTGCTGCGGACGCTGTCCAAGGCGCATGCCCTGGCGGCGGCGCGCATCGGCAGCCTGATCGCGGATGCCGCGCTGATCCAGTTGCTGCGCCGCTGCCAGGCCCCGTATCCGGTGCCGGCGCCCTGCGCGGATCTGGCGCTGGCGGCGCTCTCACCCGAGAGCCTGGCCGTGACCGCCCAGCGCACCGCGCAGATCAAGGCAGAACGCGCCCGCCTGCAGTCCGGCCTGGCCGCGCTGCCCGGCGTCGCGCGCGTCTATCCTTCGCAAGGCAACTACCTGCTCGCCCGCTTTGCCGATGCACAGGGTGCCTTCGACGCGTTGCTCGCCGCCGGTGTGGTGGTGCGTGACCAGCGGGCTGCACCCCAGCTTGGCGATGCGCTGCGCATCACCATCGGCAGCCCCGAGCAGAATGACCGTGTACTTGCCGCCCTGATGGCCCGGAGGGCTGCCGCATGACCCCGATTCTGTTCGTCGACCGCGACGGCACCCTGATCGAAGAGCCCGCCGATTTCCAGATCGACGCCTACGAGAAGCTGCGCTTCGTGCGCGATGTGATCCCGGCGATGCTCAAGCTGCGCGATGCCGGCTACCAGTTCGTGATCGTCAGCAACCAGGACGGGCTCGGAACCGAGGGCTACCCGCAGGCCAGCTTCGATGGCCCCAACGACCTGATGCTGCAGATCTTCGCCAGCCAGGGCATCACCTTCCGTGACGTGCTGATCGACGGCACCTGGCCGCAGGACAACGCGCCCACCCGCAAGCCGGGTATAGGGCTGATGCTGCCGTACCTGCAGGACCGCAACATCGACTGGGCCCGCTCGGCCATGGTGGGCGACCGCCTGACCGATATCCAGTTCGCCGAGAACATGAAGATCCGTGGTTTCCAGCTGCGCACCGAGCAGTTCGGCGGTGACTGGGACTGGACCTCGATCGCGCACGAACTGGCCGACGCACCGCGCCGCGCCAGCGTGCAGCGCAACACCAAGGAAACCAGGATCCGGGTCGAGGTCGATCTGGACCGCACCGCCGAGCCGCAGACCCACACCGGCCTGCCGTTCTTCGATCACATGCTGGAGCAGATCGGCAAGCACGGCGGTTTCGCGCTGAGCGTGCAGGCCGAGGGCGACCTGCACATCGATGAGCACCACACCATCGAAGACACCGGCCTGGCGCTGGGCCAGGCCCTGCGGGAGGCACTCGGCGACAAGCGCGGGATCGGTCGTTATGGGTTCACGCTGCCGATGGACGAAACGCTGGCCAGTGCCGCGCTGGATTTCAGCGGCCGCCCATATTTCGTGTTCGAGGGCGAGTTCAAGCGCGAGCGCGTGGGCGACATGCCGACCGAGCTGGTGCCGCACTTCTTCCGCTCGCTGTGCGACGCGGCCGGGCTCAACCTGCACCTGAGCGTGCGCGGCGACAACGACCACCACAAGGTCGAGGCCTGCTTCAAGGCGCTGGCCCGTGCACTGCGCCAGGCCTTGCCGCGCCAGGGCACCGCGTTGCCGAGTACCAAGGGGGCGCTGTGACGGAGGTTGCGCTGATCGATGCGGGTGGGGCCAACCTTGGCTCGGTCCGCTATGCGCTGGAGCGGCTGGGCGTGCAGGTGCGCCTGGTGCGCGATGCGCAGGGGCTGGAGGGCGTCAACCGGGTGATCCTGCCCGGCGTCGGCGCGGCACCGCACGGCATGGCGCGCCTGCATGCGCAGGGGCTGGTCGAGCCGCTGCGCAACCTGCAGGTGCCGCTGCTCGGCATCTGCCTGGGCATGCAGCTGCTGTTCGACGGTTCCGAAGAGGGGCACGTCGAATGCCTGGGCCTGCTGCCCGGGGTGGTGCGGCACCTGCGCCCGGCCACCGGCATCCGCGTACCGCACATGGGCTGGAATCGGCTGCTGCCACTGCGCGAGTCGCCGTTGCTGGCCGGTGTGCCGGCACGCGCCAGTGCCTACTTCGTGCACAGCTACGCCGCGCCCTTGGGCGAGGACACCGTGGCGGCCTGCGATCACGGCGGGCTGTTCGCGGCGGTCGTGCAGCGCGGCCGGCACAGTGGTGCCCAGTTCCACCCGGAGCGCTCGGCCGATACGGGCGCGCGCATCCTGCGCAACTTCATCGAGAACGAACCCACATGAGTTTCATCGTCTATCCCGCCCTGGACATCCGCGAAGGCCGTGTAGTGCGGCTGCTGCAGGGCGATTACGCGCAGCAGACCACCTACGGCGATGACCCGCTGCCGCGCGCGCAGGCCTTTGCCGCGGCCGGCGCAAGCTGGATGCACCTGGTGGACCTGGATGCGGCCCGGGCAGGCGGTTACACGCTGGCGCCGCTGTTGGCTGCGATCGCGGCGCAGACCGGCCTGAAGGTGCAGACCGGCGGCGGCGTGCGCTCGCGCGATGATGTCGCCCGGATTCTTGATGCCGGTGCGGCCCGGGTGGTCGTCGGCTCGGTCTCGGTGCGCGAGCCGGACACGGTGATCGGCTGGCTGCGCGAGTTCGGCCCGGACCGGCTGACCATCGCACTCGATGCCCGCCAGGCCGAGGACGGCCGCTGGCTGCTGCCGGTGCATGGCTGGACCGAGACCGCCGAGGACACGCTGGAGGTGCTGGCCCAGCGCTACGCCGAGGCCGGCATGCAGCACCTGCTGTGCACGGATATCGCGCGCGACGGAATGCTGTCCGGGCCGAACATCGACCTTTACCAGCACTTGGCGCGGCTGTTGCCCGGCGTGGCGGTGCAGGCCTCCGGCGGCGTACGCGATGCCCAGGACGTGGCCCAGGCCAAGGCCGTCGGCTGTGGCGGCGCGATCCTCGGCAAGGCGCTGCTGGAAGGGCGCATGACCCTGGAAGGAGCGCTGGCATGCTGAGCCGCCGCCTGATTCCGTGCCTGGACGTGCGCGATGGCCGCGTGGTCAAGGGCGTGCGCTTCCGCGACCACGTGGACATGGGCGATATCGCCGAGCTGGCGATGCGCTACCGCGACCAGGGCGCGGACGAACTCGTGTTCTACGACATCGGCGCCAGCCCGGAAGGGCGCGCGGTGGATGTGGGCTGGATCGAACGCATCGCGCGCCTGATCGACATTCCGTTCTGCGTGGCCGGCGGCATCAGCGATGTGGAGACTGCGCGGCGCGTGCTGCATGCCGGTGCCGACAAGATCTCGATCAACTCCCCGGCGCTGGGCCGGCCGGAACTGATTGAGGAACTGGCCGATGCGTTTGGTGTGCAGTGCGTTGTCGTTGGTATCGATTCGGTACGTGAGCCGGATGGCGAATGGCGGGTGCGCCGGTTCAGTGGCGACCCGGACAAGACCCAGGCGGTGGCCGTACGCACGCTGGACTGGCTGGTGGAGGCGCAGCGCCGCGGCGCCGGCGAGATCGTGCTGAACTGCATGGACAGTGATGGCGTGCGCCGCGGCTACGACGTGGCCCAGCTGCGCCAGGCGCGTGCGCTGTGCCAGGTGCCGCTGATCGCCTCCGGCGGTGCTGGCGAGATGCAGCACTTCGCCGATGTGTTCGACCAGGCCGACGTCGATGGCGCGCTGGCTGCCAGCGTCTTCCACAGTGGCGCCATCGCCATTCCCGCGCTCAAGCAGTTCCTGCGCGAGCAGCAGATCGAGGTTCGAGATGTCTATTGAGGTGAATTCCATCGACGTGCGGCCGTCGCGCGAGGCGCTGGCGCAGCTGGACTGGGGCAAGGGCGATGGCCTGCTGCCGGTGGTGGTGCAGGACACGGACACGCTGCGCGTGTTGATGCTGGGCTATGCCAATGCGGCCTCCCTGGAGCAGACCCTGGCCACGGGCCAGATGACCTTCTTCAGCCGCAGCAAGCAGCGGCTGTGGACCAAGGGCGAGTCCTCCGGCAACGTGCTGGCGGTGACCGCCATACGGATCGACTGCGACAACGACACCGTGCTGGTCAGTGCGCGCCCGGCCGGCCCCACCTGTCATACCGGCAGCGAGAGCTGCTTCCCGCAGGCGCCGGGCAACTTCCTGGGCCGGCTGGATGCCGTGGTGCGCGAGCGCGAGCAGCAGCGCCCGGCTGGCAGCTACACCACCTCGCTGTTCGACGGCGGTACCCGCCGCATCGCGCAGAAAGTGGGGGAGGAGGGGGTGGAGACGGCGCTGGCCGGCGTGGCGCAGGATGACGAGGCGCTGCTCGGCGAGTCGGCCGACCTGCTGTTCCACCTCACCGTGCTGCTGCGGGCGCGTGGCCTGTCGCTGGACGACGCGGTCGCGGTGCTGGCGGCGCGCCACGCGGGGTAAGCCCGGGCTGCACATCGTTTAACGTCGGTGAAACGCGGTGCAGGCGATGATGTGCGGCTCTACAATTCCCCACCCCCGACCGGACCACCCCCGATGACCCGTACTGCCGCCTGGCTGGCTTGCCTGCTGTTGATGACTTCGCCTGCCTGGGCTGCTGAAACGACCGTTACCGGAAAGGTGTATCAGGAGCGCGACGGCAAGCCGGGCCGCGGCCCGACCGATCCCGGCCTGGCCGGCGTGCAGGTTTCCAACGGTGAAACGATCGTGCGCACCGCCGCCGACGGCAGTTACAGCCTGCCGGTGCGCGAGGGCCAGACGGTGTTCGTGATCAAGCCGGACGAGTACCGTTTCCCGGCCGCTGCCAACGGACTGCCGTCCTACTGGCGCCACTATGCGCCGCAGGGGTCGCCGAAGCTGAAGTACGACGGCATCCGTGCCACCAGCGGTGCCACCCGCAACTGGGATTTCGCGCTGGAGCCGGCCAAGGGCACCGATGCCGCGCGCAACGGCTTCGAGATGCTGGTGTTCACCGATTCGCAGACCGCCAGCCGCCAGGACATCGGCTACTACCAGCGCGCCATCGTCGAGCCGATCATCGGCAAGCACCCGGCACGGCTGGGCACCACGCTGGGCGACATCGTCAACGACGACCTGAGCCTGTACCCGGACATCAACAAGGTCACCGCCCAGCTGCAGGTGCCGTGGTTCCACGTGCCGGGCAACCACGACCTGGACATGGACGCCGGCAACGATGCCCATTCGCTGGACAGCTGGCGCGCGGTCTACGGGCCGGATACCTACGCGGTGGAAGAGGGCGGGGCGAGCTTCGTGTTCCTCGATGACGTGGTCTACGACCCCAAGGCCAAGCCGAGCTACGTGGGCGGGCTGCGCGCGGACCAGTTCACCTTCCTGGGCAACTACCTCAAGGGCCTGCCGCGTGATCGCCTGGTCGTGCTCGGCATGCACATCCCGCTGTTCGATGCGGCGCCGGGCCGTGAGACGTTCCGTCATGCGGACCGCACGCGCCTGTTCGCGCTGCTCAAGGACTTCCCGAACGTGCTGGTGCTCAGCGGCCACAGCCACACCCAGCAGCACTACTACCACGGTGCCGCCGAGGGCTGGCAGGGCCGCAAGCCGCTGCACGAATACAACGTGGGCGCCGCCTGCGGTGCGTTCTGGTCCGGGGTGAAGGACAGCAGCGGAATACCTGATGCCACCATGAGCGATGGCACCCCGAATGGCTACGCGGTGCTCTCGGTCAAGCCCGGTGGCGAGTACGGGCTGCGCTATTACGTGGCGCGCGCGCCGGACGATTACCAGATCGCCCTGCATGCGCCGAAGGTGTTGCGCCAGGGCGCGTATCCGGCGTGGGGCGTGTACGCCAACGTGTTCATGGGCCAGGCCGATTCGCTGGTGGAGTACCGCGTGGACGATGGCGGCTGGCAGCCGATGAAGCGCGTCGAGCAGCCGGACCCGCGCCTGCTGCAGGAAAACGTCGCCGACGATACCGCCGAGCGCCTGCGCGGATTCGACCGCTCGCCCGAAGCCACGCCGTCGCCGCACCTGTGGCGCGGCGCGCTGCCCACCCACCTTGCGGTGGGGGAGCACAAGGTGGAAGTGCGTGCGGTGCAGGGCGATGGCCCGACCGCCACGGCCAGCACCAGCTACCGCCTGCAGACCGCCAAGCCCTGAGCGCGGCGCGGTCGTTTCAGTACGCCGCTGTATGGCAGGCGCGGCTTTGCAATCCCCCGGCGATGCCTGAGAATCGCCGGGATTCAATCGATTCAACCAAGGCAAGCGAGTGAGCGCAGCGGTACCGGTTCCGGCTCAACCTGAGGTGTCGCCGACCGCGGCGCAGCGGGATTCCCTCCCTGACACGCTGATCGTGGCCGATGTCGGCGGTACCTTCGCCCGCGTCGCGTTGGCCAGCGTGCGCGCTGGTGCAGCGCCACAGCTGAGCGGTCTTCAGCGCTATGCCTGTGCCGAGCACCCCAGCCTGGCCGCGATCCTGGCCGATTTCATGGCCACGCTGCCCGCCGCGCCGGACAATGCGGTGGTCGCGATTGCCGGCCTGCTGGACGGCGATCACCTGGTCAACACCAATCTGCCGTGGCCGGTCTCGGTCGCGCAGACCCGTCACGATTCGGGGCTGGCTTCGCTGGCGCTGATCAACGATTTCGAAGCAGTGGCCTACGCGATTCCGCACGTAGCGCCGGAGTCCATGGTGGCCCTCAATGGCGATCCCGGCGCGGGTCCGCGTTGGCCGGCATTGGTGCTGGGGCCGGGCACCGGGCTGGGCGCGGCACTGCGCTTTGAAGGCGGCGAGCGACCGGTGCTGGCCAGTGAAGCCGGCCATGCCGCGTTGAATGCCTGCAATCCGTTGGAGCTGGAGGTGCTCTCGCGCCTGCTGCAGCTCTGGGACCACGTGGACAACGAGCGCGTGCTGTCCGGTGGCGGCCTGATGAACCTGTATCCCTGCCTGTGCGATATCCGTGGCGTCACACCACACTGGACCAGCACCGAGGCACTGATCGCCGCCGCGCACGAGGGCGTGGATCCGGTGGCGGTGGAAACGCTGGAGGTGTTCTGCGCCTGGCTTGGCAGCCTGGCCGGCGACCTGGCCACCACCTTTGGTGCGCGCTCGGTCTATCTGGCGGGCGGCATCTCCACGCGGGTGGATCGCTTCCTGCGTGATGGCCGTTTCCGCGCGCGTTTCCTGGCCAAGGGCGTGATGCACGAGGTGCTGCGCCAGGTGCCGATCTGGCGGGTGGACCACGGCGAGCTGGGCGTTCTTGGCGCGGCGGTCTGGCACGCGGAACATCGCTGTATCGTCGTGTAATTCTTTCCTTGCCCGTTCGCTGGAGACCTACCCATGACTGACCGCAGGCGATTTCTCCAGGCCGGTGCCCTGGCCGCTGGCGCCCTCGCACTGCCGACGCTGCAGGCGCGTTCCGCCGCCGGTGCGCGGGTGGTGTCCACCTGGGATTTCGGCGTAGGGGCCAACCAGGTCGCCTGGAAAACGCTGTCGGCCGGTGGTTCGGCGCTCGATGCCGTGGAAGCCGGTGCGCGCTGGGCCGAGAGTGATCTGTGCAATCCCACGGTCGGGCGCTGCGGCAATCCCGATCGTGATGGCGTGCTGAGCCTGGATGCCAGCATCATGGATGGCGATGGTCGCTGTGGTTCGGTGGCGGCGCTGAGTGATATCGCGCACCCGGTATCGGTGGCACGGCGGGTGATGGAGCAGACCCCGCACGTGATGCTGGTCGGCGAGGGCGCGCAGCAGTTCGCCGTGCAGCAGGGCTTTGAGCGGAAGAAGCTGCTCACCCCGGAAGCCGAGAAGGCCTGGCGCGAGTGGCTCAAGACCGCGCAGTACACCCCTGAGATCAATGCCGAGCGGCGCAGCCGCCCCGGCGACAGCAGCAACCACGACACGCTGGGCATGCTCGCCATCGATGCCCAGGGGCGTCTGGCCGGTGCCTGCACCACCAGTGGCATGGCCTGGAAGATGCACGGCCGCGTGGGCGACAGCCCCATCATCGGGGCGGGCCTGTACGTGGACAACGAGGTCGGTGCCGCCACCGCTTCGGGCGTGGGTGAGGAAATGATCCGCAATGCCGCCTCGTTCCTGGTGGTCGAGCTGATGCGCCAGGGTCGTTCGCCGGCCGAGGCCTGCCGCGAGGCGATCGCGCGGGTGGTGCGCAAGCGCCCCGAGGCGAGCAGGACCCTGCAGGTCTGTTTCCTCGCCTTGAACAAGCACGGTGAGGTCGGCGCGTATGCGCTGCACCGCGGCTTCGTCTACGCGGTCTGCGACAAGGGCCGGCAGGACGATCTGCGTGATTCGGCCTCGGTGTACACGAGTGAGCAGACGTGAGCGCGCCGCGCCGGTTGCTGGAGATCGCCTCGAATTCGGTGGCCTCCGCCCTGGCGGCCCAGCACGGCGGGGCGGATCGGGTCGAACTGTTCGACAACCTCGCCGAGGGCGGCACGACCCCGTCGCAGGGCAGCATCGCGGTCGCCCGTGATCGCCTGCGGATTCCCCTGTTCGTGCTCATCCGGCCGCGTCCCGGCGATTTTCGCTACACCGCGCTCGAGGCCGAGATCATGCTGCGCGATATCGCGTACTGCCGTGCGCTCGGCTGCGACGGTGTGGTGATCGGCGCTCTGGATGCCGACGGTGGCATCGACATGCCGCTGTGCCGGGAACTGGTATCCGCAGCGGGCCCGCTCGGCATCACCTTCCACCGCGCCTTCGATGCCGCGCGTGATCTGCCCGCGGCGCTGGAGCAGATCGTGACGCTGGGGTGCCATCGCATCCTGAGCTCGGGCGGGCAGGCCAGTGCCCTGGCCGGTGCTGATGTCCTGGCCGCCTTGGTGGCGCAGGCAGGTGATCGGCTATCACTGATGGCCGGGGCGGGAATTACGGCGGGCAACATCGTGGAGCTGGCCCAGCGCAGTGGGTGCCTCGAACTGCATGCCTCGGCGAAGACCACACACCACTCGGCGATGCGCCATCACAATCCGGCGTTGATCGGGTTGTCGCCGGACTGGACCGTCACCGACGCGGCGCAGGTCAGCGCACTGCGCGCGGCGCTGGATTAAAAAAACGGCAGCCGCCTGTGAAAGCGCAGCTGCCGTGGAGGACCGTTGCCCCGCCCGGAGGCGGGGGCGGGTGACGCTTAGAACTTCCAGTTCACGCCGAAGTACAGCTGGCGGCCGGTGTAGGTGTTGGACACCAGGCGGGCCTTGGTGTCGTTGCCCAGATGGATGCGCTGCTCGGACTTGGTCGCGTTCAGCACCGAGGCGGTGAAGGTCAGCGCTTCGGTGAAGTTGTAGGCCACGTTGAGATCCAGCTGGTCGTACGGTTCGGAGTACTGGCTCATGCCGTTGACCGGACCGCCCACGACTTCACCGCGGCGGTTGTACGACGCGCGTGCCAGGAACTTCTCGTTCTCGTAGAAGAGGGTGACGTTGGCCTGGTTCTTGGCGCTGCCCACCAGCGGCGAGGAACCGATCTCTTCGCCATCGAGCACGATGGCGGCCAGGTTGGTGTCGTTGTAGGTGTAGTTGGCCTGGATGCCGAAGCCCGTGTCGAAGGTGTACTGACCGTACAGCTCCACGCCCTGCGAGACGCCATCGCGGCCGTTGGCCTGGGTCTCGTACTTCTGCACCGTGACCGTTTCGCCGCCGACATTCATCTGCTGGTCGCGGACCACCGGCACCGTGAAGTTGTCCACGTTCTTGCGGAACAGGCCCAGGCCCGCCACCGCGCCGGGCTTGAAGTACCACTCCAGGCCGACGTCGAACTGGGTCGCTTCGAACGGCTCCAGGTTCTTGTTGCTGCCATAGCCGTACCAGCCGGGCGTGTCGGTGCCACCGGCGACACGACGGTCGTTGCTGTACTCCTCGCTGATGTAGTTCAGCGCGCCGGGGGCGGCGATGCTGGTGTAGCTCGGGCGTGCGATGACCTTGGAGGCCGCACCGCGCAGCACCAGCGTATCGGTGATGTCCCAGGCGATGTTGAAGCTCGGCAGGAAGTCCGTGTAGGTCTTGTCCATCGAGGTGAAGGCGTACGTTTTCTCGCGGGCCAGGCCATCCGGCAGGCGCACGAAGCCGCTCTGGCACACATAGCCGGTGTTGGAGGCGATCAGCGGCGCGGCAGCAGGATCGTTGCAGCCCATCGGCGAGCCGGCGGCGTTGTCCTGGAAGTAGTCGTTGAACTTCTCGACCGAGTCACTGGATTCGGCGAACTGCTTGGTCCGGACCACGCGCACGCCGACGTTGCCGCGCACGCGCTCGGTACGGAAGTTGGCCTGGAAGTAGCCCGAGTAGATCTTCTCGTTGACGTTGTAGACGAAGTCCTCTTCCTTGCGGCTGTGCGATCCGCCGTACTTCTCGTTGAGGTAGTTGATGTAGGCCGGGTAGTTGATGCCCGGGAATACGTTGGCGTTGAAGCCGCCGGCGATGTTGCTGATCGGGTTGGACAGGAAGAAGCCCGGCTGGGCGATACCGGCGGTGGCATCGCAACCGGCCTGGTAACGGTTGTTGTCGTAGTCGGCCGGATCCTTGCCCTGGCACACCCAGTAGGTGTTACCGGTATTGCGGTGCACATCGCCGTCGCGGTACTTGGCACCGAACTGGATGGAGTCCAGCCAGCCGCTTTCAAACAGCTTGGTGAAGTCGGCCTGGAAGTAGTTCTGCTTGACCTCGGTCTGCATCCACGACGAGCCGGTCGAACCGGTGTCGATCTCGGCGATGCCGGCCATCAACTGGTCCTGCAGGTTCGGCGAGAAGGTGGCGCTCGGCGTACCGGTCAGATCCCATGCGCTGTAGGTGTTGCCGGACTGCCACACACCGTCGACCTGGCGGCGCGGCTTGGCGGACATGCCGAAGTTCATCGACGGGCCACCTTCGGACCAGGTGCGGCCACCGGTGAAGGAGGCCTTCCACAGCGGGCTGATATCCCACTCGACGGTCAGGTCGCCGGTCTGCGAGAGCGCCTTTTCCTTGCTGTAGGTACCGGTCAGCTGCGGGGTGGGGATGGTGCAGTCGTCCGGACCCCAGCCGCCCGGCGCCATGCCGGCGGCCGCAGCCTGTTCTTCGCTGCAGTAATACGTCTTGCCAGCCAGCTTTTCGTACTGCGCGCCGGTCACGATGCTGCCGGAGGGGTCGAAGTTCAGCCCGTTGAGCAGGCGGCCGCCGTCCCAGTTGCCGTCGCCGTTGAAGCGGGCGAGGTTCCATTCCGGGATCTTCAACATGTTCTGGGTGTAGTTGCCTTCCAGCTCGAAGCGGAAGTAATTGGCGGTCAGCGTCAGGTTGTCGGTCGGCTTGAACTGGAAGGTCAACTGGCCACCGGTGCGCTCGCGCTTTTCTTCCTTCACGGCGAAGTTCACCGAGGTCGGCATGAAGAATTCGCTGTAGTTGCGGCCGCTCTGGTCATTGAAGCCGGACTGGCCCCACCAGTAGTGGATACCGTCCTGCAGCTGCGGATTGCCGTAGGCATCCACCGCGTCGGTACCGTTGCCGTACCACTGGTAGTCCTCGGTGCTCGCCTGCATGGTGCGGCTGGTGCGGGTCTGCTTGGTCGCGCCGACCAGCACGCCGAAGCGCTCATCCTTGCTGTGCCACGAGTACAGCGCCGACGTCTGCGGATCCACGTCGTGGCTGGTGTCCGAGGAGGTGCCCTCCAGGTTCACGTAGCCGGAGTTGGCTTCCATGTCGAGCGGGCGACGGGTGTGCAGGATCACGGTGCCGCCGATGCCGCCTTCATCCAGGCGGGCCTCCGGCGATTTGAACAGCTCGGCGCTGGAAAGCATGTTGGCCGGCAGCAGCGTGTAGTTGAACGAACGGGTGGCCTCGTTGTTGGTTTCCGAGGTCGCCACGTAGTTGCCGTTCAACTGGGTCAGGGTCAGGTCCGGAGCGAGGCCGCGGACACTGACGGTCTTGCCTTCGCCACCGCTGCGCTCGATGACCACGCCAGGCACGCGCTGCAGCGCGTCGGCGACGTTCTTGTCGGGGAACTTGCCCACGTCTTCGGCGGTGATCACTTCCACCACGGCGTTGGCGTCGCGCTTCTGCTGCAGACTCTTTTCGATGGCGTAGCGGTAGCCGGTGACGGTCACGCTGTCGAGCGTGGTGGCATCGGGTGTACCCGTGGCCGGGGTGGCTTGCTGCGCGAGCGCGGCCGGCACGACGGCCGTGGCCAACGCGCTGGCAATGGCCGCGGACAACGCAACGCGGCGGTGCATGCGTGACATCTTCATTCCACTCTCTCCCTCTCCTGGATTGAAACGGTGGCGATACGAATTCTTTGAATCGATCTAATGGGTGGAGCCAAATTATCTCGAGCGTCGAGTTGCCTGGCGCGTCCCGCATGCATCGCGTGGGGCAGTCCCCCGGCTCCCCACTTCCGGCAATCGTGACCGTTTTAAGTTGGATCGATCTAAACGATTGGCGGGGGATTTTTAGCACGACCGCGCGAGGGAAGCATGCTGCTCCGCAATATGGACGCGGGGCGTGCTTTCGCTTGACCCCGGCCGATCCCGCAATGTTGCTGGGTCCGGGGCTTCAGCCCGCTATATCGGCCGATGGGACGGAATGTCGGCCCCCGGCACCGGGCACTGCCAGGCACTGCGCAGGCTCGGGCAGGGCGGGGTGCTGTCGATCGGTCCTCGATGTTGCAGCGCAGAATGCATCGATTGAAATTCCCGTGCTTTACTTAAATCGATCTAAATTCACCGGGGTGTGGATTGGGTCGCCCAGTCCAGGGAATTAGAGGCGCCCGCCGCCACTGGTTCGCGCTGCCGCCACGTCCGCCAAGGAGTCCGTGTCCGTGACCCGTCTTTCTCACCGTCCTTCCGTCGTTTCCGCCGCCGGCGCCATCCCGGCCCGCCGCCGCCCGCTCGCCGGCCTGGCCTGCCTGCTGGCGCTGAGCTGCGCGCCGCTGATGCTGCAGGCCGCGCCCGCCGCGCTGGAGCGCGAGGTCAACACCTTCATCGGCAGCAAGGACGATGGCAATACGTTCCCGGGTGCCTCGGCGCCGTTCGGCCTGATCCAGGTCAGCCCGATCGGTGAGCACTACGCCGGGTGGCGCTACGACGATCCGAAGATCCGGGGTTTCGGGCATTCCTTCCTCTCCGGTGCGGGCTGCTGGGAGCAGGGCGGCCAGGTCTCGGTCCTGCCGGTGACCGGCAGCATCGGCCCGGGCGGCGACTTCAATACCGACGACGCCAAGAGCTTCGATCACAAGCGCTACGCCTCCAGCTATACCCACGATGGCGAAGTCGGGCAGGCGGGCTACTACAAGGTGCGCCTGACCAACTACGGCGGCATCGATGCCGAAGCCACCGCACGCACCCGTGCCGCGGCCGAGCGTTACACCTTCGCCGCCGATGCAGGCACCGGCCATGTGCTGGTGAACCTCGGCCAGGCCAACGAGCGCCATTCGGTGATCGGCAGCGTGGTCGATGTGGTCGGCGACCGCGCCGTGGAAGGCAAGCTGGTCACCAAGAGCTTCTGCGGTGGCCATCAGTACACCACGTGGTTCCGCATCGAGTTCGACCGCCCGTTCAAGTCGTTCGGCACCTGGGGCGAGGGCGGTGGCCTGCCCGGCGCCCGCCATGGCATGGAAGGTGAGCTCAAGCCGAGTGGCGCCTGGCTCAGCTTCGACCTGGGCAAGGGCCGCGCGGTGACCGCGGTCAGCGCGATCTCCCACGTGGATGCCGAAGGCGCGCGCGCCAACCTGCGCAGCGATGGCATGCAGGGCGACCGCCTGCTTGGTTTCGACCAGATGCGGCAGATGGCACAGCAGCAGTGGCGCAAGGAACTGGCGGCCGTGCGTGTGCAGGGCGGCAGCAACGATGACCGTACCGTGCTCTACACCGCGCTGTACCACGCGCTGCTGCAGCCACTGACCGGCAGCGATGCCGACGGCCGTTACCGTGGCTACGACGACAACATCCATCGCGCTGACGGCTGGACCTACTACGAGTACTTCTCGCTGTGGGATACCTACCGCGCGCAGAACCAGTGGCTGGCCCTGACCAAGCCGGAGGTCGCGCGCGACATCGGCCGCACGCTGCTGGCCATCGAGGCGCAGGGCGGTTGGCTGCCGCGCTGGGGCTATGCCAACTTCGAAACCAACGTAATGACCGGTGATCCGGTGACGCCGTTCCTGGTCGACCTGTGGCGTTTCGGCGCGCTGGCCGGCCGCGAGGGCGAGGCCTACACCGCGCTGCGCAAGAACGCGTTCGAAGTGCCGCCGATGAACTCGCGTCATGCGGGTCGTTCGGGTAACCCCAGCTACCTGGCCAACGGCTACGTGCAGTACGACCGCGCCTTCCCCTCCAAGGGCATGGACGTGGACCCGCACCACGGTGGCTCGGCAACGCTGGAGTACGCACTGGCCGACTGCGCGCTGGCTCAGATGGCCGATGGCCTCGGCCATGCCGCCGATGCCGGCGTGCTGCGTGAGCGCGGCCGCAACTGGCGCAAGGTGTGGGACCCGTCGGTGCGTGACGAGGAGGGCGATTTCAACGGCTTCCCGCGGCCGCGCATGGAGGATGGCGCGTGGTACCTGCCGGCCGATGGCAAGTACAGCCCGCGCTCGCACCATGGCTTCCATGAAGGCACTGCGTGGCAGTACCAGTGGCTGGCGCAGCAGGACGTGCCGGGCCTGGTCCAGGCCATGCACGGCCGCGAGCAGGCCGCTCGCCGCCTGGACACGTTCTTCGCCTACGACGCGCTGGTGACCTCGCCGCTGACCGCCGCACGCAAGGAATGGGTGGTTGGCCCGTACAGCTACTACAACCAGTACCGATACAACCCGAACAATGAGCCGGACCTGCATGCGCCGTGGATGTACACGCTGATCGGCCAGCCGTGGAAGACCGCCACCGTGGTGCGCGCCGCGCAGCAGCTGTTCACCAACGCGCCCAACGGGGTCACCGGCAACGATGACCTGGGCACGATGTCGGCCTGGTACCTGTTCAGCGCGCTCGGCCTGTACCCGGCCGTGCCGGGCAGCGGCGAGTTCCTGCTGCATACCCCGCGCTTCGCCCGCGCCGAGATCGATCTGGGCCAGGGCAGGACGCTCACCCTGAAGGCACCGGGCGCCGACGGCCGCAAGCTGCAGTACGTCCAGAATGTCCAGGTCGATGGCCGCGCGCATGCGCCGGTGTGGCTGGACTGGGCGCAGCTGCAGCGCGGTGGCACCATCGCCTTCGCGCTGGGCGGCACCGCGCCGGAGAATGGCTGGGGCACCCAGGCCGAGGCGCTGCCGGCCTCATTCTGCGCCACCCCGGGCGCGGTGCTCGAATGAGCCACGCACCGGCCCGTGCCGTGGCCAGCCCATCGGGGCTGACCGCCGGCACGGGGCACGGACCGCTGGTCAATGCGATCGTTTAGGCTTGCACCTTGCTTGAGGAACCCGACGACCCGATGAAAGACAAGGCCACCCCCGCCGGCAAAGGCACGCGCGCGGTCACCGTGACCGACATCGCCGAAGCGATCGGCGTGTCGCGCGCGACCGTCTCGCTGGTGCTGCGTGGCAGCCCGCTGGTCAATGTCGACACCCGTGCCAAGGTGGAGGCCGAACTGCGGCGCCAGCGCTATGTCTACAACCGTGGCGCGGCCAATCTGCGCCGGCGTACTTCGTCCAGCGTGGCGCTGGTCATCAACGACCTGTCCAACCCGTTCTTCGCCGAGTTCGCCTCCGGGGTGGACGAAGCGCTGGGCGGCAAGGGCTTCGTGACCCTGCTTGGCAGCACCGGTGAATCGCCGGAGCGGCAGCAGGCGGTGCTGACCACGTTGATGGAGCACATGCCGGCCGGGCTGATCCTGTCGCCCGCCGAAGGCAGCGATGCCGGGCAGCTGCGCCAGGTGCTCGGGCACGCCAACGTGCTGCTGTTCAACCGCGAGCTGCCCGGTGCCGACTGGGACTTCCTGACCCTGGACAACCAGCAGGGTGCTTACCTGGCCACGCGTCATCTGATCGAGCAGGGCCACCGCCGTATCGCGTTCTATGGCGGTCATGCGGTGTCCAGTTCCTGCCATCAGCGCCGTACCGGCTATGCGCAGGCCCTGGTGGAAGCCGGCATGCCGGTGCAGCCGGAGTGGCTGATTGAAACCTCGCCCAGCCGCCTGGATGCGGCCGCGCGCACCGGCGAGCTGTTCGCGCTGGATGCCGTGCCGACCGCAGCGGTCTGCTACAACGACAGCGTCGCCTTGGGCCTAATGCTGGGCCTGGCGTCGCGTGGCGTGCAGCCGGGCCGCGATTTCGCGGTGACCGGTTTCGATGATATTTCCGAGGCCTCGGTGGCATCGCCGCCGCTGACCACGCTGACCGTCAACCCGCGCGAACGCGGGCGACAGGCCGCCGAACTGCTGCTGCTGCGTCTGGATCATCCCGACGCCGCACCGGCCCGTACCGTTGCACCGGTCCAGCTCCGCGTTCGCGAGAGCAGCGGCGCGATGACTGTCTGATGGTTCCCCCAATCACCTGCTCGCGCACTGAGGCGCGTACCTGAATGCCCATCTCTCCAACGCCCCGCCTCCCATCCTCATCCTCCGCCGCGCCCGTGGTGAACACGCGCGTTGCGCTGGCCGTGGCGACCACGATCTTCTTCATGTGGGGCTTCCTCACCTGCCTCAATGACATCCTGATCCCGCATCTGAAGGCCGTGTTCGATCTGACCTACGCCCGCGCGATGCTGGTGCAGTTCACCTTCTTCGGCGCGTACTTCCTGATGTCGGTGCCGGCCAGTCGCCTGGTCGCACGGCTGGGCTACAAGAACGGCATCGTGGCCGGCCTTGCCATCGCCGCAGTGGGCGCGCTCGGCTTCTGGCCCGCGGCCGAGCTGCGCGTGTATGAAGCCTTCCTGGGGGCGCTGTTCGTGCTGGCCACGGGTATCACCGTCCTGCAGGTGGCGGCCAACCCGTATGTGGCGCTGCTCGGTCCGGAACAGACGGCGTCGAGCCGACTGACCCTGGCCCAGGCGCTGAACTCGCTGGGGACCGCGATCGCGCCGATCTTCGGTGGCCTGCTCATCCTGGGCAACACCGTCAAGAGTGCGGACGAGATCAATGTGCTGCCGATGGCCGAACAGCTGGCCTATCGCACCCAGGAAGCCCAGTCGGTGCAGGGCCCGTATGTCGGCCTGGCAATCGCGCTGGTCCTGCTTGCCGTGTTCGTCTATCTGTTCCGCCTGCCGGCACTGAATGAGACGACCGAGCAGAACAGCGGCGACAAGCACACCCTGATGGAGGCGCTGCGTCACCGCCACGTCCGGTTCGGCGTGCTCGGCATTTTCTTCTACGTGGGTGCGGAAGTGGCGGTCGGCAGCGTGCTCGTGAACTACCTGTCGCTGCCGAACATCGGTGGCTTCAGCGAACAGCAGGCCACGCATTACGTCTCTGCCTACTGGACGATGGCGATGATCGGCCGCTTTGCCGGTTCGGCCATCATGACCCGCTTCTCGCCGCGCCTGCTGCTGACCCTGTTCGCCAGCATGAACGTGGCGCTGCTGGCGCTGACCATGCTCACCCAGGGGCAGGTGGCGTTGTACTCGGTGGTGGCGATCGGCCTGTTCAATTCGATCATGTTCCCGACGATCTTCGCGCTGAGCATCGAACGCCTGGGCACGCTGACCACCAAGGCGTCGAGCCTGCTGATCATGGCGATCGTCGGCGGGGCGCTGATCCCGGTCCTGCAGGGCAAGCTGGCCGACCATATCGGCCTGCAGCCGTCCTTCATCCTGCCGCTGCTGTGCTACGGCTACATCATCTTCTACGGCCTGTGGGGCTCGCGCCCGGCCGCTGGAATCCGCCAGGGAGCTTGAGGCCAAGATGTCCAAGATTGTTTGTTTCGGCGAGATTTTGATCGATCTACTTGCCCAGCCACCGGCCACCCCGGACACCCCGCGTGCCTTCCTGCAGTATGCCGGCGGTGCGCCCGCCAACGTCGCCGTTGCTGCGGCGAGGCTTGGTGCGGACACCCATTTCGCCGGCATGCTCGGCCAGGACATGTTCGGCGACTTTCTCGCCGAGAGCCTGGCCAGTGCCGGCGTGGCGACCGACTGCATCGTACGCACCGACGCGGCCAAGACCGCGCTGGCCTTCGTGGCACTGGATGCCAGCGGCGAACGCAGCTTCAGCTTCTACCGCCCGCCGGCGGCGGACCTGCTGTTCCGCAGTGCGCACTTCCATCCGAACTGCTTTGAAGGCACGCGCAGCTTCCATGTGTGCTCCAACAGCCTGACCGAGGCCGAGATCGCCGAGGCGACATTGGAGGGCATGCGCCGCGCGCGCCAGGCCGGTGCGATGGTCAGCCTCGACCTCAACCTGCGCCCGGCGCTGTGGCCGACCGGTGTCGACCCGCTGCCGCGGTTGTGGGAAGCGCTGTCGCTGGCCGATCTGGTCAAGCTTTCGCGCGAAGAACTCGAGTATCTGGCGATCTCGGTGCCGGGCGGTGACGCCGCCGTGGTCGCGCGTCTGCTCGCCGCGCAGGCGCAGGCGGTGGTGATCACCGATGGTGCCGCGCCGATCCGCTGGCATACCCGCCACGCCCACGGCGTACTCACCGGCTTCCGCGTCACCACGGTGGATTCCACTGCGGCGGGCGATGCCTTTGTCGGCGGGCTGCTGTTCGGCATCGGCGAGCGCGGTGGCGACGGGACGGGCTTTGCCGCCTTCTGCGAGGACCCCGCCGCGCTGGTGGAGGCGATCCGCTTCGGTGCGGCCGTCGGGGCGCTCGCGGTCACCCGCAAGGGCGCCTTCGCCGCGATGCCCAGCCGTGATGAAGTCCAGCACCTGCTCCAGCAACAACAGGATGACGCCGCATGACCACGCCGGTTCCGCCGACCCCCGATTTCCGCTCGCCCGCGTTCCTGCGCGCCCATATCGCGCAGACGATGGCGTTCTACCAGCCGCATGAAATCGACCCCAAGGGCGGTTTCTTCCATTACTACCGTGACGATGGCAGCGTCTACGACGCCAGCCATCGTCATCTGGTCAGCAGCACCCGGTTCGTGTTCAACCACGCGATGGCCTACCGCGAGTTCGGCAAGCCGGAGGACCTGGCCGCGGTCGAACACGGGCTCCGCTACCTGCGCGAAGTGCATCGCAACCCGGCGACCGGCGGTTACGCCTGGACGCTGCGCGATGGGGTGGTCGAAGATGCGACCAACCACTGTTACGGCGTGGCGTTCGTGCTGCTGGCCTACAGCTGCGCGCTGAAGGCCGGCATCAACGAGGCCCGTGCGTGGATGGACGAGACCTGGCAGCTGCTGGAGACGCGCTTCTGGGAGCCGGCGTTCGGCCTGTACAAGGACGAAGCCGACGCCGACTGGACCTTCAGCGATTACCGCGGCCAGAACGCCAACATGCACATGTGCGAAGCGATGCTGGCTGCATTCGAGGCCAGTGGCGAGCAGCGCTACCTGGAACGTACGCTGCTGCTGGCCGACCACATGACCCGCCGCCAGGCGGCGCAGGGCGACGGGCTGGTGTGGGAGCACTACGACACCCAGTGGCAGATCGACTGGAACTACAACCGCGACAATCCCAAGCATCTGTTCCGCCCCTGGGGTTTCCAGCCGGGCCATCAGACCGAGTGGGCCAAGCTGCTGCTGATCCTGGATCGCCACGTACAGGCCGACTGGCTCGTGCCGACCGCGCGGCATCTGTTCGATGTGGCGGTGGAACGCAGCTGGGACGCCGAACGCGGCGGGCTGTACTACGGGTTCGCCCCGGACGGCAGCGTGTGCGATGACGACAAGTACTTCTGGGTGCAGGCCGAATCGCTGGCCACCGCCGCGTTGCTGGCCAAGCGCACCGGCGACGCCGTGTACTGGGACTGGTACGACAAGCTGTGGTGCTACGCCTGGCAGCACATGATCGATCATCGCTACGGCGCCTGGTATCGCATCCTGGACGCGGACAACCGCAAGTACAGCGATGAGAAGAGCCCGGCCGGCAAGACCGACTACCACACCATGGGCGCGTGCTACGAAGTGCTCAACGTAGTGCGTTGAATCAGTAGCCGACCGTTGGTCGGCTGCACCAACCCGGTAGAGCCGACCGTTGGTCGGCTGCACCAACCCCGGTAGAGCCGACCGTTGGTCGGCTGCTCCCGCAGCCAGGCAGATCCCCCATGCGCACGCACAGCCATCTCCATGTCGTTGCACCGGCCTGCTGGCTGATGCTGGTCCTGCTGGCCGCCTGGGCACTGCCCGTGGCAGCCGCCCCGCTGGCGGCGGAGTGGTCATTCCGCCTGCTACCCGGTGACGCGCGCGGTGCCGCGCATCCTGGCCTGCAACAGTGGCGCCCGGCGCAGGTGCCCGGCGCCGTGCACACCGACCTGCTGGCGCAGGGGCAGATTCCGGATCCCTACGTCGGCGCCCCGGAGGCCGGCCTGCAGTGGATCGGCCTGGCCGATTGGGAGTACCGCGCACGGTTCGATGTGGATGCCGGCACGCTCGCCCGTGCGCATGCCGAGCTGGCGTTCGAAGGGCTGGACACCTTCGCCACGGCCACCCTCAACGGTCAGCCACTGCTGCAGGCCGACAACAGCCATCGCACCTGGCGGGCCCGGGTCGACGGGAAGCTGCGCGCGCGCGGCAATGAACTGCGCATCGTGCTGCGCTCGCCGATCCGCACCCTGCTGCCGGGCGTGCAGGCGATGCCGCACAAGATCGCCGGCAACTATCCCTCGCCCTATGGCGATGAGCCAAAAGACGCGATGGTCGGCAATTTCGTGCGCAAGCCTGGCTACCACTTCGGCTGGGACTGGGGCCCGCGATACGTGACCGCCGGCATCTGGCGCCCAGTGCGACTGGAGAGCTGGGACGCGCAGCGCCTGACCGCGCTGGCCGTGCAGACCCGCGCCCTGGATGCGACGCGGGCGGACCTTGAGGTTGCGGTGGAGGTGGAGAGTGCTGCCGTCGGCACTGCAGCGGTGCAGGTCGAGGTGCTGGATCCGGACGGCAAGCGCGTGGCGCGCATCGACCGCAAGGCCCTGCTCAAGGCCGGTGACAACCGGATCGTCATGCCGGTCGCGCTACCGCAGCCACGGCGCTGGTGGCCGGCCGGGCAGGGCGAGCAGGCGCGCTACAGCGTGCGCGCCACGCTGGCCCCTGGCACGACGGACGCGACCCGCATCGAGCAGCGCACCGGCCTTCGCACCGTCGAGCTGCGCCGGGAAGTGGACCGCAACGGCGGGCAGGGGTTCGCATTCGTGATCAACGGCGTGCCGATCTTCGCCAAGGGCGCCAACGTGATCCCGTTCGACATGTTCCCGGCGCGCGTGGACGCGGCGCGGATCCGGCGCGAGCTGACCGCTGCGCGCGATGCCAACATGAACATGCTGCGCAACTGGGGCGGCGGCTACTACGAAGATGACGTGTTCTTCGACATCGCCGACGAGCTCGGTCTGCTGGTCTGGCAGGACTTCATGTTCGGGGGCGGCATGCAGCCCGGCTACGATCCGGACTTCCGCGCGAACGTGGTCGCCGAGGCGCGCGACAACGTGCGGCGCCTGCGACATCACCCCAGCGTGGTGCTGTGGTGTGGCAACAACGAAGAAGAAACCGCGTGGAAGGACTGGGGCCACGGCCGCGACCTGACCGCTGCCGATCCCGCGTTCGCCGCGAAGGTCTGGCAGGGCTACGTGGACCTGTTCGGCAATGACCTGCGCCAGGTGGTGGCCGAGGAGGGCCTGGGCGTGCCGTACTGGTCGAGCTCGCCGAGCAACGACCTGGACGAGAAGGCCAACGATTCCACCCGAGGCGACAAGCACTACTGGCAGGTGTGGGGCAATCCGGCCCTGCCGGTCACCGCCTACCTGCACGAAACGCCGCGCTTCATGTCCGAGTACGGGCTGCAGGCCTGGCCGGTGATGCGCACGCTGGACGGCATCATTCCCGCCGCGGAACAGCAGGTGGACAGCCCGACGGTGCGCGCGCACCAGAAATTCATGGCAGGCGAGGGCAACCAGCGCCTGCTCAAGTACATCGAGGAGGAGTACGGCACGCCGCGCGACTTCCCGGCCTTCGTGTATCTGAGCCAGGTGATGCAGGCCGACGGCATCCAGCTCGCCGCGCTGCATCACCGCGCCTCCAGGCCGTACACGATGGGCTCGCTGTACTGGCAGCTCAACGATGTGTGGCCGGGCGCCTCGTGGTCCAGCATCGACTACGCCGGCCGCTGGAAAGCGCTGCACTTCCACGCCAAACGGTTCTTCGCCGACCACGCGGTGGCCGCATTGCGCGACGAAGGCGTGACCCGGGTGAGCCTGCTCAACGATCGTCAGCAGGGCCTGCAGGCGACGTGGCGGATGCGGGTGATGGATCTCGATGGCGCGCTGCGCAATGAGCAGCGGCATACCGTGGCACTGCCGCCGTTGTCCGCGCTGGAGGTGGGGCGATTCGCCGACGCGGACCTGTTGAAGGGCGCCGATCCCACCCGCACGGTGGCGGTCGTCGAGCTGTTCGATGGCGCCACGCTGTTGTCGCGGCAGGTGGTGTATTTCGCACCGGCCAAGGCGTTGGCGCTGTCACCTGCGAAGATCGACAGCACGTTGCGCGCGGACGGCGAGGGTGCCGTGCTGACCCTGCGTGCGCCGAAGCTGGTGCGTGCGCTGTGGATCGACTTCGACGGCGTGGATGCCACGCTGGACGACAACGCGCTGGACCTGGTGCCGGGCGAGACGGTCACGATCCGCCTGCGCAGTAAAGCGGACCTGCCGACCCTGCGCCGCACCCTCCGCCTCACCTCGCTGGCCGACGCAAGGTAGAGCGACCCCATGGGTGGCTGGCGCGGTGCCGGCATCGCGCCAAACGCAGCCACGCATGGCGTGGCTACCGATGGGGGGTCTTACAGCCTGATCTGCTGGAAATTCTCGACGCGGTCGTGGCCGTGGGTGGCCTCACCGCTGCGCGGCAGCGGGTAGTCGTCCAGGCGATCCAGCAGACGGGTCTGCAGGCCGGCGTCGCGCGCGGCATCCAGCTCTTCGACCACGTCGGACAGGAACAGGATCTGCCCGGCCGGCACGCCGATCGCCGCGACGATGTGGCGGTAGCTGTCCGCCTCACGCTTGCCGCCAACCTCGGTGTCGAACCAGCCCGAGACCAGCCCGGTCAGATCGCCGGCTTCGCTGAAGCCGAAGAACAGCTTCTGCGACGGCACCGAGCCGGAGGAATACACGTACAGCGGCTTGCCCTCGGCATGCCAGCCCTTCAGCACGGCGGCCACTTCGGGATAGAAGTGCGCCTTGTAGTCGCCATTGCGGTAGCCGGCTTCCCAGATCATGCCCTGCAGCGCCTTGAGCGCGGTGTGCTTGCGGTCCTGGTCGATCCAGCCCTGCAGCGTCTCCACGATCAGGCTGTCCTGGCAGGCGCCGCCGATCTCGACCGCCACCGCATCCAGCCAGCGGCGCACCTGCGGCTCGTGGCCATGCGCGGCGACGAACGCCGGCAGCGCCTTGCGCGCATACGGGAACAGCACGTTCTTGACGAACGAAATGCTGCTGGTGGTGCCCTCGATATCGGTGAGGATGACGGTCGGATGCGGCATGGATCAGTCGGCCTGGTGCTGTGCGGGGTGGTAACGCGGGAAGGTCTGGGCAATGTCACTGCCGGTGAAATGGCCGACCCAGCCATCCGGCTCGGTGAAGAAGCGGATCGCCACGAAGCTCGGCTCCTCGCCCATGTCGAACCAGTGCGTGATGCCATCGGGCACGGCGATCAGATCGTTCTTCACGCACTCGATCTCGTAGACCTTGCCATCCACGTGCAGGGTGAACAGCCCCGAGCCGGCGACGAAGAAGCGGACTTCATCTTCCTTGTGGAAGTGCTCGTCCAGGAACTTCTTGCGCAGTTCGGCGCGGTTGGGGTTGTCCGGCGCGATCGAGGCGACATCCACACTCTTGAAACCGTGCTTGGCGACCAGCCGGTCGATGTCGACCTTGTAGGCGGCGAATACCTCGTCCTGGCTGGCGCCCGGTGCGACCTCATGGGCCGCCTGCCAGCGCTCGAAGGTCACGCCGATCGGGGTCAGTTCGGCTGCGATCGCCTCGCCATCCCGGCTGTCGAACAGCGGGACATCCGGGGCGGTGTCATCAAATATGCGGAGTCGGCTCATGGCGGCGGCATCGAGGCGAAGAGGGAAAGGAAAGGGTACCAGTGCGGCGCCGGGGTGGGGGCGACGCACTGATGCCGATGCGCGGAATACAGATTCTCTTCAGGAATCTGAGCGCGATCAGCCGCGCAGCTTGCGCAGCTCCAGCTCACAGTGGAGCAGGAATTCGAAGGCTTCCATATGGCGGCGTGCCTCGGCCATGGTGCGGCCCCAGGCATACAGGCCGTGGCCATCGATCAGGTAGCCCCACAGCGGCTGGGTGTCGAGCAGGGCATCGACCTGGGCCGAGAGCACATCCATGTCCTGGGTGTTGGCGAACACCGGCACATCGACCGCCATCTCGTGGGTGCTGTTGCCGTGGAAGGCCTTGAGCAGCTCGTAGCCTTCCAGGCGGATATGGCCCTGCGGCGCATACAGCCGCGAGGCGATGGTCTGCACCGGCGAATGGGTGTGCAGTACGCAGCCGATCTCCGGGAAGCGGCGATACAGCTGGGTGTGCAGCAACGTCTCGGCAGACGGGCGCAGCGGCCGGCCGACGGCCTTGCCGTCGAAATCGACCACCATGATGTCGTCCTCCACCAGCCGGCCCTTGTCCTTGCCGGACACGGTGATCGCGGCATGGCGGTCATCCAGGCGGTGGGAGAAGTTGCTGCTGGTCGCCGGGGTCCAGCCGGCGTGGGCCAGCTCGCGGACGTTGTCGATCAGCAGCTGGGCCAGCTCGCTCAGGCGCGCGGTGTCGTACGGGAAGGTGGGGGTGCTCATGCCGGTCATTTTAGCTAGGTCAAACGCTAAAAGCAGGTTTGTCGACTGGGCCGGACGGGGTGGGGCTTGCGGGGGGACGCCGCAAGTACGTCCCTGTAGGCTTATGTCGCCGCATCCATGCGGCTCATAATAAGCCTCCATGGATGGATTCACGGCGTCCCACCGCGAACCCATGCCACCCGCCAAACCGACCGAAACAGGAGAGCTGACGCTTCGGCCGGTGCTTCGGCCGTTGGCTTAGGCGTGATCCTTAATTCCCGCGCAGCCGGCTATGGCGATACCCATAACCGAAGTAGATCGCGAAACCGCCCAGCGTCCAGAAGCCCATCAGCATCCAGTTGTGGGCCGTCATCGCGGTCAGCAGCGCGATGCAGCTCAGCACGCCCAGACTGCAGATCAGCCACGCCATCGGCATCCGGAACGGACGCGGCAGGTCCGGCTGAGTGCGGCGCAGGATCAGCACGCCGGCGCAGACCGCCGCGAACGCGATCAGCGTGCCCATCGAGGTCAGCTCGCCCAGAACGTCCAGCGGGAACACCGCCGCCAGCAGCGCGATGCCGATGCCGGTGATCACGGTGTTGATGTGCGGCGTGCGGTACGTGGGGTGGATCTTGGTGAACAGCGGCGGCAGCAGCCCGTCGCGGCCCATGATCATGAAGATGCGCGGCTGCGCGATCACCATCACCAGCACCACCGAGGACAGCCCGATCAGCGCGCCGATCTCCACGACCACGCGCAACCAGCCCAGCTGCGGATGCGCGGCCACCGCGGTCACCACCGGCTCATCGGTACCCAGCAGCTGGTACGGCACCAGCCCGGTCATTACCGCGGCCATGGCGATGTACAGCACGGTGCAGATCACCAGCGAGAGCAGCATGCCGATCGGCATGTCGCGCTGCGGCTTGTGCGATTCCTGCGCGGCCACGGACACCGCCTCGAAACCGATATAGGCGAAGAAGACCATCGCGGCACCGCGCAGCACGCCGTCGAAGCCGTACTTGCCCGGGCCTTCGTTGTCCGGAATGAACGGGGTCCAGTTCGCCGGATCCACATACTTCCAGCCCACCACGATCACCAGCAGGATCAGCGCGGTCTTGAGCACCACCATGGCCATGTTCATGGCCGAGGACTTGCTGATGCCCACGTAGCACAGCCAGGTCAGCAGCAGCACCAGCACGGCGGCCGGGATGTTGGCGATCGCGCCGGTCGGGCGCAGCTGGCCATCCAGCGGCGCGCTGACCAGCGCGGCGGGTAGATGGATATCGAAATGGCTGAGCAGGCTCAGGAAATAGCCGGTCCAGCTGACCGCCACCGCCGAGGCGGAGACGCCATATTCCAGCACCAGCATCCAGCCGATGAACCAGGCCGAGAGCTCGCCGAACGTGGCATAGGTATAGGTGTAGGCGCTGCCGGAGACCGGCACCATCGCCGCGAATTCGGCATAGGCCATCGCGCAGAACGCGCAGCAGATCGCGGCCAGCACGAACGACAGCATGATCGCCGGGCCGGCATGGTTGGCTGCGGCCTGGCCGGTGATCACGAAGATGCCGCCGCCGATCACCGCACCGATGCCCAGCGCGGTCAGGCCCCACGGGCCGAGGGTACGGCGCAGGCTCAGGCCATTGGCGTCTTCATGGGCGGCGTGCGGATGCTTGGTGGCCCACAGTTGCTTGAACATGGTTTGGATTTCTTCTCAGGCGCGATGTAACAAACGACCGGGCCGGCACTGGGCCGGCCCGGTAGCACTCAGGCGGACTTCTTGTTCAGCTTGCTGTGGCGGATGCCGTAGCCGAAGTAGATGCACAGGCCCAGCAGGGTCCAGGCCACGAACAGGTGCCAATGCACCACGAACGCCTGGTAGAACAGGAACAGACAGGCCAGTGCACCCAGCGGGCAGATCACCCACACCAGCGGCACGCGGAACGGACGCTCCAGTTCCGGGCGCGTGTAGCGCAGGATCAGCACGCCGATGCAGACCGTGGCAAAGGCCAGCAGGGTACCCATCGAAACCAGTTCGCCCAGCACGTTCAGCGGTACGGTACCGGCAAGCGTGGCGGCGATGACGCCGACCACGATCGTGCTCCAGTACGGTGTGCGGAAGCGCTTGTGGACCTTGCCGAAGATCTTCGGCAGCAGGCCGTCGCGGGAGATCGTGTAGGCGATGCGGGTCTGGCCCATCATCATCACCAGCACCACCGAGGAGAGGCCGGCGATCGCGCCGATTTCCACGGCGGTTTTCAGCCAGGACAGGGTCGGGTAGGGCTCCAGCGCGGTGGCGACCGGCTTGTCCGTGCCCAGCAGGTGGTACGGCATCATGCCGGTAAGCACCGCGCAGACAATGATGTACACGATGGTGCACACGGCCAGCGAGCCGAGCAGGCCGATCGGCATGTTGCGCTGCGGGTCCTTGGTTTCACCAGCGGCCGTGGAGACCGCATCGAAGCCGATGTAGGCGAAGAACACGATGGTCGCCGCGCGGAACACGCCGCTCCAGCCGAACTCGCCGGGCACGCCGGTGTTCTCCGGAATGAACGGGGTCCAGTTGGACGGGTCCAGATGCGCGGCGCCGAAGCCGATGAACAGGCAGATCACGGTGACCTTGATCGCCACGATGATCGCGTTGACGAAGGCCGACTGGGTCACGCCGACGTACAGCAGGCCCGAGACGGCCGCCACGATCAGCACTGCGGGCAGGTTGAACAGCTTGCCCGAGGCAATGAACTCGTGGCCGGTCCATGCGATCGGCGCGGCGCTGAGCGCGTCGGGGAATGGCATGTTCAGCGTGGTGGTGATGAAGCTGATCAGGTACGCCGACCAGCCCACCGCGACCGAAGCCGAGGCGAACAGGTATTCCAGCACCAGGCACCAGCCGATGAACCAGGCCATGCCTTCGCCGAGGGTGGCGTACGAATAGGAGTAGGCGCTGCCGGACACCGGCATCATCGCCGCGAATTCGGCGTAGCACAGGCCGGCCAGCGCGCAGGCAAAGCCGGCGAATACGAACGACAGCATCACCGCCGGGCCGGCATGGTTCGCCGCCGCCTGGCCGGTAAGCACGAAGATACCCGCACCGATCACCGCACCGATGCCAAGCAGGATGAGGTGTTTCGCTGTGAGGGTCCGTTTCAGTGTGGGCTCGCCATCCAGGCTGCCTTCGATGGGCTCGCCAGCATCGACGTGCGGTGCCGGTGCGACCGGTTTGACCCTCAACAGAGACTTCAGCATGCAGTGCTTCCCTAAAAGAACAAAGGTGAGGCGCGCGGTACATTGCCGCACGCCCTGATGGCGACTGGGCGCCCCAGCGGTGCGGGGCCCGCTGTACCTTAGCCAAAGCTGAAGCCGCTGTACAAGCACAAATGCAGCATGGCCGAGCGATAATCGGCCAAATCCGCACGATGCCTGCTCCCGCCATGTCGCTGAACCCCGAATCCGTTGCCATTCCTGACGCTGCACTGCGCAGTCAGCTTGATGCCTACGCCCGCCGCCACCCGGATCAAGCCGCACTGGCTGACGAATTCAGCACACTCCTGGACGATCCCCTGAATCCCTTCCTGCGGGAACGGCTGGCCGGCCACTTCACCGGCAGCGCCTGGCTGGTCAGCGCCGACGGGCAGCGGGTCCTGCTGACCCACCACCGCAAGCTGGACCGCTGGCTGCAACTGGGCGGCCACGCCGATGGCGAGCGCGATCTGGCCCAGGTGGCGCTGAAGGAGGCCGAGGAGGAATCCGGGCTGACCGCGCTGGTGCTGGAGGATGGCGAACTGTTCGACATCGACAAGCACTGGATCCCGGAACGCAAGGACGTGCCGGGGCACTGGCACTACGACGCCCGTTACGTGGTGCGGGCGCTGGGCAGCGAGCAGTTCGCGATCAGCGAAGAATCACTGGCGCTGGCCTGGCGCGAGATCCGTGACGTGGCCAACGCGGCGATCGAGACCCCCGATGGGGATGATTCGCTGCCGCGCATGGCCAAGCGCTGGCTGACCCGTCAATAAAGAACGCGGGTGCGCAGGGTGCCCGGGATGGCCGCCAGCTCCTCGCGCACCGCGCCGGCCTGCGCTTCGCTGGCGGTGATGTCGATCACCACGTAGCCGACCTTGGGGTCGGTGCGCAGGAACTGGCCGTCGATGTTGACGTTGTGGCGCGAGAAGATCTCGTTGACCTTGGAGAGCACGCCCGGCACGTTCTGGTGGATGTGCAGCAGGCGCAGGCTCTCGGCATGCTCGGGCAGGGTCACTTCCGGGAAGTTGACCGCCGACAGGGTGCTGCCGTTGTCGCTGTAGCGCACCAGTTTGGCCGCCACTTCCACGCCGATGTTGTCCTGCGCTTCCAGCGTGCTGCCGCCCACGTGGGGGGTCAGGATCACATTGTCGTGCGCGGTCAGCGGCGAGACGAAGGCATCGCCGTTGCCCTTGGGCTCGACCGGGAACACGTCCACCGCCGCGCCGCCGAGATGGCCTGAACGCAGCGCCGCATCCAGCGCGTCGATGTCGACCACGGTGCCGCGCGCGGCATTGATCAGGTGCGCGCCAAGGCGCATCCGGGCCAGTTCATCGGCGCCGATCATCCACTGGGTGGCCGGGGTCTCGGGCACATGCACGGTGACGATGTCCGCACGTGCCAGCAGGTCGTCCAGGCTGATCGCCGCCCGGGCATTGCCCAGCGACAGCTTGGTTTCGACATCATGGAAGATCACCTGCATGCCCATCGCTTCGGCCATCACGCCGACCTGGGTGCCGATGTGGCCGTAGCCGATGATGCCCAGCGTCTTGCCGCGCACCTCATGGCTGCCGGCGGCCGACTTGGACCAGCCGCCGCGATGGCATTCGGCGTTCTTCTGCGGGATGCCACGGGTGAGCATGATCGCCTCGGCGATCACCAGCTCGGCCACGCTGCGGGTGTTGGAGTAGGGCGCGTTGAACACCGGGATGCCGGCCAGTTCCGCCGCCTCCAGGTCCACCTGGTTGGTGCCGATGCAGAAGCAGCCGACCGCCATCAGGCGCTTGGCATGTACCAGGACGTCCGCGCTGAGCTGCGTGCGCGAGCGGATGCCGACGATGTGGGCCTCGGCGATGCGTGCCTTGAGCTCGTCTTCAGGCAGCGCCTTGCTGTGCAGTTCGATCTGCGAATAGCCGGCCGCGGTGAACACGTCGATCGCGGTCTGGCTGACCCCCTCGAGCAACAGTACGCGGATATCCTGCTTCGGGAACGAGGTCTTTTTCGGCGACATGGGCGGCGTGCGACGTGTGGCGGCGGGAGCCCTCAACTATGCCAGAAGCGGGCGGCGATGGTGCGGTGCGCCAATCGGTGGCGAAACGGTTTCAGATGCACCTATTTCCGGTGTGCGCCCTGGGGATCGCCACAGGCGCCGGCACCCGGGGCTCCGCTACTGGACGCGGCCCGTGGTGGCTGGCAGGCTTGCGGGCTCCCCCGGCACCGCCAGACGCCCCATGACCGATCCGCGCCTTGATTCGCTCCTGCACGACTGCCCCGGGCTGCGCCTGAAGACCGACCCGGCCGATCTGGAGCACTACGGCCGAGACTGGACCCGGCGCTGGGTGCCGGCACCGCTGGCGATCGCACTGCCGGGAACGGTCGATGAGGTGCAGGCGATCCTGCGCTGGGCGAGCGCCCAACACGTCGCCGTGGTGCCCTCCGGCGGCCGTACCGGCCTGTCCGGTGGCGCGGTGGCGGCGCACGGCGAGCTGGTGCTCAGCCTGGAGCGCATGAACAAGCCGCTGGCCTTCGATGCGGTCGACCGCACCCTGACCGTGCAGGCCGGCATGGCGCTGGAGGCGGTGCACAACGCCGCGCTCGAACACGGGCTGATCTACCCGGTGGATTTCGCTGCGCGCGGTTCCTGCTCGATCGGTGGCAACATCGCCACCAATGCCGGCGGCATCCGGGTGATCCGCTATGGCAACACGCGCGAGTGGATCGCCGGGCTGAAGGTGGTGACCATGGCCGGTGAGCTGGTCGAGCTCAACAAGGGCCTGATCAAGAATTCCAGCGGCTACGATTTCCGTCAGCTGCTGATCGGCTCGGAAGGCACGCTCGGCGTGATCGTCGAAGCCACCCTGAAGCTCACCGATCCGCCGCCGGCCAGCAACGTGATGCTGCTGGCGCTGCCCTCGTTCGAGGTGCTGATGCAGGTGTTCGCCGCGTTCCGCGAGCGGCTGCAGCTGCAGGCGTTCGAGTTCTTCACCGACCGCGCGCTCGAGCATGTGCTGGCGCATGGGGCGCAGGCACCGTTCGCTGAGGTCTACCCGTATTACGTGGTCACCGAGTTCGCGGCCGGCGATGAGGTCCAGGAAGCGGCGGCCATGGCGGCGTTCGAAGACTGCATGGAGCATGGCTGGGTCAGCGATGGCGTGGTCAGCCAGAGCGATGCGCAGGCTGCGCAGCTGTGGCGCCTGCGCGAGGGCATCACCGAGGCGGTGGCGCGCTACAAGCCCTACAAGAACGATGTCTCGGTGCGCATCTCGGCCATGCCGGCCTTCCTTGCCGAAACCCAGGCGCTGATCGGGCAGGCGTACCCGCAGTTCGAGGTGGTCTGGTTCGGGCACATCGGCGACGGCAACCTGCACATCAATGTGCTCAAGCCTGACGATACCGCCGATACGGAGTTCCTGACCCAGTGCGAGCACGTCACCAAACTGCTCGCCGGTGTGCTGAGCCGTTTCGATGGCAGCATCTCGGCCGAGCACGGCATCGGCCTGGTCAAGAAGGGCTACCTGGACAGCACGCGCAGTGCGCCGGAAATCGCCCTGATGAAGGCGGTCAAACGCGCGTTTGATCCCCAAGCGCTGCTGAATCCGGGCAAGGTTTTCGACCTCTGAGGCAAGACAGGATTTCACGCAGCCTATACGCTCTGTGTTTTCCACCGCGAACGACACCCCGATGATGCGTCCGATCCTGCTCCTTGCCGTGCTCGCCCTGCCGTTGTCGGCGATGGCCTCCAGTTTTGCCGGCAGCTCCGCCGGTTCCGCCTCCGGCGCGTCGTCGGCCGGTTCGTCCAGCTCCGGCGACGACAAGATCGTGATCGACGCCCGCGACGACGCGGCTGCCTTCGTGGCCAGCGATGGCGCCATCCGCGGTGCACGCCTGGAAGCGGCGCTGCTGCACCTGCGCGAGCAGAGTGTCGCGCAGCAGCAGGCCAGTGACATGGCATTGGCCAGGACGCTGCTGGCCCGCTGATGCACCCGTCCGGTCAGGTCCGCCGCTGGCGCTGGGCGGTCCTGGTCGCATGGCTTGCCGCGCCATGGGCGCACGCGGCACTCACGTTGGAGCTGCAGCCGCAGGGACTGGATCCGGCGCAGATCGTCGCGGCCGAGCGTACCCTGCAGCAGGTGCGCGGCCGCTTGCCGCCGCAGTGGCAGGCGCGGTTCCAGCACCCGGTGCAGGTGCGCTGGTCGGACACGCTCCCCGCGCACGTGCATGGCCGCGCCCGCAACGGGGCGATCACCCTGCAGCGCGCCTTGCTCGACACCGTGAAAGACGATCAACCGCTGCCGCGCCCGCTCGAGGCCGCGCTGATCCATGAACTGACCCACGTACTGGACCGTTCGCCGCAGGGCGGTTGGTCGCGCGATGCGCGGCTGCGCGATCTGGCCGGGTGGCAGCGGCGACCTTGGAAATTTGGCCGTACCGCCAATGCCTTCAGCGGGCGCAGCCCCGACGACTATGAGCGCGCACGCCCCGCGGAATTCCTGGCGGTGAATGCCGAGCACCTGCTGCTCGATCCCGATTACGCCTGTCGTCGGCCCGCGGTGGCCGCGTGGTTCGCCGAGCATCTCGGGCCGATGGGCCACACCGTGGCCTGCGACAGCCGCCTGCCGTTGATGCAGGCCGAGGAAGACGCGGGCGCGGCGAGCCTGCTGGAACTGGACCCGGCCCGGATCTACGCCGTCGACTACCTGCTTGCCGAAGGCAACGAGCAGCTGATGAGCCGCTGGGGCCACAGCATGCTGCGGCTGGTGATCTGCGCACCGGGCCGGCCGCGCGGGCCGGCGTGCCGGATGGACCTGTCCCATCACCGCGTGCTGTCCTACCGCGCCTTCGTTGGCGATGTGCAGATCTCCAGCTGGCGCGGGCTGACCGGTTCCTATCCCTCGCGCTTGTTCGTGCTGCCGCTCAACCAGGTCATCAACGAGTACACCCAGCTCGAGCTGCGCGGCCTGTCTTCGGTGCCGCTGGCGCTGGATGACCAGGACATCGCCGGCCTGCTCGAGCGTGTTGCGCAGGTGCACTGGAGCTATGACGGCCGCTATCTGTTCGTCAGCAACAACTGCGCGGTGGAGACCGGCAAGCTGCTGCAGGAAGGCGTGCCACGCCTTGCTTCGCCCGGGTTGAACCGGATCACCCCGCGCGGATTGCTGACCCGGCTGGAGCGCCAGGGCGTGGCTGATGCCAGCGTGCTGGCCGATCGCGCGCAGGCGACGCGCCAGGGTTACTACTTCGCTTCGGCCGCAGACCATTACCAGCAGCTGTTCGATGTCGCCCGGCGGCAGCTGCCGCTGGGCACGGCAACGGTAGGCGACTGGTTGCGGCAGCCTGCCAGCGCCCGGTCACGCTGGGTGGAGCAGGGCGACCTGCGCGCCACCTCTGCCTTGCTGCTGCTGGAGCAGGCGGCGCTGCACCGTGAGGAGCTGCGCGCGCGCGATGCCCTGAAACGGCTGCTCGGCCATCCGCGCCCTGGCGATGCCGCGGCGCGCGACACGCTGCGCGCGTTGCTCGAGGACACCGGGCAGCTGGTCAGTCCGGCCGCCTTGGTAAGCCGTGGCGGCTACGGGCTGCCATTGGCCGGGGAGCGCGTGCAGGCTGCGGCGGCGGCGGCGCAGCTGAGCGCCCAGGGCGTCCCGGCCTGGAAGGCGCTGCAGGCGCAGTTGAAGCAGCGCCTGCCGGCCGCACAGCAACGCGAACTGGCCACGATCGACCGCAATCTGGCCCGGCTCGGCACGCGGATGCGCGAGCTGGCCCTCCAGGACGCTGCTACTGCCGCGGCAGCTCGATGACGAAACGTGCGCCGCCCAGGGTGCTGGCGCTGCAGGCGACCTGGCCGCCATGCGCATCGGCGATCGCCTTGACCACCGCCAAGCCCAGCCCGCTGCCGCCGCGCTGACGCGAGCGCGAACCATCGCCGCGCAGGAAGGGATCGAAGATCTGCTCGCGCAGCGCCGCATCGATGCCGGGGCCTTCGTCATCGATGGCGATCTGGACATGGGAAGCGGTGTCGTGCACCGCGATGCGCACCCGGCCCGGCGTCGCATAGCGGCGTGCATTCTCCAGCAGTGCCATCAATGCCTGCCGCACGCGGGTCGGGTCGCAATGTGCGGGATGCTCCTCGCGTGAGGTCTCCAGTTCCAGCACGAAGCCGCTGCTGCGGAAACCCGGATCCACCAGGGTCATCACCGTGTGCACTTCCTGCACCACATCGCTGCGGGCGCGGCGCATGTCCAGGCGGGCGCTGTCGGCCAGGCTGAGCACACGCAGGTCCTCGATCAGCCGCGACAGCCCCTCCACCTGCGCCAGCAGGCTGCGGAACTGGCCTTGGTCCGGGGCGAATACCCCTTCGGCCAGGCCCTGCAGGCGGCCGCGCAGGATGGTGACCGGCGTGCGCAGTTCATGCGCGATCGCCGCGTGCCACATCACCCGGTCGGCCTCGATGTTCTGCAGCCGGCGCGCCATGGCGTTGAAGTCGTCCACCAGCAGCGCCACTTCGCCCAGCGAGCGGTCACTCACTGCCGCGCGTGCACCCAGGTCGCCATCGGCCAGCCGCCCGATGCTGTCCACCACCGCGTTGAGCGGGGTCAGGATGCGCTGGGACAGGCGCACGGACGCGGCGACCGCCAGCGTCAACCCGATCAGGGTCACGCCCACCATCCAGACCAGTTCCGGGCCACTGGGCACCCAGCTGACCGGTTCGTCCACGCCGCCCGGGTAAAACGCCACCAGCACCGCATAGAGCAGGTAGGAGCTGAGGATCACCATCACGATGACCGCCAGCACCATCATCGACATCGACACCACGATGTGCCGGCTCAGGCCCGAGCGGCGCATCAGTGGTCCGCCGCCAGCCGGTACCCGACGCCGCGCACGCTGGCCGGCACGTTCGCCAGGCCGACATCGTCAAGTTTGCGGCGCAGCTTGCTGACGTGGCTGTCCACGGTGCGCTCCAACGCTTCGCTTTCCGGCAGGCACTCATGCATGAGTTCGCTGCGGCTGAAAATGCGCATCGGTGCCAGCGCCATGCAGTGCAGCAGCTTGAATTCGGTCAGGGTCAGCAGCAGCTCGTGGCTGTAGCCGTCGCCTTCGACATGCACCGTGTGGTGCTCCGGATCGATCACCAGGCTGCCCACCCGCAGGATCTCCGGCGCACTCTGGCGCGCGGCGTTCAAGGTGCGCCGCAGTACCGCGCGCACCCGCGCGGCCACCTCGGCCGGGTTGAACGGCTTGACCACGTAATCGTCCGCGCCCATTCGCAGCGCGGTGAGCTTGTCCAGGTCCTGGTCCAGCGCGGTCAACATGATCACCGGCGTGTCGCCGCGCTGGCGCAGTGTGTTGAGCACGGTCCAGCCATCCATGCCCGGCATCTGCACGTCGAGCAGGACCAGGTCCGGGCGTGCGCTGCGGTGCAGGGAAAGGGCAGTGAGGCCATCCTGCGCGCGCAGTGTGCGCAGGCCTTCGCGGGCCAGGTAGGCCGCGACGATGTCGGCGATCTCGGGTTCGTCCTCGACGATCAGGACCAGGGCATTGAGCGAATGATCCCAGCGCGCGGTCGAGGCGCCGGGTAGATCGGAGGCAGGCATGCAGGGCAAAGCCGGAAGGTGCTTGGGCTCCATCGTATCTCCACACTTCCTCCATCGAAACCCCACCGAGGCCGCGCAGACTGCCGCCATCGTGATTTCGGCCGGTGTTCCGGCAGCTGTGCAGATGAAGAGCAGGAAGACGCATGCCGCCCTGGTGGCGGCAATCCAGACGCTGGGCGTGCGCGCCAGCGGGCCGCGACGACGATGTCCGGTGCGCCCATGAGCGCGATACTGCAACCGGCGCACGTGGAGGCGGCCGAGGCGCGACTGTGGGACGCGCTTATCCAGTGGCAGCCGCAGCAGGTGAACGCACTGCTCTCGCCAGCGCTGTTCCTGACCGACCACGATGGCCAGCGGCAGGATGCCTCGGCGTTGCTGGCGGGCTGGAATGCGCGGCGCATCCGCATCGTTGCCATCGAGCGGCAGCAGACCGAGCAGCTCGCCTGCGGCGCCATGGTGCTGGTCACCGGCGAGCTGCGCCTCCATCTCGACGGCGAGCACGGCCGGCAGCTGCATGCGATGCGGCTGCTGCGGGTCTGGGCGCGCTGCACGGGCGCACCCGGCGTGCATCTGCTTTCGCTGTGCGTGCTGCCGGCCGCGCCGCGTGCGCACTGAACCGCGTGTTCAGGCCTGCGGCCGGGGTCAGCCTCGCTTCACCCGCTCTCACGGCGCGGCAGGTACGATCAAGTGTTGTCGACGTTATCGCAAGGAGTTCCTCATGCGCGCATCTCCCTGGCTGTTGAGCCTGGCCATTACCGGCGCACTCGCCGCCTGCCAACCGGCCACCGAGAGCCGTCCTGCCGCCGATGGCAGCGAAGCGCCCCCACCGATGGATGCCTCCACCACCGATGAGCGCAGTTACGCGTTCCGCTGTGGCGAGCTGGAAGTGCATGCCACGTATCGCGGCCAGGATTCGGCCACGGTGGTGGTTGCCGATCGCACGTTTGCCATGTCCTCGCAGCCGGCCGCCTCCGGCGCGAAATACGGAGACGGGCAGGGCAACGAATTCTGGACCAAGGGCACCACTGACGGGATCCTGATCCTCAAGGGCGAGCCCGATCGCACCTGCACCGGTACCGGCGAGCAGGGCGGCGAAGCGCCGCCGGCCAATGCGGCCGCCAAGGCCGATACCGAGGCCGGCGCCGATGCAGCCGCCGGGTTCCGCGCGACCGGCAATGAGCCCGGTTGGCTGGCCCAGGTCGGCGCGGGGGCCACCCCGGCGCTGCACATCGAGATGGATTACGGCGAGCGCAAGCTCGAGATCGCCAGCCCCACCCAGGGCCGTGATGGCTGGTCCGGTACCGCTGCTGACGGCACCCCGGTGAAGCTCACCTTCCAGCGCACCGTGTGCCAGGACAACATGAGTGGCCAGGCCTTCGGTGCCACGGCCATGCTTACCGTCGGCGCGCGCCAGTACCACGGTTGCGGCGATTTCGCCGGTGCGCCGTCGTTGGCTGCCAAGCCCTGATCGAAGGGAACGCACCGGATTGCGCGCCTGCGCGTCCGGTGCAGGGTCACAAGCCGCGTGGGCAGGGGTTGGGTTGCGCCTGGCTGTCCGCATCCAGCGCGAGCTCGTTACGCGTGCCCAGCAGCATCAGCTCGGTGTGCACAAGGCAGTTGTCGGCGTGGCGCTGCAGCAGCTGATTGAACAGCGCAGCCCGGTCGTCGCAGGTTTCGTGGATCGCATACGCCAGTTCGCGGGCGCGGTCCTCGTCGTAGGCTTCTTCGCCAGCGAAGTGCTGACAGGCGCTTTCGCGCGTCAGAAACGCCTGCACGTCGCCCGGCATCGCGCAGTACATGCGGATGTCCTCGGCCACGAAGATCTCTGCAGGCACTTCGCAGCGCGCATCAGCGGTGTTCCCCATCGGCGCTGTGCCCGTCGCCGAAGGCACGGGCGCCAGCGTCTCGCTCTCCACTGCCCGCGGCGAACACGCCGCGAGCAGCAGGAGCAGGACGGTCGGTGCGGCGCGCTTAGTCGGCACGGCCGGCGAATTCACCGGTGGTGGTGTTGACCAGCACGCGCTCGCCGTTGGCGATGTACTCCGGCACCATGATTTCGATGCCGGTGTTGAGCTTGGCCGGCTTCGGGCGCTTGGTGGCCGTGCCACCCTTGAGTTCCGGCGGGGTCTCGACCACTTCCAGCACCACGCTGGTCGGCAGCTGCACGCCCACCGGGGTCTCGTCGATCACCTGCACGTAGATGCCGGTCAGGCCGTCGGTGATGTAGCCGGCGTCATCGCCGAGCACATCGGCATCGACCATGTACGGGGTGTAGTCCTCGTCATCCAGGAAGACGAAGGCATCGCCGTCCATGTAGGAGTAGGTCGCCTGGCGGCGCAGCAGTTCGACTTCCGGCAGGTTGTCGTCGGCGTCGAAGCTGGAATCGAGCTTGTTGCCGCCCGGCACGCTGTACATGATGAAACGGAAGCGGACATTGCCGCCGCGGCCCTGCGGGGAGCTGCGTTCGATGTCGCGGATCTGGTAGACGCCGTTGTTGAATTCGACGACGTTGCCTTTCTTGATGTCGCTGGCTTTCATGGGAATGAAGGTCGGTTCGTGGAGGTGGCGGGTGCCGGAACCGGGCACCCTGCGGGTTGCGTGCTCGCTTACTTCGGCGCCAGACGCACGGCGCCGTCAAGGCGGATTGTCTCGCCGTTGAGATAGGTGTTGCCCAGGATGTAGGCAACCAGCCCGGCAAAGTCTTCCGGCTTGCCCAGGCGCGGCGGGAACGGGATGGAGGCGGCCAGCGATTCCTGCACCGCCGGCGGCATGCCATCGACCATCGGGGTCCAGAAGATGCCCGGGGCGATGGTCATCACGCGGATGCCGAAGCGCGACAGCTCGCGTGCCATCGGCAGGGTCATGCTGACCACGCCGCCCTTGGAGGCGGCATAGGCGGCCTGGCCGATCTGGCCTTCATAGGCGGCCACGCTGGCGGTGTTGATGATCACGCCGCGCTCGCCATCGTCGCCCGGGGTGTTGTGCTGCATGCGGTTGGCGGCCGCCTTGGCGACGTTGAAGCTGCCGACCAGGTTGACCATCACCGTGCCCTGGAAGTTGGCCAGCGGCATCGGCGCCTCCTTGCCCAGCACGCGCCCGGCGCCCAGGATGCCGGCGCAGTTGATCGCGGTGTTCAGCCCGCCCAGGAAGTCGCAGGCGGCATCGATCTGCGTGGCCACGGCGGCTTCGTCGCTGACATTGGTGCTGTAGTAGCGCGCGTTGGCTTCGCCAAGCGCGGCCACGGCGGCTGCACCCTTGTCGTCATTGAGATCGAACAGGGCCACCTTGGCGCCGTTGGCGACCAGGTGCTGGGCCACGGACAGACCAAGGCCGGAGACACCGCCGGTGATGACGGCGCGGACAGAAGACAGCTGCATTGCACGATCCCGCTGGTTCAAGAACCGCTGATTCTAGCGGAAGCGGCCGCCATCACCGTTGTGCACTGCCCACCGCGACCCGGGCGCGCAGCGCCAGGCGCCGCGCGAACTCGTCCGGCGCCAGCCCGGGCGCGAACAGGAAGCCCTGGCCGACCGAGACCCCTAAAGAGGTCAGGAACTGGCGCTGGGCCTCCGATTCGATGCCTTCGGCCACCAGGCCCAGCCCGAGGCTGCGGGCGATCCCACAGACCGCCTCGCACACCGCCACATCCGAGCGGTTGGCCGGCACCCCCTCGACGAACAGCTGGCTCAGCTTGAGGCCATGGATCGGCAGCCGGCGCAGATAGTTCAGCGCGCTGTAGCCCTCGCCGAAGTCGTCGATGGTCAGCAGCACGCCCATCTCGCGCAGCTGCGCGAAGGTGCGCAGCGTGTCCGGGGCATCTTCGATCAGCACCCGTTCGGTGAATTCCAGTTCCAGCGCGCTGCCGGGCAGATGGAACTCGTCCAGCACCGCGCGGACATGCCGGGCCAGGTCCTCGCCCACGAACTGCCGGTAGGACACATTGACCGCCACCCGCACGATGCCCAGCCCGTCATCCTGCCACTGGCGGACCTGCCGGCAGGCTTCGCGCAGCACCCACAGGCCGATCCGGACGATGTCACCGGTGCTCTCGGCATGGCCGATGAAGATGTCCGGGCGCAGCTCGCCGAGCTGGGTATTGCGCCAGCGGATCAGCGCTTCGGCGGCGATCAGCTGGCCGCTGTGCAGGTTGACCTGCGGCTGGTAGACCAGATGGAACTCGTCATCGTCCAGCGCCCGGTGCAGCCGGCTCTCGATCTGCAGGCGGTCATGCTGGCGCTGGGCCAGCTCGGGCGAGAACACCTGCCAGCCGTTGCGGGTGCGCCGCTTGCAGTCGTACATGGCGATGTCCGCGTTCTGGATCAGCTGCTGCGGGCGCAGCCCATCCTGCGGCGCGCGCGCGATGCCGATGCTGGTGGTCACCGGGAATTCGTCGGCACCGAAGCGGAACGGTGTGCTGAAGGCGCGCGTGATCGCAGTGGCCAGCCGCTCGGGTTGATCAGCCTGGTCGCGGGTATCGCAGATCACCAGGAACTCATCGCCGCCGAACCGGGCCAGCAGGCCTTCGGTGCCGATCGCGGTGGCGATGCGGCGGGTGGCATCGATCAGCAGTTCGTCACCGGCGTTGTGGCCCAGCAGGTCGTTGACGGTCTTGAACCGGTCCAGGTCGATGTACAGCACCGCGACCCGGCAGTGGGTCGGGTTGGCCATGCGCATGGCCAGGTCGTTGAGCACCGCATCGCGATTCATGATCCCGGTGAGCGGATCGGTGCGTGCCTGGATCCGCAGCGTCTCCTCGGCCTGCTTGCGCGCGGTGATGTCCTGCACGGTGCCGGCGATGCGCGCGGCATCGACATCCCCGGCCTCGGCCTCGCCGATCATCCGCACCCAGAACGAATGCCCGTCGCTGCGCTGGCCCTGCAGCTCCAGTTCGAACGAGACCTGGCGGTCGACCACCTCCAGCAGCGCCTGCTGCAGCTGCGCGCGGTCGTCCACGCGCAGGCATTCCAGCAGTTCGGCCATGTCGCGCATCGGCAGCTCCTGGCCGAGGATGCGGGTCGCCTCGTCGGTCAGGTACAGCCGCTGCAGGCCGCGGTCCCACTCCCAGCCGCCGATGTGCGCCAGCGACTGCGCGCGGTCGAACAGCGTGTTGTTGCGTTTGAGTTCGGTGATGTCGCTGAACAGGCCGAACACATGGTCCGGCGCATCGCGCCCGTTGCCGTACACCGGCACGTTGGTGGTGGAGATCCAGATCATCCGGCCGCGCGGGCGGTGGTACAGCCCGACGATGGTGCTGCGCACGATGCGCCCACTGTGCAGCGAGACGCTGGCCGGCCATTGCTCGCGGGTGAGCGGGTGGCCGTGCTCGTCCACGCTGATCCAGTCTTCCGGGGCGAGCATCGCCTGCAGGCTGCCGCCATTGCCGGCGGTGCCCAGAATGCGGTGCGCGGCCGGGTTGGCCGAGACCACCCGCAACTGGCGATCGAACAGGATCACGCCCTTGTCGATGGATTCCATCAGCAACCGGTAGCGCGATTCGGCCTGCCAGCGGCTGCTCAGGTCGCGCGCCACCGCCACGATGCAGTGCTCGCCCTGGTGCTCGAAGCCGGCCGAATGCACCTCCACCGGGAAGCGGCTGCCATCGCCGCGCATGTTGGTGACCTCGATGACATAGGTCTCGCCCCGGTGCAGCGCCTCCCAGACCGGATCGAGGTGGTCGCCCGGCAGGTCCGGGTTCAGCAGCTCGATCGGTTGCCCGACGATTTCCTCGCGGGGACGGCCATAGGCGCGCACGCCAGCCTTGTTGAGGTCCAGCACCACGCCGCGTTCGCTGAGGATGCTGACCGGGTCCGGGACCGCATCGAACAGCGCGGCATAGCGACGCAGCGCCAGCTGGCGCTCGTCCATGGCCTCCTGCAGGGCCTGCTGCACTTCTTCCAGCAGGCCGCGCAGATCGCCCGGCGACTGTGCCAGGGCGCGTTGCAGGGCGGCAAGCGCGTGGACGTGGGCGGTGAGATGATCACCTACCGCAGCGTCCTTGCGCGGGCCGCCGCTTTTCATGTCGCCGCCAGCGCCCTGCCGGTCTTGCTGCCGGTCTCGCGCCCGAGCCGTGCGGCCAGCCAGCGCCCGGTGGCGGCCAGCGCCGGCAGATCGATGCCGGTGCGCATGCCGATGCCATGCAGCATGTAGACCACGTCTTCGCTGGCGACGTTGCCGCTGGCGCCCTTGGCATACGGGCAGCCGCCCGCTCCGGAGACCGCCGAATCGACCACGCGCACACCCTCTTCCAGGCAGGCATCGATGTTGGCCAGGGCCTGGCCATAGGTGTCATGGAAGTGCACCGCCAGCGCGGCCATCGGCAGTTCGCCGGCGACCGCCTTGAGCATCGCGCGGGCCTTGCGCGGCGTGCCGACGCCGATGGTGTCGCCGAGCGAGATTTCGTAACAGCCCATCTCATACAGCGCGCGCGCGACGCGCACCACCTCGCTCACCGCGACCTCGCCCTGGTAGGGGCAACCGAGCACGGTGGAGACGTAGCCACGCACCTTGACCCCGTCGGCCTTGGCCCGCTCCAGGATCGGTGCGAAACGGGCCAGCGATTCGTCGATGCCGGCATTGGTGTTGGTGCGGTTGAAGGTTTCCGAGGCGGCCGTGAACACCGCCACTTCCTGCACGCCCACCGCGCGTGCACGGTCATAGCCCTGTTCGTTGGGGACCAGCACCGGGTAATCGATGCCCGGGCGGCGCTCGATGCCGGTGTACACCTCGGCGGCGTCGGCCAGTTGCGGCACCCAGCGCGGGCTGACGAAACTGGTCGCCTCGATGGTGCGCAGCCCGGTCAGCGAGAGCTGGCGGATCAGTTCGATCTTGTCGGCGGTGGCGACCGGCTGGGCTTCGTTCTGCAGCCCGTCGCGCGGGCCGACCTCGACGATGCGGACGAAGTCATCCATGTGCCGGCCCTCCGCGAACGGAGCGACGGACGACCAGCAGGGGGCGGGGTGGGGTAGAGGTCACGGAGATTCCTGTCAGGCGAATGGCGGCCCACGTTCCCCGGCGGGCCACGAAAAGGGGATACGCGGGATGGGCGACAAAGCGGCCATCCCGCCGGCGTACGCGGTCAGCCGGGGTGGTGGCAGACCGCTTCGATGTTGTTGCCGTCCGGATCGAGCACGAACGCCCCGTAATAATCGGGGTGGTAATGCTCGCGGATGCCCGGGGCGCCATTGTCGGTGCCACCGGCCGCCAGTGCCGCACGGTGGAAGGCGTCCACGTCGGCCCGCCGGGTCGCGCTGAAGGCCAGGTGCACGCCGCCATGGGCGCCGGGGGCGTTGCTGATCCAGAAGTCCGGTTTACCGCTACGGCCGAAGCCGGCGTGGTCATGCTCGCCGGTCTGGGCGGCCGAGACCTGCATCACCACGGTGATGCCCAGCGGCGCCAGGGCGTGCTGGAAGAACGCCAGGCTGCGCCCGAAGTCGGCGCAGCGGATGCCTATATGGTCGAGCATGACGCTGTCCTCACTCCTGGGTGACCCAATGCGGGGAACGCTTGTCGAGGAAGGCCCCGAGGCCTTCCTGGCCTTCGGCCGAGACCCGCAGGCGGGCGATCAGTGCTGCGTTGTCGCGGTCGGTGGCGTCCCGGTCGCGGCCCAGCGCCACGCGCCGGACCAGGTCCTTGGCCGACGCCGAGGCCACCGGGCCGGCCTTGTCGAGCAGGCCGAGCTGGCGCTGGACGGCCTCGTCGATCCGTTCCGGCTCGATCAGCTGGTGCACCAGGCCGATGCGCAGGGCGGTTTCGGCGTCGAAATGCTCGCCGGTGGCAAACCAGCGGCGGGCCTGGCGCGGGCCGATCGCGTCAATGACATAGGGCGAGATCACCGCCGGCAGCAGGCCCAGGCGGCTTTCGGTCAGGCCGAAGCGGGCGCTGGTGCTGGCGATGGCGATATCGCAGCAGGCCACCAGGCCGACCCCGCCACCGAAGGCGGCACCCTGCACGCGGGCGATGGTCGGCTTGGGCAGCTCGTCCAGGGTCCGCATCAGGCGGGCCAGGGCGAGCGAATCCTGGCGGTTGTCCTCCTCGCTGGCGGCGGCCATGCCACGCATCCACTGCATGTCCGCACCCGCCGAGAAGGAGGCGCCTTCCCCGGCCAGCACCACCGCGCGGACATGGTCGTCGCGTCCGGCGGCCTCCAGTGCGGCGGTCAGCTGGGCGATCAACGAGGCGTCGAAGGCATTGTGCAGGGTCGGGCGGTTCAGCCACAGGGTCAGCACCGAGGCGCTGCGTTCAATCCGTAATGCGTCACTCATGGGCGGGTTTACTCCATACATGTACAGATCATAGCGGGCCGTTGGTCACGGGCAATGACGCGGCGCGGCGATGGTAGAATTGATAACCATTCCTATCATCGAGAAGGCGCTCCGTGACGTTGTCCGATCTGGCGCTGTACAGCTCCGCCCTGGTGGAGTCCGTGCAGGAACTACACGCAAACGATGCGATCGCCCGCCGCCTGAAGGAGCTTGGCTTCGTCAAAGGGGAAGAGGTCCGTCTGGTAGCCCGTGGTCCGGTCGGCGCCGAGCCGCTGCTGGTGCAGGTCGGGTTCACGCGCTTCGCCCTGCGCCGCAGTGAGGCCGCCCGCATCGTGGTCACCGCGCTGCAGGGTCAGGAGGCCCGCGCATGAGCGCTGCCGCCAACGCCCTGCGCATCGCCCTGGTCGGTAATCCGAACAGCGGCAAGACCGCGCTGTTCAACCAGCTGACCGGCAGCCGCCAGAAAGTAGCCAATTACACCGGCGTAACCGTGGAGCGCAAGGAAGGCCGCCTGCGCGCGCCGTCCGGCCGCGAATTCGCCGTCCTTGATCTGCCGGGCGCCTACAGCTTGCAGCCGGCCAGCCTGGACGAGGCAATCACCCGGGACCTGTGCCGGGGCTTCTACCCGGGCGAGGCCGCCCCGGACGTGCTGCTGTGCGTGATCGATGCCACCAACCTGCGCCTGCACCTGCGCTTCGCGCTGGAACTGCGCGAGCTGGGCAAGCCGATGATCGTGGCGCTGAACATGGTCGATGCGGCCGAGCGCCGTGGCATCAAGATCGACGTCCAGGCGCTGGAGCAGGCGCTGGGCGTGCCGGTGGTCGAGACCGTGGCGGTGCGCCGCAACGGCGCGGCCAGGCTGGTGGAGCGCCTGGATGCGATGGTGCCGCACCTGCAGGCCCCGGTCGCGGTGCCCGCGGCGCAGGCCGACTACCACGCGCAGGTGCGTGACATCCTCGCCGCCTCGGTGAGCATGCCGACGCGGACGGCGAAGATCGACGACGCGCTGGACCGCTGGCTGCTGCACCCGGTGTTCGGGCTGCTGACCCTGGCGGTGGTGATGTTCCTGATCTTCCAGGCGGTGTATGCCTGGGCCACGCCGGTGATGGACCTGATCGAGGCCGGCACGGCCGCGCTGGGGGGCTGGATCGGCGGCGCGCTGCCCGAGGGCCCGCTCAACAGCCTGCTCACCGACGGCATCATCGCCGGCGTCGGCGGGGTGATCGTGTTCCTGCCGCAGATCCTGATCCTGTTCGCCTTCATCCTGGCGCTGGAAGAGTCCGGTTACCTGCCGCGCGCCGCCTTCCTGCTGGACCGCATGATGGCCGCGGCCGGCCTGTCCGGCCGTTCGTTCATCCCGTTGCTGTCCAGCTTCGCCTGCGCGGTGCCGGGCATCATGTCCACCCGCAGCATCCAGGACCCGCGCGACCGGCTGGCCACGATCCTGGTCGCGCCGCTGATGACCTGTTCGGCGCGCCTGCCGGTGTATGCGCTGCTGATCGGCGCCTTCATCCCGCAGAAGCAGATCTGGGGCGTGTTCAACCAGCAGGGCCTGGTGCTGTTCGGGTTGTATGCGGCCGGCATTCTCAGCGCGCTGCTGATGTCCTGGACCATGAAGAAGTGGCGCCGCGACAAGAGCGAGCATCCGTTGATGCTGGAACTGCCGTCCTACCGCATCCCGCACCCGCGCGATCTGGCGGTGGGCCTGTACGAGCGCGGCATGATCTTCCTCAAGCGCGTGGGCGGCATCATCCTGGCGCTGACCATCCTGCTGTGGTTCCTGCTGTCCTTCCCGGGCGCGCCCGAGAACGCGACCATGCCGGCGATCGACTACAGCTTCGCCGGTCAGATCGGCCATGCGATGGCGGTGTTCTTCGCGCCGCTGGGCTTCAACTGGCAGATCTGCATCGCGCTGATTCCAGGCCTGGCCGCGCGTGAAGTCGCGGTCGCCTCGCTGGCCACGGTGTATGCGCTGTCGGCCGCCGATGACGATGCGGCCAGCCAGGCGCTGACTCCGCTGATCAGCGATGGCTGGTCGCTGGCCACCGCGCTGTCGCTGCTGGTCTGGTACATCTACGCGCCGATGTGCATTTCGACGCTGGCCACGATCAAGCGCGAAACCAACTCGTGGAAGCAGATGGGCTTCGCCACGTTCTACCTGTTCGCAGCCGCCTACATCGCCTCGCTGATCACCTACCAGGTGACCGTGGCACTGGGCGGCGGCTGATGGAGACCGGCCTGCTGCTGCAGTACGCCGTGATCGCGCTGGCCGTGCTGGTCAGCGCGTGGGTGGTGATGAAGAAGCAGTTCCCCGGCACCGTGCGCAAGGCGCGCGGGGCGATCGCGCTGGGGCTGGTGAAGCCGCAGCGCGCCGCCTGGCTGCAGGCGCTGGGCCGGAAGATCGCGCCCCCTGCCACGGGTGGCGGTGGCGCGTGTGGCGGCTGCGACAGTTGTGGGCCGACGCCCCCGAAGCAGCACTGAGCCGCCAGGGCAGGGCTGCGCCAAAACCTCTTGTGCAGCCTCACCACCACCCGCTAGCCTGCGTGCATGACTACCACTCCCCTACGTTTGCTCATCCACGGTGCCTCCGGCCGCATGGGCCAGGCGCTGCTCCGTCTTGCCGCCGATAACCCCGCCCTGCAGGTCGTGGCCGCGGTCACCCGCCGCTCGCCGGCCCAGCGCGTGGTGGACGGCGTGCCGCATTTCGCCAGCAGCGAGCTGGCCGGCGCGCCCCAGTTCGATGTCGCCATCGATTTCAGCCTGCCCGAGGGCTTTGATCCGGTGCTGGCGCTGTGCGTGGAGCGCGGTGCCGGCTTCGTGTCCGGCACCACCGGCATCAGCGAGACGCAGCGCCAGGCACTGATCCAGGCGGCGGGCCGGATTCCACTGGTCTGGGCCTCGAACTTCAGCCTGGGCGTGGCGGTGCTGGATGAACTGGTGGAGCGGGCCGCAGCGGCGCTGGCCGGCTGGGACTGCGATATCGTCGAATCCCACCACACCCAGAAGAAGGATGCGCCTTCCGGTACCGCCCTGACCCTGGGCGCCGCGGCGGAGAAGGGCGGGGCGCACCCGCACTACGCCAGCCTGCGTGCCGGGGACATCGTGGGCGAGCACCTGGTGCAGTTCACCGGGCTGGGCGAGCGCATCGAGCTGACCCACCGCGCCACCAACCGCGACATCTTCGCCCGCGGCGCGCTGTTTGCCGCGGCCCAGCTGCCGGGCCGCGCGCCGGGCAGCTATCGGGTCCGAGACCTGCTGGATGGCGCCACCCCGCCGCCCGCCGTCTGAATGGGGCCCGCCCGGCCAGCTTGGGCAGGCGCCTGAACCGGCGCCATGCCCTCTGTCGGGCTGAATAGGGCAATTGCACGCGGATACTGGCGTCGAACCCGGCTTCCCTTTACAATTCCCGCTCGCCGAATCACGACAGCCGGACCGGTCCAGAACCGCAGTCCGCGCTTTTTTGCAGCCGCTTTTTCGTGAAGCGCAGGCGTGACTTCGGCGACCCCTCGGTAGCCAAAGTGAGATTTCCGTGACCCAAGCCGCAATCCTCGTCCTCGAAGACGGCACCGTATTCGAGGGCGAATCCGTAGGCGCGCCCGGCCTGTCCGTTGGTGAGGTGGTGTTCAACACCGCCATGACCGGCTATCAGGAAGTGTTGACCGATCCTTCCTACGCCCGGCAGATGGTCACGCTGACCTACCCGCATATCGGCAATACCGGCATGACCGACCAGGACGATGAAGCGGCCAAGGTGTGGTCGGCCGGCCTGATCGTGCGCGATGTGCCGCGCCGCCCGAGCAACTGGCGCAGCCAGGTGTCGCTGCAGGATTGGCTGATCCAGCGCGGCGTGGTCGCCATCTCCGGGATCGATACCCGCAAGCTGACGCGCATCCTGCGCGAGCGCGGCGCCCAGAACGGTGCGCTGATGGCCGGCGAAGGCCTGAGCGTGGAAACGGCGCTGGAAGCGGCCCGCACGTTCCCCGGCCTGAAGGGCATGGATCTGGCCAAAGTGGTCAGCACCGACAAGCGCTACACCTGGACCGAGGGCCAGCTGGATCTGGACAGCAACGCCTTCGTCAACGCCGCACCGCGCTTCAAGGTGGTGGCCTATGACTTCGGCGCCAAGCTCAACATCCTGCGCATGCTGGCCGAACGCGGCTGCGAGCTGACCGTGGTGCCGGCGCAGACCCCGGCCGCCGAAGTGCTGGCGATGAACCCGGACGGCGTGTTCCTCTCCAACGGCCCGGGCGACCCGGAACCGTGCGATTACGCGATCGCCGCCATCAAGACCTTCCTCGAGAAGAAGGTGCCGACCTTCGGCATCTGCCTGGGTCACCAGCTGCTGGCGCTGGCCTCCGGTGCGAAGACGGTCAAGATGGGCCACGGCCATCACGGCGCCAACCACCCGGTCCAGGACCTGGACGGTGGCCGCGTGATGATCACCTCGCAGAACCATGGCTTCGCGGTGGATGAAGCCTCGCTGCCGGCCACCCTGCGCGTGACCCATCGCTCGCTGTTCGACGGCACCAACCAGGGCATCGCCCGCACCGACGTGCCGGCGTTCTCGTTCCAGGGCCATCCGGAAGCCTCGCCGGGCCCGCATGACGTCGGTCCGCTGTTCGACCGCTTCGTGACCCTGATGGCCGAGGCCAAGGCGTGATGCGCAGCCCCGTGCTGCTGCTGTCGCTGTTGTGCTTCACCGGTGTGGCCCAGGCCGCACCGGCCACGGATGCGGAGGTGCGGGCGGTGGTCCAGTCGCTGGGCCTGGGCACGCTGGGCACGGACATGGCCAAGCTGATGGTCGACAACGTGCCCGCGCTCAATGCGCTGCCCGAGACCGATCGCCAGTGCGCGCATGCGCCGATCAAGAGTCTGCTCGACGCACAGTTCCGTCGTTCGGTGATCTCCGGCCTCGGCAACGACGGCGACGAGGTGATCGCGGAGTGGTCGCGCTTCCTGGGCACCCCCGGGGGCAAGAGCCTCTCCTCGGCCTTCGCCGCTGCGAATCCATCGACGATCGCCGAAAAGTCCAACGTGGATCTGAGTGAAGCCGAGCGCGCCGAAGTGGCTGCGTTCCTGGCCAGCCCGGCCTACACCCGCTTCATCGCCACGCTCGACATCGAATCGGAGCTGCCCGACGACATCGGCGTGCAGCTGGCCAAAGGACTGCAGGACCAGTGCCGGATCGCGCTGAACCCCGACGATATTTCCTGATCGACAGCGTGCGATCACCCCCATCTGCCTCGCTGTCCAGACTTAGAGAAGACAATGCCCAAGCGCACTGACCTTAAAACCATCCTCATCATCGGTGCTGGCCCGATCGTCATCGGCCAGGCCTGTGAGTTCGACTACTCTGGCGCGCAGGCCTGCAAGGCACTGCGCGACGAGGGTTACCGCGTGGTGCTGGTCAACAGCAATCCGGCCACGATCATGACCGACCCGGAGATGGCCGACGCCGTCTACATCGAGCCGATCAACTGGCAGACGGTCGAGAAGATCATCGCCAAGGAAAAGCCCGATGCGCTGCTGCCGACCATGGGTGGCCAGACCGCGCTGAACTGCGCGCTGGACCTGGCCGACAACGGCGTGCTGGAGAAGTACAACGTCGAGCTGATCGGCGCCAAGCGCGACGCCATCCGCATGGCCGAAGACCGCGAGCTGTTCCGCGTGGCGATGGGTGAGATCGGTCTGGAGTGTCCGTCCGCCGCAGTGGCGCACACGCTGGAAGAAGCGATCGAGATCCAGACCCGCGTGGGCTACCCGACCATCATCCGCCCCAGCTTCACCCTGGGCGGCAGCGGTGGCGGCATCGCCTACAACCGCGAAGAGCTGGTCGATATCGTGACCCGCGGCCTGGAGCTGTCGCCGACCACCGAAGTGCTGGTGGAAGAGTCGGTGCTGGGCTGGAAGGAATTCGAGATGGAGGTGGTGCGCGACACCGCCGACAACTGCATCATCGTCTGCTCGATCGAGAACCTGGACCCGATGGGCGTGCACACCGGTGACTCGATCACCGTGGCCCCGGCCCAGACCCTGACCGACAAGGAGTACCAGCGCCTGCGCGATGCCTCCATCGCCGTGCTGCGCAAGATCGGCGTGGACACCGGCGGCTCGAACGTGCAGTTCGGCATCAGCCCGACCACCGGCCGCGTGGTGGTGATCGAAATGAACCCGCGCGTGTCGCGCTCCTCGGCGCTGGCCTCCAAGGCCACCGGCTTCCCGATCGCCAAGGTCGCGGCCAAGCTGGCCGTGGGTTACACCCTGGACGAATTGAAGAACGAGATCACCGGTGGCCTGACCCCGGCCTCGTTCGAGCCGTCGATCGACTACGTCGTCACCAAGATCCCGCGCTTCGCCTTCGAGAAGTTCCCGGCCGCCGACGCACGCCTGACCACCCAGATGAAGTCGGTGGGCGAGGTGATGGCGATGGGCCGCACCTTCCAGGAGTCGCTGCAGAAGGCGCTGCGTGGCCTGGAAACCGGCAAGATCGGGCTGGACCCGACCGGCCTGGACCTGGCCAACGAAGACGACATCACCACCCTCAAGCGCGAGCTGAAGGCCCCGGGCCCGGAGCGCCTGTTCTTCGTGGGTGATGCGTTCCGCGCCGGCTTCAGCGTGGAAGAGGTCTTCGCGCTGTCGCACATCGACCCGTGGTTCCTGGACCAGATCGAAGAGATCATCCAGGCCGAGGCCGAGGTGGCCGCCGACGGCATCGATGCACTGGATGCCGCACGCCTGCGCAAGCTCAAGCGCGCCGGTTTCTCCGACGCCCGCCTGGCCGAATTGACCGGCACCAACGAAGCGGCCGTGCGCGCGCTGCGTCGTGCCCACAAGGTGCGCCCGGTGTACAAGCGCGTGGATTCCTGCGCCGCCGAGTTCGCCACCAGCACCGCCTACCTGTACTCGACCTACGAGGACGAGTGCGAAGCGGCCCCGAGCAACCGCGACAAGATCATGATCCTGGGCGGCGGTCCGAACCGCATCGGCCAGGGCATCGAGTTCGACTACTGCTGCGTGCACGCCGCGCTGGCGCTGCGCGATGATGGCTTTGAAACCATCATGGTCAACTGCAACCCGGAAACCGTCTCCACCGATTACGACACCTCCGACCGTCTGTACTTCGAGCCGCTGACGCTGGAAGACGTGCTGGAGATCGTCGAGCTGGAACAGCCCAAGGGCGTGATCGTGCAGTACGGCGGCCAGACCCCGCTGAAGCTGGCGCGCGCGCTGGAAGCCAACGGCGTGCCGGTGATCGGCACCTCGCCGGACTCCATCGATCTGGCCGAAGACCGCGAGCGTTTCCAGCAGCTGGTCGAGAAGCTCGGCCTGAAGCAGCCGCCGAACCGCATCGCCCGCAACGACCAGGAAGCGCTGCTGCTGGCCCGCGAGATCGGCTACCCGCTGGTGGTGCGCCCGAGCTACGTGCTGGGCGGCCGCGCGATGGAAATCGTCTACGGTGAATCCGACCTGGCCCGCTACGTGCGTGACGCGGTGAAGGTGTCCAACGATTCGCCGGTTCTGCTGGACCGCTTCCTGGACAACGCGGTGGAAGTGGACGTGGACATCATTGCCGACAAGGACGGCAACGTGCTGATCGGCGGCGTGATGGAGCACATCGAAGAAGCCGGCGTGCATTCGGGCGATTCGTCCTGCTCGCTGCCGCCGTACTCGCTGTCGGCGCAGACCCAGGCCGAGCTGCGTCGCCAGGTGGTGGAGCTGGCCAAGGCCCTGAACGTGGTCGGCCTGATGAACACCCAGTTCGCCATCCAGGCCGGCGAGAACGGTGAAGACATCGTCTACCTGCTGGAAGTGAACCCGCGTGCCTCGCGCACCGTGCCGTTCGTTTCCAAGGCCACCGGCATGCCGCTGGCCAAGATCGCCGCGCGCTGCATGGCCGGCAAGACGCTGGCCGAGCAGGGCGCCACCAAGGAGATCGTGCCGGGCTACTACTCGGTCAAGGAAGCGATCTTCCCGTTCGCCAAGTTCCAGGGCGTCGACCCGATCCTCGGGCCGGAGATGCGCTCCACCGGTGAGGTGATGGGCGTGGGCCGCAGCTTCAGCGCCGCCTTCGCGCGTGCGCAGGAAGCCGGTGGCATCAAGGCCCCGCCGCTGGGCAAGGCCTTCGTCTCGGTCCGTGATCCGGACAAGAAGCGCGTCCTGCCGGTGGCCCAGGCCTTGCTCGAGCGTGGCTACACCCTGGTCGCCACCCGTGGCACCGCCGCGTGGCTGCAGCAGCACGGCATGGACTGCGAGATCGTCAACAAGGTCGTCGAAGGCCGTCCGCACATCGTCGATTCGATCAAGAACGGCGAGATCGTCTACATCGTCAACACGACCGAAGGTCGCGCGGCGATCAACGACTCGTTCTCGATCCGTCGCGAGGCGCTGCAGCATCGCGTCACCTATTCGACCACCATTGCCGGCGCCAAGGCGCTGGTGCAATCACTGGAATTCCGCGGGACCGGCCCGGTCTGGTCGCTGCAGGAACTGCACAAGGAGTTGAACGCATGAGAGCACCGATCACCCTGAAGGGCGCGCAGCGTCTGCGCGAAGAGCTTGACCACCTGAAGTCGGTTAAGCGCCCGAAGGTCATCGCGGCGATCGCCGAGGCCCGTGAGCACGGCGATCTCAAGGAGAACGCCGAGTACCACGCCGCGCGCGAAGAGCAGGGCTTCATCGAAGGCCGCATCAAGCAGCTGGAAGGCGAGCTTTCGCATGCCGAGATCATCGACATCACCAAGCTCAACGCCGGCAGCAAGGTGGTGTTCGGCGCCACGGTCGAGTTGTCGGACGTGGAGAGTGATGAAGAAAAGCGCTACCAGATCGTTGGCGACCTGGAAGCGGACATCAAGCTGGGCCTGATCGCGATCTCCTCGCCGCTGGCGCGTGCCCTGATCGGCAAGCTGGAAGGCGATGCGGTCACCATCGACGCGCCGGCCGGCCAGCGCGAGTACGAAATCGTCAGCGTCCAGTACCTGGACTGACCGCGATGGCCACGGCGACGTTGTTGCTGCCGGCGCGCAGCCGGTTTCCGGCGGCGCCGCTGCCCGATGACGTCGCCAAGGCGCTGGGGCGTGCCGAACGCCGCAGTGCCGATGCGGGCGAGCGCGCCCAGCTGCGTCGGCATTTCCAGACGCAGCCGGACGCGTGGTCGGCCGCAGCCCTGACCCGCCAGTTGGACGTCGGCGATGCCGATGGCGCGGTCTGGCTGCGGGCCGATCCGGCCAACGTGGTGCCGGACATGCACGGCGCCCGCCTGATGGGGCACGGGGATACCCTGCGCCCCGAACTGGCCGATGTAATGCATCTGCTGCCGGCGTTGCAGCCGTTGTTTGCCGGGTTCGGTTTCGTGCTGGATGCCCCGGTGCCGTCGCGCTGGTACCTGCGTCTTCCGCCGGGCACGACCCTGCCAGCCTTTGCCGAGCCGGATGAAGTGCTCGGCGATGATCTGTTCGCCCATCTGCCCGAAGGCGATGCCGGCCGCCGCTGGCGCGCCCTGCTGACCGAAGCGCAGGTGGTGCTGCACCAGCATGCGTGGAACCAGCAGCGCGTGAGCGAGGGCAAGCGCGCGATCAATTCGCTGTGGTTCTGGGGCGGCGGTGAGCTGCCCGAACGTGTGACCACCGCGCATGCCCAGGTCCGCAGCCGCGATGCGCTGCTGCAGGCACTGGCCAAGGCCGCGGGCCTGCAGGCCGACGGCGAGCAGACCGTGGATGCGCTGGTGGATCTGCGCCAGCTGCGTTCGCTGGAACAGCTGGGCAACGATGCGATCCGCCCGTTGCTGGCGGCGATCGCGCGCGGGGAGTTGAAGCGGCTGGTGCTGGATTTCGAGGACGGCACCCGCGTGGAGATCGACAAGGCCCAGCGCTGGCGGTTCTGGAAGAAGCCGGTGCAACTGCACGCGCTCTGAGTGCGTCGAACGGCAGCCGGCCAGCGGTCGGCTCTACCGGTACCAGGGCGGTATCATGGGCGCGCACGTCATTGATCGAGCCTGTTTTGACCCAGTCTGAAGCACCCCGTATCCAGCGCCGTCCTGCCGCCGCCGTCAGCGAGTGGCCCTCGTCCATGTTGCCGTTGCTGCAGCGCCTGTATGCCGCCCGCGGCGTCACGGATGCCGCACAGGCCCAGCCGAAACTGGCCCAGCTGCATGCGCCGGACCTGCTCGGCAGCATGCAGGCTGCGGTAACGCTGCTGGCCGATGCGATCGCCAACAAAGAACGCATCCTGATCGTCGGTGATTTCGACTGCGACGGCGCCACGGCCTGTGCAGTTGGCGTGCGCGGCCTGCGCATGCTCGGCGCGCGCGATGTGGTGCACGCCGTGCCCAACCGCATGCTGCACGGCTATGGGCTGTCGCCGTCACTGGTGGCCGAACTGGCCCCGCTCAATCCCGGGCTGCTGGTCACGGTCGACCATGGCATCGCCTGCCACGCCGGCGTCAACGCGGCCAAGGCGCTGGGCTGGAAAGTACTGGTGACCGATCACCATCTGCCCGGCGAGCACCTGCCGCCGGCCGATGCGATCGTGGACCCCAACATCAGCGGCGATGCCTTCCCGAGCAAGGCACTGGCCGGCGTCGGGGTGATTTTCTATGTATTGATGGCGCTGCGCCGCCACCTGCGCGGGCAGGGCGCCTACGCCACGGCCCCGGAGCCGGACCTGCTGACCCTGCTCGACCTGGTCGCGGTCGGTACCGTCGCCGATCTGGTGGCGCTGGATGACAACAACCGCGCCCTGGTCTCGGCGGGCCTGCGCCGTCTGCGCAGCGGCAAGGGCTGCGTCGGGCTGCAGGCGCTGATCGAAGCCAGCGGGCGCGATGCCTCGCGCTTGACCGGCAGCGACATCGGTTTTGCGCTGGGCCCACGTTTGAATGCGGCCGGCCGGCTGGAAGACATGGCGCTGGGCATCGAACTGCTGCTCACCGAAGACCGCGCCCATGCGCGTGAGATCGCCACGACGCTGGAATCGATCAATACGGAGCGCCGTGCGGTTCAGCAGCTGATGACCGACGACGCCGAACTGGCCGTGTCCCGTGCGGTGTTGAGTGCCGAAGGCGTGCGCCCGGTTGCGGCCTGCCTGTTCGACGCCGAGTGGCATCCGGGGGTGGTGGGGCTGGTGGCGTCGAAGATGAAAGATCGCCTGCATCGGCCGGTGATTGCGTTTGCGCCTTCAGAGCCAGGTGGCGATTCGCTGCGTGGCTCGGCGCGCTCGATCCCCGGCTTCCATATCCGTGACGCGCTGGCACTGGTCAACGCGGCGCACCCGGGCCTGATCGACAAGTTCGGTGGGCATGCGATGGCCGCCGGCCTGAGCCTGCCGCACGCGCAGCTGGCCGCCTTCGAGCAGGCCTTCGTGGAGGTGGTGGAACGTACGCTGGACCCGCTCTCGCTGCAGCAGCTGCTGATCACCGACGGCGAGCTGCTGCCGCAGGAGCTGGATTTCGCCCATGCCGAGGCGCTGCGCCTGGCCGGGCCGTGGGGGCAGGGTTTCCCGGAGCCGTTGTTCGATGGTCACTTCCAGGTAGCCCGCTGGCAGGTGCTCAAAGAGAAACACCTCAAGCTGAGCCTGCGCGTGCCCGGCCGTGCCGAGCCGATCAGCGCCATCCACTTCAGCGGCTGGACCGGCAATGCGCCGGCCAACCAGGTGCATATCGCCTACCGGCTGGTCAGCGATGATTACCGGGGCGGTGGGGCGATCCAGTTGATTGTGGAGCACTGCGCGGATGCGTGAGGCGCATGCCTGTTCTCTGACTTCAGGGGGGAGCGCCGAACGTCCGTGCCGATTGCGTCAACTTCTGGCGCAGCGGGGCAGTACTTGCTGTGCTGGACCAATTAGGATCTGAACCAACGAAAGCGGAATCGAGTGCGTTCAAAGTGGATCACCAGTTAATGGACATGATCACCCTGGATATCATGACGGGGGACGGGGATCTTTATGGCTTGCCTGCCACCGATTCTGAGATCGAGACCGCGGAACAGACACTTGGTGTCAAGTTCAATGCTGACTACATCCAGTTCATCAAGGCGTTTGGGGGTGCATTTGGCGGTATCGAGATCCACGCTTTCAACAATGGCTCTCTTATCGGCAATGAAACAGTCACTGAGCTGACCGAGCGGTTTCGAGACAACTATCTGGAAAGTGCCGGAGAACAGTGGCGCGACGCCTACGTCATATCGGATGACGGGACCGGCAACCCGGTTTTGATGACAGCCGAAGGGGTACTTCATCTGTATCTCCACGAGACTGGAGAAACCGAGTTGTTGTATGACTCGTTGGAGCAGCTGCTAAGCCAGACCTTCCCTTTCAGGATGCCGCGTCCGCCAAGGTGATTCCCTGGCACGGGCTGACCACTGCCCGATGACAGGGCAGCGGGCAGACGAGGCACTTACTTCAGCACACGGGTCACCAGTGTCGGCATCTGCCATGGTCCGCCAAGGGTGACAAGGCGGCACAGGCCGGTAGTCAACGCCGATGTGGGGACAAAATCCTTGCCATCCCACGCCCAGCTCTTAGCCGATAAACAGTCGCCAGCAACATTCCTCTGTGATGCAAAAATGTGGCTTGCCCCAATACTTTCGTCGGCCGATATAGTGACCAGAGCAGCCTGATAGGGCGCGCGGTGGTTGACCATCCAATAGCCGAACCCTGCGTTTTGCCCCCTTATCCAGCATTGGGCGGAAACCAGCAGTTTGCTGCCGCTTAATCTGCGTACGGTCAGAGGGTGGTCGCGTTCGTCGAAGAACAGGTCGGGGCATCGTTCCTGCAGCTCCACCTGCTCGGTGGCACACAGAGCCGAGCGACGGGAAGGGGGTCGTTCCAATGCTCTATGCCGACGCCTGAGCCCGCCGTTCCACGCGGGCGCGACTTACTTGACGACCCGGGTCACCAGGATCGGCATGTCCCAGGCGCCGCCGGCGGCGACGAGCCGGCACATCCCGGTGGTGGCATCGGCGGTATGTACGAACCGGCGGCCATCCCAGGTCCAGCTGTCGCTCGACCAGCAGTCACCCAGGCCGCGGATCTTGTGCGCGGCGTGGATGCTGCCTTCGTCTTCATCGCTGCCGCTCGTGGTCACCAGTTGCGGGTTGAACGGCGCACGATCGTTGGTGACCCAGTAGCCCTCGCCCACGTTGTAGGCACCCATCCAGCACCGCGTGGAAACAAGCAGCTTGTCCGCGCTGAGGCGGCGTACCGTCAGCGGTTCGACGCGCTCGCCGCTCACCAGGACATCGCAGGCGTCCGGTGCCAGGGAGGTTTTCAGGGCCGCGCGCAGTGCCGCACTTCCGGCCAGCGCGGCATCGCCGGGACGCGTAGCGACCAGGGCGGCCTGCCTGACCACGGGCACCGGCACCGCCGGCAGCACCGTCGCCTCGGGGCGATTGCCCTTGCGCAGCAGCGCCCCGGGCGTGTGGAGCCTGCCCTGGAACTCGTCCATCTTCAGCAGTACCGCCGAGGCGCCACGGTCTGAGAGCTGCCACTGGCGTTTATCAGCGCTCACGACGAGGATCGTGCTGTCGCGGGTCAGCGCTTTGAGCAGGGCGGCGGTCTGTGCGGCACTCAACGGCCCGGCACCGGTCTCAGCTACCGCGCCCAGATCCTGCCCGTTGATGCGCAGGCGCGGCTTAACCGGCGGCGTGCTTTCGTCGTACACGCCCAGCATCAGTTCGGCGGTGACCGCCTGGTTCGGGCCGCCCGCCCGGGTAAGCAGCACCGAAAGCGGCTCCCGGTCGCCATTGTCAGCTTGGTAGCCGGCTGCACGGCAGGTGCGAGTGTTGTCGCAGGCGATGGTCCAGTCGTGGTGATCGAACCGCATGCCGGTGAGCGCATCGGCGGCTTGGACGGGCACTGCGCCGGCCAGCAGCAGGGGGACGAACATCAAGCGGCTGGGAGGCAACGAACGCATGCGGCATCCTTGGAGCATGAGGGCTTGGGAGCGTGATCTTTGCCCACCCGCGCTGAGGCGTACATGACCGGCGCATCCTTCCGCGCGGTGGCAACCCCGTTGCGCTGGGCCTGCCGCATGCGCGTTTGGAGGGTTTCCAGCGGGCATTCGTGGCAGTGGTTGTTGCGCCCCACAGCTGATCGGTCCTCCTGTACGAAGCGGGTGCCGATCCAGCTCCATGTAGTGGAGTAAATGCAGTCGGCCAGGCCGCGGCCCCTGTGCCATTCTTCGATGGAGCGCACGTTGTCGCCGCTGCCCGAGTTAGTGACCAACCTGGGGCGGTACGGGGGGCGGTCGTTGATCACCCAATATCCGTCACTCCTGTTGTAGGCGCCCCGCCAGCACAGATGCGATACCAGCAGCTTGTCTGCGCTCAGACGCTGCACCTTCATTTCTTGAGGGCCTTCATTGGAGGTGTCGTTCCATGTCGGTTGCAGGGCTTCGCAATCGTCGACCGAGATGGTTGCAATCAACGCTTCGCGCAGCGCGGCCGACGAGGCCAGCGCTTTGTCAGCCGGCCGCGTGGCGACTATGTTGGTCAGTTTCATGATTGGCATCGACACGGCGGGCAGTACCGTGCTCTCGGCTTTCGTGCCTTTCCGCACGAGCGCGCCGGGCGTGCCGATCCGTCCCTGGAATTCATCCATCTTCAACAGCACCGCCGAAGCGCCGCGACCAGACAGCGTCCAGCGTCTGCCGTCGTCGCCGATCAGCGCGATGCGGCTGTTGCCCATCAGTGCCGCGAGCATGGCGCTGACCTGCGCCGGCAACAACGTGGCGGTGCCATCGGCCGCGTTGTACCTCAGCGGGCCCAACCTGGCGTCGTTGATCTGCAGCGACAGCCGCAGGGGCAGCTTGATTTCGCCGAGCTGGCCAACCATGAGCTCGGCCTTCACCCGCTGGTCCGGGCCCGCCCGCCGGGTCAGCAGCACCGATACCGGTGCATGCTCGCCATCGTCAGGCTGATAACCTGCGGCACGGCATGTCCGGGTGTTGTCGCAGGCCAGAGTCCAATCACCGTGGTCAAAGGCGATGCCTTTGATGGGCGGGGCAGCCAGAGCAGTAGGCGAAGAAAGAAAGCAGAGCAGCAGGGCAAGGGTCGGCTGGGTGGCGAGCAGGCGCATCGTGGGGGTCCTGTGCGGAGGTTCACAGTGTCCCTGCTGGCGAGCGCGACGGCCATGCAACGAGTACGATTCGGTTCCCTCTGGTCAGTCAGGGTCGGTCACGGCGACGTCGGGTATTGCAGATGCGATCGCTACTCCTGTACTTCGGTCACCAGCGTCGGCATCTCCCATGCGCCACCGGCGGCAACCAGGCGGCACAACCCGGTGCTGGAATCGGCCGTCTTCACGAACTGCGAGCCGGTCCAGCCCCACGTGGTGGTGGACCAGCAGTCGCCGAGGCCACGGCCCTTCTGCGCCTCCTGGATGGTGCGCACCTCATCCCCCACGGCTGCCGTGGTGACCAGCCGCGGCTGGTACGGCGCGCGGTCGTTGATCACCCAGTAGCCGTCGCCGGTGTTGTAGGCCCCGCGCCAGCAACTCAGCGACACCAGCAGCTTGTCGGCACTGAGCCGCTGTACGGTCAGCGCTTCGGGTTCGCCGTCCGGTGACGGGCTGCCGCCGGCGCCCAACGCTTCGCAGTCGTCGGCCGACGTCACCGCCGCCAGCGCGGCGCGCAGCGCGGGCGACGCGGCGAGCGCCGTATCCGCCGGGCGGGTGGCCACCGGCGTGCCCAGCTGCACGACCGGCACCGGCAGTGCGGGCGGCACCGAGGACTCGGCCAGCGTGCCCTTGCGCATCAGCGCACCGGGTGTGCCGAGGCGGCCCTGGAACGCATCCATCTTCAACAGCACGGCCGAGGCGCCCTGATCGGAAACCGTCCAGCGCGCGCCATCGTCGCCCATCAGCTCGATGCGGCTGTTGCGTGCCAGCGAAGCGAGCAGGGCAGCGAGTTGCTTCGCGGAAAAGGTGGCGGTGCCCTCGGCGGCATCGAACTGCATCGGGCCCAGCGAGGTGCCATTGATACTCAGGCTGAGCCGCTTGGTGGCCGTGTTGTCGTCGTACTGGCCGAGCATCAGTTCCGCCTGCACCGGTTGATCCGGCCCGCCCGCGCGGGTGAGCAGGATCGAGACCGGGTCGCCGCCATTGTCATCGGCCTGATAACCGGCGGCGCGGCAGGTGCGGGTGTTGTCGCAGGCCAGCGTCCAGTCGTGGTGGGTGAACGTCACGCCCTCGATGGGGGCGGCGGCGTTACCGGGCAGGGCGAGCCCCATCAACAGCGGGGCGGTCAACAACAGGCGCATGCGGCATCCTTGGTCCATCAATCCGTGGAGAGCGATCTTGGCCCAGCGCGGATGAGGCGTCCATGACCGGAACAGGCGATTGCCACCGCTCAACCCCATTGCGGATCGCGGTGCGTTCAATGGAGGGTCATCGGATCAGGAGCGTCACATGGGACTCGCACTGCGCAGTATCGGTCTGCTCGCGCTGCTGTGCTGGCAGCTGCCCAGCGCCCACGCGCAGCCACGGCGTTTTCCCTCGCCGCGCCCACCCATCCTGCAGGTCGCCGGTGCCGAGGTGCCGGTGCGGTTGACCGAGGCCCACATCGACAGTCGCGTCGTGGCAGGGCTCGGCGAAACCACGATCGAATTGACCTTCCACAATCCCAATGCGCGCGTGCTGGAAGGGCAGCTGGAATTTCCGTTGGCCTACGGCCAGCAGGTGGCCGGTTTCGCACTGGATATCGATGGCACGCTTCGCGATGCGGTGCCGGTACCCAAGGCGCAGGGACGCCAGGTCTTCGAGGCAATCGAACGCTGCCAGGTCGATCCGGGTCTGCTGGAACAGACCGCCGGCAACCAGTTCCGGCTGCGCCTGTATCCGATCCCGGCGCGTGGCGAGCGGCGTGTGCGGCTGGTGCTGCGTGACAGCCTGCCGCCCGTGCCGCAGGGTCTGCACTGGTCACTGCCGGTGTCCTTCGCACGCCAGGCCGAGCAAGTGACGCTGCGGTTGGAAACCAGCGGGACCGGCAAGCCGGTCGCCGTTGGCGTCCATCCTCTCGGGTTCACGTTGAAGGCCGGTGTCTACGCGGCACAGTGGCAGGGGCGGGGCGCCGATCTGCCTGCCCAACTGCAGTGGAGCCTTCCGCTCGCGCACAGCACTGACCTGGTCACCGGGCTGCAGGATGGGCAGCGCTATCTGCTGGCCAGCGTGCCGGTCCGCACCCCGACCGCCGCGCGCGTCCTGCCTGCGCGCATCGGTCTGCTCTGGGATGCCTCCGGTTCGGCCGGTACGCGCAACCGTGCGGCTGAGCTGGCCGTGCTGGACCGCTATTTCCAAGTGTTCGGCTCGGGTCAGGTCCAGCTGACGGTGCTGCGTGACCGCAGCGAAGCGCCGCGTGAGTTCCCGATCACCCGGGGCGACTGGTCGGCGCTGCGCGAGTATCTGTTGGCGCTGCCCCACGATGGCGCCAGTGCGCTGGGCGACTGGACGCCGAACCGCACCATCGGCGAGTACCTGCTGGTCAGCGATGGCCTGGCCAACTATGGCCGCCAGGCGTTGCCCACCCTGTCGCCCGATCAGCGCCTGTATGCATTGAGCAGCGCCGGTGCGAAGACCGACGCGCCGCGCCTTCGTGCGTGGACCAGCGCCCATCATGGTCAGCTGCTGCAGCTGGGCAGCGAAGCGGAGGTGGAGGCGGTGATGCCGCTGCTGCTGCGGCAGCCCGCCGAAGTGAGCGATGTGCTGGCGCGTGGCGTGGAGGACGTGAGCGTGGATGCCTCGCGGGCTGCGCAGGGCTGGATTCGCGTCACCGGCCGCGTGCTGCGTCCCGATGCGACGGTGCTGCTGTCCCTGCGTGGTGGCGACAGCGGTCCGCAGCCGGTCACGCTCAACGTCGCGAACGCGCGTGCGGTCGACGGCGGCCTGGTCGCTCACGCGTGGGCGAATGACCGGTTGGCAGCACTGGCGGCGGACCCCGCCGGGGCGCCGGTCGCCAAAGTGCTGGCCCAGCGGTTCGGGATCGTGACGGCCGATACGTCGCTGCTGGTCCTGGAGACGCTGGAGGACTATCTGCGTTACGGCATCCGCCCGCCGGCGCCGCTGCGCGCGGCCTACGACCAGCGCCATGCGTTGACGGTGGCCGACGTGGCAACCGAGCGGAAGCGCCGCCTGGATGGCATCGCCCGCCAGTTCGCCGAGCGCGAGCAGTGGTGGAATACCCGCTGGCCGAAAGATACGCCGCCGCAGCCCAAGCCGGACGTGCACGCTGTCGCCGCGCCGGTGGCCATGGCGATGGCCGCGCCACCGCCGGCACCTGCGGCGCCGATGGCGCTGGACCGTGTAGAGCTGACCGCCTCGGCGGTTGCCGATGAGGCGGAGGCCACCCCCGAGCGCCGCGCCCAATCGGCACCCAGGGCCAACAATGGCCAGATCACACTGACGCTCGCGCCGTGGGCACCGGATTCGGCCTATGCACGCCGCCTGCGCGATGCCACGCCGGCGCAGCTGTATCCGCTGTACCTGCAGGAGCGCGAACAGCACGCCGGCAGCAGCGCGTTCTATCTGGACGTGGCCGATCTGCTGCTGGCCAGCGGACAGCGGGAGCTGGCCCTGCGCGTGCTCTCCAACCTCGCCGAGATGGACCTGGAAAACCGCCACGTGCTGCGCGTGCTCGGCTATCGCCTGATGCAGGCCAAGGCGCCGGCGCTGGCCGTACCGGTGTTCCGCCAGGTGCTGGCGATGGGCGAGGAGGAGCCGCAGAGTTTCCGTGACCTGGGCCTGGCCCTGGAAGCGGCCGGGCAGTACCAGGCGGCGGTGGATGCGCTCTACGAAGTCGTGGTGCGCCCGTGGGATGGGCGGTTCGACGGCATCTCGCTGATCGCGCTGGACGAACTGACCCGGCTGATCGCGCGCGAGCGTGTGGATCCTTCCGCGGTCGACCCGCGCCTGCGCCGTGCGATGCCGCTGGACCTGCGCGTGGTGCTGAGCTGGGACAGCGACAACAGCGACATGGACCTGTGGGTCACCGATCCCAATGGCGAGCGCGCCTACTACGGCAACCGGCTGACCTACCAGGGCGGGCAGATGTCGCAGGACTTCACCGGCGGCTATGGCCCGGAGCAGTTCTCGTTGCGCGATGCCAAGCCGGGCATCTACAGGATCGAAGCGAACTACTTCGGCAGCCGCGAGCAGCTGGTCACCGGTGCCACCACCTTGATGCTGCGCCTGAGCACCCGATGGGGCAGCCGCGACCAGCGCGACCAGCAGGTCACGCTGCGGTTGAAGGACCGCGCGGAAACGGTGCTGGTCGGGGAGTTCGAGGTGAAGTGAGCCCCCGCAAGCGGAATCCGTGAGAGCCGCCGCCGTTTATTTGACGGCGGCGGCCCGAGGCAGGCTGCGCGCCGCCAGCGGCCAGTACCCCGCGAGGGCAATGCCGCCCATGAAGATCGCCGCGTTGGCGATGGCATTGAACACCACCTCCACCACCGCTGCGTCAGGGAGTGCCAGTGCGACGGCGACTGCCTCCAGCACGGGGCTGATGACGAGATACAGCCCGATGACGGCCATGACGCGCCCGATCCGCTGCCACGCTGTGTACGGATCCAGCGGCCAGCCGCGCCAGTGCAGGAAGGCGAAGACCAGCAGCAGCCCCAGATACCGCCCCGCGCTGTCTGCCGGGACGAACGCGGTCGTCAGCGCCGCTGCCGTCACGCAGATGCCGAGGGTGACGAGGATGAGGTGGCGGGTTCGATTGCGATGCGCGGGCGCTGGCAGGCACTGCCAGGCAAGCCAGCCCAAGGCCATCCCGACCAGCCAGCCGCCCAGCACATCGGACAGGAAATGCCGCCCCAGGTACATCCGAGACAGCGCCATCAGCAACGGCCAGCCGATCAGCAGCGCGATTCGCCAGCCAGCACTGCGGATACCGAAGCACAGCACCACGGCCGTCATGGCAGCCGTCGCCACCCCCACATGACCGCTGATGAATCCGTAGTCCGGATCCGGCTGCGCGCGCAGGGAGGCAATCGCCTGATCGGTCGGCAACGACCAGAACGATCCGGCAGCGCCATCGGCGACCAGCGCGTGGTCCGGCCGGCCCTTGTCCAACACGTGGATGTCGACATCGCTGGGGCGGGGCAGGGCGGCACCCTGCTTGATCGCGTGCGTGGCCATCGACATCAGCAGTACCGCCATCATGATGCCCAGCCCCGCGCGAAGACGCACCCCGAAACTGCACACCACGATCAACAGCACGTAAGCCCATTCGTAGCCCAGCGCGCTGACGAAGTTCATCAGCGGCAACATCCATGCGGCATCGAAGAAGGACTGCAGCCATACATGCCAATGGGTCTGGAACATCCGTATTCCTCAGTGTCGGGCCACCGCCCGCGTGACCGGCAACGATAACGGCTCCCGGCGCAGTCCGAACAGCGGGCGCAGCCAGCCAACGCGCCGGATCAGCCCTTCGTGCAGCACCAGGCAACCCGCCACGGTTCCGGCCAGGACCAGCAGTGGCTCCCACCATGGCCCCAGGTGCAGCGGTTTGAGCCAGAACAGCAGCGCGATGATCAGGCTCTGGTGCAGGATGTACCAGGGATACACCGCCTCGGTGCAGTACGGCAGCCAGCGGAACGGGCGATCCAGATACACCTTGGCCCAGCCGAGCAGGGTCAGCAGCACGGCCCACAGGTACAGCGACTGGCTGGCCATCACCTGCAGCGTCCAGACACTGTCCGGCCACTGCCGCAGCACCGAATCGGCCGGCAACACCCGCCCCAGGAGGCGGATGCCGAAGTACCAGCTCGCCGCAACGGCTGCCACCCACAGGGTGCTCCTGCGCAGCTCGACCACGCGCGCCCAGAACGGGGTGGCGCGGGCAAGCAGGTAGCCGGCGAGGAATACCGTGCCGTACTTGGCGTGCTGGTACCAATCGCCGAACAGCAGGTTGGTGGACGGGAACCGGGGATCGAGCCAGGCCACCCAGCCGAAGGAGAGCAGGCTGGGCACCCCGATCAGCAGCGGCGCCGGCGCACGGGCGAAGCGCTCCACGGCGCGATGCACGGCAGCGGTATCCAGGACGGGCATCAGCAAGGCCAGCATCAGCGTGTAGACCCACAGGTAGGCCAGGTACCACAGGTGGTTCCAGGTGATGCGCAGCTGCCAGCCGGCAAAGCTGTCCTGCGGCCAGGCCGGCATCTGCCAGTAGCGCAGCAGGAACGCGCCGAAGCCGGGCTCGATGCGGCCGTTGGTCACTGCCTCGCAGTAGGGTTGGATCGGCACCACCACCCACATCCCGAACACCAGCGGCAGCAGCAACCGCCACGAGCGCAGCACGGCAAAGCGCACGATGCGTGTCTCCGGCCGCATCAAGGCGATGGCGATGCCCGAGAGCAGAAACAACAGCTGCATCCGCCAGCGGTTGACCAGCAGCATCGGCCATTGCAGCCACTCGGCGGTGTGGTCGCTCTTGAGATGGAACCCCCAGCCGTCCACGTAGGCCATGGCGGTGTGATACAGGATGAGCAGGGCGAAGGCGAGTACGCGCAGGGCGTCGATGTCGTGGCGGCGTGGCATGGACGGGGCAGGGAGGGCAGGAGCCTCCACGGTGCGCACTGGCAGGAGGTTCGGCCACGCCAAAGGGCTCTGCCGTGGGTGCCAAGTGACCAATGGCGGTCGCCAAGGGACGGGCGGGGCGCACTACCATGGCGTGATGAGTCAGGCTGACGACCCTTTGCGAATGGACGATTCAATGGCGAACGGACGTGCCGCGCGGTGGCGGCCGGGTGCGCGGATGCTGGTGTGGTCGGTGATCCTGCTGACCACCGCGGTGGCCAATGCGCTGGTGGAAGTGATGGATGCGGGGCGCCGTGGCGAAGACCTGGGCCTGTGGCAGCCGATGATCTGGGAGCTGAGCAGCGTCACGATGATCCTGCTGACGCTGCCGGTCCTGTGGTGGGGCTGCCAGCGTTGGCCGCTGCATGCCGATACCTGGAAGCGCCGCCTGCCGCTGTACCTGCTGGCCAGCGTGGCGTGGTCGCTGGTGCATGTCACCGGGATGATGGGGCTGCGCCATCTCGCTTATGCCGCGCTCGGCTACCACTACCAGGACGATGCCAGCTGGCCGGTACGCCTGGTGTACGAGTACCTCAAGGATGTGCGTGCGTTCTTCACCTTCGTGGCGATCGAGCACTTCTTCAGCTGGTTCGGACGGCGCCGGCAGGGCGAGGCGCATCTGCTGGCCGCGCCGGACGATGCGCCGCCGGTGGACGCCGTGGAGCGCCCGGAACGGTTCCTGGTGCGCAAGCTGGGGCGCGACTTCCTGGTCGCCACCGGTGATATCGAATATGCCCAGGCGGCCGGCAACTACGTCAATCTGCGGGTGCGCGGGCACGACTACCCGCTGCGCAGCACCATGGCGGCACTGGAAGAACGATTGGATCCGGCCGTGTTCGTGCGGGCCCACCGCAGCTGGCTGGTGAACGTGCGGCACCTGGTCTCGATCGAGCCGCTGGACGGGGGCGAGGCCTTGCTGCACATGGACGATGGTGGGCGCGTACCGTGCAGTCGCCGGCAGCTGCCCTCGTTCCGGCAGGCGCTGGCGGTGCAGGCAACGGCCTGACCCGGCCTGGCTGACAGGCACCCTGGCGGAGCAGGGTGCCGGCAGGGAACTCAGCGCTTGCTGTCTTTCTTGATCATCGCGTCGATGCGCCCGGCGCGGGCTTCCGAGCCCGGGTGGGAGGACATCAGGCCGCCCTTGCTGGACAGCTTGCGGAACATGCTGGCCAGGGCGGCCGGGTCGTACTGGTGGCGCTTCATGAAGCGGTAGCCGTATTCGTCGGCAGCGCTTTCTTCCTTCTGCGAGAACTGCGCGTTGACGAAGCCCTCGGCCAGTTCGCCGAGCTGGCCCTGGGTCAGGGTGGCGATATTGGCATTGCCCGAGGCGGCCAGCGTGTCGCGACCGGCCGAGGCCAGCAGTGCGGTACGCATCTTGGTCTTGGAGTGGCCCAGTTTGACGTGGCCGATCTCGTGGCCGATCACGCCGCGCACTTCGTCGTCCGAGGCCATGTCCATCAGGCCCGAGTACACGCGCACGCAGCCGTTGGCCATGGCCCAGGCATTGACGTCGTCGGTCAGGTAGACCTTGAAGTTGAGGTTCATGCCGTCTTCGTTGGCCAGGCCCTGGGTGATCCTGGCCAGGCGCTGGGCGTAGGGCGAGTTGGCGGGGGCGACCTTGTTCTGCTGGTCCATGTAGACGCAGGCTTCGTCGGCGGCCTTGGCCACGTCCTGGTCGGACAGGGTGAGCGCCTGGCCGGCCTTCAGGCCGGTGCTGGTCAGCTGCTTGAGGTCCAGGGCCGAAGCGCCGGTGGAGGCGGTCAGGCAGGCGAAGGCCAGCAGCAGGGCGGAGGATGACGTCCTCATCGGGGTGGTGCTCCATGTAGTGCGTTGGGGGACGCCGCGGGCAGGGGGCCGCGCGGCGGGGCCGAAGTCTATCGTCTGGCCGGGCGCCCGTGTTCAGCGATCTCGCTTTCCTGCCCTCCGGCGGGTACCTGCCGCCCCGGCCACCGCCGGAAAGGCCCGGATAGGCTATGATGGACAGTCTTTTCGCACGCATTAATCGCCGACATGATCGAGCTCAATCCTGTCCGCCAGCGCATCACCGATCTCACCGATCGCGTGCTCTCGCTCAGGGGGTATCTTTGACTACGACGCCAAGAAAGAGCGTCTGGAAGAAGTAACCCGGGAACTGGAAAACCCGGATATCTGGAACAACGCCGAGTACGCCCAGAACCTTGGCCGCGAACGCGCCAACCTGGACAAGACCGTGGGCGGCATCGCCACGATCCTCGACGGCCTGACCGAGTCGGGCGAACTGCTGGAACTGGCCGAAAGCGAACAGGACGAAGAAACCGCCCTGGCCGTGGTCAGTGACCTGGACAAGTACCAGAAGCACGTGGAGCAGCTGGAGTTCCAGCGCATGTTCTCCGGCCAGATGGACAACGCCGCGGCGTTCGTCGATATCCAGGCCGGCGCCGGTGGTACCGAAGCCCAGGACTGGGCCGAGATCCTGCTGCGCATGTACCTGCGCTGGTGCGAATCGCGCGGCTGGAAGACCGAGCTGATGGAAGTCTCCGGCGGCGACGTCGCGGGCATCAAGTCGGCCACGCTGCGCGTGGAAGGCGATTACGCCTACGGCTGGCTGAAGACCGAGACCGGCGTGCACCGCCTGGTGCGCAAGTCGCCGTTCGATTCGGACAACCGCCGCCACACCAGCTTCACCTCGGTGTTCGTGTCGCCGGAAGTCGATGACAACATCGAGATCGACATCAACCCCGCCGACCTGCGCACCGATGTGTACCGCTCCTCCGGCGCCGGTGGCCAGCACGTCAACAAGACCGAGTCGGCGGTGCGTATCACGCACATCCCGACCAATACGGTCGTGGCCTGCCAGACCGGTCGCAGCCAGCACCAGAACCGCGACAACGCGATGAAGATGCTGGCCGCCAAGCTGTACGAGCTGGAGATCCAGAAGCGCAATGCCGAGCGTGACGCGGTGGAAGCCACCAAGTCCGACATCGGCTGGGGCAGCCAGATCCGCAACTACGTGCTCGACCAGAGCCGTATCAAGGACCTGCGCACCGGCATCGAACGCTCCGATACGCAGAAGGTGCTGGACGGCGACCTCGACGAATTCGTCGAAGCCAGCCTGAAGTCCGGCCTGGCCGTGGGTGCCAAACGCACCGACGCCTGACCGTCGGGGCCGCCACGCGCGGCCCCGATCCGTTGTGCCCGGGCCGCGCCCGGTTTCGCAATCCGCCCCGACCATCGGCATGATGGCGGGGACCGTACCTCCCCCCCGACATACATAGACCCACGCCATGAACGATCAGACCGCCGCGCCGCAGCCCCCCGTCGACGAGAACAGCCTCATCGCCGAGCGCCGCGCGAAACTGACCGCCCTGCGCGGGCAGGGCATTGCCTACCCGAACGATTTCCGCCGCGAGCACTTCGCCGGCACCCTGCAGGCCGAGTTCGCCGATGCAGAGCAGTGGACCGCCGAAGCGCTGGAGGCCAGCGACCGCCAGGTCAAGATGGCCGGCCGCCTGATGGCCAAGCGCGTGATGGGCAAGGCCAGCTTCGCCCAGATCCAGGACGAGTCCGGCCGCATCCAGCTGTTCCTGCAGGGCAGCACGCTGGGCGATGCCTACACCGCCTTCAAGGGCTGGGACGTGGGCGACATCATCGCCGTGGAGGGCGGGCTGACCCGGACCAGGACCGGTGAGCTGTCGGTCAAGGCCACCAGCATCCGCCTGCTGACCAAGTCGCTGCGCCCGCTGCCGGACAAGTGGCACGGCCTGGCCGACGTGGAGCAGCGCTACCGCCAGCGCTATGTCGACCTGATCGTGACTCCGGAGTCGCGCGAGGTGTTCATCAAGCGCTCGCGGATCATCCGCGCCATGCGCGCGTGGCTGGACAACCGCGACTTCCTGGAAGTCGAAACGCCGATGATGCATTACATCCCCGGCGGCGCCACGGCAAAGCCGTTCACCACCCACCACAACGCGCTGGACCTGGACCTGTACCTGCGCGTGGCCCCGGAGCTGTACCTCAAGCGCCTGGTCGTGGGTGGCCTGGAGCGCGTGTACGAGATCAACCGCAACTTCCGCAATGAGGGCGTGAGCACCCGCCACAACCCGGAATTCACCATGATGGAGCTGTACGAGGCCTACGCCACGTACACCGAAGTGATGGACCTCACCGAAGGCGTGATCCGTGACGTGGCCAGCAATGTGCTGGGCACCACCACGGTGGAGTGGGACGGTGCCACGATCGACCTGGCCCCGGCGTTCCGCCGCTGGCGCATGGACGAGGCGGTGCGCCACCACAACCCGGAGATCACCGCCGCCGACTGCACCGACCGCGATGCGCTGGCCGCCCACTGCGAGCGCCTGAAGATCCGCATCAAGCCGTCCTACGGCTGGGGCAAGCTGCTGCTGGAGATCTTCGAGGCCACCGTCGAGCACACCCTGATCCAGCCGACCTTCATCACCGACCACCCGGTCGAGGTCTCGCCGCTGGCCCGCGCCAACGATGACCAGCCCGGCTACACCGACCGCTTCGAGCTGTTCATCAACGGCAAGGAGCTGGCCAATGGCTTCTCCGAGCTGAACGACCCGGAAGACCAGGCCGCCCGGTTCCAGGCCCAGGTCACGGCCAAGGAAGGCGGCGATGACGAGGCCATGCACTACGACGCCGATTACATCCGCGCGCTGGAGTACGGCATGGCCCCGACCGGCGGCCTGGGCATCGGCATCGACCGTCTGGTGATGCTGCTGACCGGCAGCAGTTCGATCCGCGACGTGCTGCTGTTCCCGTACATGCGTCCGGAAAACTGAGACCTGGGTCCGGGCGTGCTTGGGGCACGTCCGGCGCGGGGGTTCCGCTGTCGTGGCCGCGCGGGTATGGTTTCTGCGTGGCCTTAACAGGCGCTATGGCGTGATGGCCACAGACCATGACGGGTTGCAGGGAGACGCCGACACCGGCGTCACACTGTGACGACGATCATGAACTGGGGTGTTCATGACGGGAGGCGGACCGATGCAAGGTGCCAGTGTGCAGAGCGGCGGAGTATCCTCTTCGCAGCATGTTCCAGTGTGGTCAAGGAAGAAGGCAGAAGCAGCCTTGAATATTGTCATCGTTGACGATCAGACGTCCGCGCGTACCATGCTGCGCCATGTCATCGAGGACATCGCGCCGGAACTGTCCGTGCACGACTTCGGCGATCCGCTGACGGCGCTTGCCTGGTGCGAGTCGCACGCCGTGGATCTGCTGTTGCTCGATTACCGCATGCCGGAGATGGACGGGCTGGAGTTCGCCCGCCGCTTCCGCCGCCTGCCCAAGCACCGCGACATCCCCGTGATCCTGATCACCGTGGTCGGCGACGAGCCGATCCGCCAGGCCGCGCTGGAGGCGGGGGTGATCGATTTCCTGGTCAAGCCCATCCGCCCGCGCGAACTGCGCGCGCGCTGCTACAACCTGTTGCAGCTGCGCCAGCAGTCGGAGAACGTCAAGCAGCGCGCGCTGTCGCTGGAGCAGCGCCTGCTGGCCAGCATGCACGAGGTGGAGGAGCGCGAGCGCGAGACGCTGTCGCGGCTGGCGCGGGCGATCGAATTCCGTGATGCCGGCACCAGTGCCTACCTGGAGCGCATGGCCCATGTCGCCGGGCTGATCGCCGAGCAGCTCGGGCTGCCGGAAGAAGAGGTCAAGCTGATCGAGATGGCCGCGCCCCTGCACGACATGGGCAAGATCGCCATTCCCGATGCGGTCCTGCTCAAACAGGGCAAGCTGAGCGATGAGGAGCAGGCGATCATGCGCCGGCACCCGCGGATCGGCTACGAGCTGCTGAGTGGCAGCCAGAACCGTTTCATCCAGGTCGGGGCCCTGATCGCGCTGCGCCACCATGAGCGCTACGACGGCAGCGGCTACCCGGATGGGCTGGTCGGCGATGCGATTCCGCTGGAAGCGCGGATCGTGGCGGTGGCCGATGTGTTCGACGCGCTGATCTCACCGCGTCCGTACAAGGAAGCATGGACCATGGAAGCCACGCTGGCGTATCTGTATGCCCAGCGGGGCCGGTTGTTCGATCCGCGCTGCGTCGATGCCCTGCTGCGCGGCCGCCTCCAGCTTGATGAGATCTGCGCACAGCACTCCACCGCGTCATCCCGCCCGGGGATGTGATATGCGTCGTCTGTACCCGCGCCTGAAGCACCGCCTGGCGCAGCGCCCGGATACCGAACACGGCCAGGCGATCGTGCGCATCGTGCTGATCACCCTGATCCTGCTGTATGTGCTCATGCCGGGGCCGCGCCACGACCTGCCCCCGGCGCAGTACCACGGGGTGCTGGCGATCGTGCTGACCGGCCTGACCCTCTCGCTGGGGCTGTTCGGCTGGCTGCTGTGGCGGCCGGGACGCTCGGACCCGCGCCGCGTGGCCGGCATGCTCGCCGATTACGGGCTGATCGCCGCCGGCATGGTGCAGATGGGCGAGCCACTGGCCTGGGTCTACATCGTGGTGATGTGGGTGACGGTCGGCAACGGCATGCGCTACGGCAACAACTATCTGTACGTCGCGGTGGCGATGGCGATGGTCAGCTTCGGCAGCACCGCACTGCTGACCCCGTACTGGCATCAGAACGCGCGGCTGGCATTCGGCCTGTGGCTGGGCCTGGCGGCGGTGCCGCTGTATTTCTCCACGCTGCTGCGCCAGCTCACCCGTGCGATGGCCGAGGCACGCCGCGCGAGCGAGGCCAAGAGCCGTTTCCTGGCCAACATGAGCCACGAGTTCCGCACGCCGCTCAACGGCCTGTCGGGCATGACCGAGCTGCTGGCCACCACCAAGCTCGATGACGAGCAGCGCGAGTGTGTGAACACCATCCAGGCGTCCTCGCGCAGCCTGCTGGCGCTGGTGGAGGAAGTGCTCGATATCTCCGCGATCGAAGCCGGCAAGCTGCGCGTGACCGCCGAGGACTTCGCGCTGGCCGATGTGATCCAGGCCATCGGGTTGATCCTGCTGCCGCAGGCCAAGGCCAAGCGGCTGGATTACCGGGTCAAGGTGGCCGATACCGTGCCGCCGCTGCTGCGCGGTGACCTGGGTCACCTGCGGCAGATCCTGCTCAACATCGCCGGCAACGCGGTCAAGTTCACCGACCACGGCCGGGTCGAAATCCGCGTGGCCGTGCTCGATGCCGAATCCAACGGCGGGGTGCGCCTGCGGTTCGACATCCTCGATACCGGCATCGGTGTCGCCCCGGAGATGCGCCCGCGCCTGTTCGAAGCGTTCGAGCAGGCCGACGTCAGCATGGCGCGCCGCCACGAAGGCACCGGCCTGGGCACGACCATCGCCAAGGGCCTGGTCGAGGCGATGGGCGGGGACATCGGCTACGAAGAGAACCCGCCGCAGGGCAGCCATTTCTGGTTCGAGCTGCCGTTCGCGCCGCCGCGCGTGCCGCTGGGCACGGTCACCCCGGCGCTGGTCGGCGACGGGCTGCCGGACCGCAACGGCAATGTCATTGCGTTTGCCGACCCGTTCCTGCGCCACCGCGCGCGCGTGCGCAGCATGCACATCCTGGTCGCCGACGATCACGAGGCCAACCGGATGGTGCTGCAGCGCCTGCTGCAGAAAGCCGGCCACAAGGTGCTGTGCGTCAACGGCGGTGAAGCGGTGCTCGATGCGATGGCCGAGAGTGATTTCGATGCCGCCATCGTGGATCTGCACATGCCCGGCATGAGTGGCCTGGACATGCTCAAGGAACTGCGCGTGATGCAGGCCGGTGGTGGTCCGCGCACGCCGGTGCTGGTGCTCAGCGCCGACGTCACGCCCGAGGCCATCCAACGCTGCACGCAGGCCGGCGCGCATACGTTCCTGGCCAAGCCCGTGGTCGCGGTGCGGCTGCTGGATGTGCTTGCCGATATCGCCTCCAACGGCCAGCTCAAGGCCAGCGCACCGATCGTGCGTACCGCTACCGTGCTGGATGGTGTACTGGACCCGGGCGTGCTCGACGAGCTGGCCTCGCTCGGCATGGGCGACGGTTTCGAACGCGAGTTCATCCGCCAATGCCTGGCCGATGCCGACCAGTGCATCGGCGTGGCACTGGCCGACGGCGAGCGCAGCGACTGGGTCCATTTCCGCGAGCAGGCGCACGCGATCAAGGGCGTGGCCAGCAATCTGGGCCTGGTCCGCGTCGCCAACCGCGCCGGGGATCTGATGCGCATGGCCGACTGGCAGCTCAAGAGCGAATGGCGGCAGCGCGTGACCCTGCTGCAGGCCGGCATCAAGGAAGGCCGGCAGGCGCTGGATGCACGCGCGCAGCGCAAGGCGCAGGGGCAGGCCGACGACGGCGGCGACATGCGCTGAGTGGGGCTGCAATAAAAAAAAGCCCGGCGGCAGCCGGGCTTGAACAACACAGGGGAGGGGATGGCTCAGGCGACGTCGAGGGTGGCGCGGCGGGTCTGGGCCTTGATCAGGCGGTCCATAGTGCGCAGCGACTTGTCGCCCAGCGCAAGGGCGGAGTCCACCCAGACCTTGGTGATTTCCAGCAGTTCGTCATAGCGCACGGCCTGGGCCAGGTTGCGCGCGGCGTTCATCGCCAGATACGAATGCGGAATGCGCTGGTGCTGGCGGATCAGATCTTCCACGGCCTTGACGCCCTGGCCCTTGGGCACCAGCACATCGACCACGCCCATGGCATGCATCTCTTCGGAGGAATACACGCGGCCGTCGAGGATGATCTTCTCGGCCAGCTGCGGGGCCACGCGCTTGCACAGGAAGGAATAGGCGCCCATGCCCGGGAACAGCCCGAACAGCACTTCCGGCAGGCCCATACCGCAGCCTTCCTCGGCCACGATGGTGTGGCAGGCCAGCGCCATCTCCAGGCCGCCGCCGAGGGCATCGCCCTGGATCAGCGCGATCGAGCGCACGTCGCCACCGAAGCCGGTGTGCAGGTGGTGCACGCCTTCCACGCAACGCTGCGCATAGGTCAGCAGGCGGTCGCGGTTGCCCTCGCGGATCAGGCGGGTGAACAGGTCCAGATCGCCGCCCAGGTTGTAGGCATTGGCATCGGAGGCGAGCACGAAATGGCGCAGCTTGCCGCTGTTGCGCTCGGCCGGGCTGCGGGTGATCGCGCTCATGAAGTTCCACATTTCATCGAGCATGTCCTTGCGGCAGCACGGGCGGATGCCGCTGGCGGCATCGGCATGCATGAACAGCCAATGGGCATCGTCGTTGCCGGTGGTTTCAGTGCGGATGGTGGCGTAGCGGTGGTTGACGGGCAGCTTTTCAATGGTGCTCATGGCGATTTCCTCGGAGGCTGGCCCGCTGGGAGGACGGTGGGCGGCGGGCCTGACGGGTCCACACGCCGCGATCCTACACCCCCGGCATCTCACGCAATGCAAAAGGCCCCCGCCGTTGCCGGCAGGGGCCCTGTGAAGATGCAGCCGTTGGGGAACCGTTACGGCGCAGGGGTATCGCGCAGTTCGCGGCGCAGGATCTTGCCGACGTTGGTCTTGGGCAGTTCCTTGCGGAACTCCACGATCCGCGGGTGCTTGTAGCCGGTCAGGTTCGCGCGTGCATGTTCCTTGACCATCTCGGCGGTGAGGTTGGGGTCCTTCTTGACGATGACCACCTTGACCACTTCACCGGACTTCTCATCGGGCACGCCGACCGCCGCGACTTCGAGCACGCCGGGCATCATCGCGATGACGTCTTCGACCTCATTGGGGTACACGTTGAAGCCGGACACCAGGATCATGTCCTTCTTGCGGTCCACGATGTAGAAGAAGCCCTGCTCATCCATCCGTGCCATGTCGCCGGTGTGCAGCCAGCCCTCGGCGTCCACCGCCTGCGCGGTATCTTCCGGGCGCTGCCAGTAGCCCTTCATGACCTGCGGACCCTTGATGCACAGCTCGCCGACTTCGCCGACGGCCAGCGTCTTGCCGGCGTCATCCTTGACGCAGGCATCGGTGGATGGGATCGGCAGGCCGATCGCACCGTTGTACTCGGCCAGGTCGAGCGGATTGATGCAGGCGGCCGGCGAGGTCTCGGTCAGGCCATAGGCCTCGACCAGGGTGACGCCGGTGACCTTCTTCCAACGCTCGGCGACGGCGCGCTGCACCGCCATGCCGCCGCCCAGGGTGACCTTCAGCGAGGAGAAATCGACCTCGTCGAAGCCCGGGGTGTTGAGCAGGCCGTTGAACAGCGTGTTGACGCCGGTGATCGCGGTGAAGCGGGTCGCCTTGAGCTCCTTGACGAAGCCCTTCATGTCGCGCGGGTTGGTGATCAGGTAGTTGCAGCCACCGAACTTCATGAAGACCAGCCCGTTCGCCGTCAACGCGAAGATGTGGTACAGCGGCAGGGCGGTGATGATCACCTCCTTGCCCATCTCGATCCCCGAAGCGGATATCCAGGCCGAGGCCTGCTGCATGTTGGCGACCAGGTTGCGGTTGGTCAGCATCGCGCCCTTGGCCACGCCGGTGGTGCCGCCGGTGTACTGCAGGAAGGCGACATCGTCGTGGTCGATCTCGACCTTGGGCAGGGTGTGGCGGCTGCCCAGCTTGAGCGCCTGGTTGAAGCGGATCGCGCCGCGCAGGCTGTAGTTGGGCACCATCTTCTTGATGTACTTCAGGACGAAGTTCACCACGATGCCCTTGACGCCGAGCATGTCGCCCAGGCCGGTGGTCACCACCTGCTTGATCGGGGTGTCGGCAATGACCTGCTGCACGGTGTCGCAGAAATTGTCCACGACCACCAGCACGGCCGCGCCGGAATCCACCAGCTGGTGCTTGAGCTCGCGGGCGGTGTACAGCGGATTGACGTTGACCACGGTCAGGCCGGCACGCAGCACGCCGAACGTGGCGATCGGGTACTGCAGGCAGTTGGGCATCATCAGGGCAACGCGGTCGCCCTTCTTGAGCTGCAGCTCACCCAGCAGATAGGCGGCGAACTGTTCGACCAGTGCGTCCGTTTCCCCGTAGGTCAGAACCTTGCCGAAACTGGAGTAGGCGGGGCGGTCGCGGAACTTGGCCACCGAAGTGTCGAAGACGGCCGAGACCGAATGGAACTCGTTGACGTCGATCTCGGCGGGTACGCCTTTGGGATAGCTCTGCAGCCAGGGTCGTTCCAGACTCATATTCCCCCTCCAGGAAACGTGGATGATGTAAAGCGATGACGGAGAGTATCCGTCGTTTCATGCCTCGGCAGCATACCGTCCCGAATGGAAAACGCGAAGGGCCGGTGAACAACGGCGGCAGTGGGGTCGCGGGGCAGGGTGGCGCCGGCGATAAATGACGTTTGCAGCCGCATGTGTTCGCTCATCCGTCCATCCCTGCTCATCGCGGCGGCTCGTCAACGCAGCTGTCGTGGCACTGCAGTGCAGCTTCCAGCACCGGCACGGCCCAGTCGGGTGTCTGCCGCAGTTGGGCGACGTCATCGGCCGCAGGCCAGGTCAAACGGCCACCGTCCATCTGCAGCACAAGCTGTGGATCGGCAACCGGCTGGCCAGGACCGGCCTCGGCACTGTTGTCGTACACCTGCAGCTGTGCAAGCGCTGGCAGCAGGGCGATCAGGTTCTGCAGCGCCAACGGGTAGCGGCGGTGGATGTCCGCATCGCTGATCGGGTGGCCACCGGCCGCAACGCGTGCGCGCACCCGTGCGATGTGCTGCTGGGGCGAGGCCAGGCCGCAGTACCAGACCAGTACGTCATGCGTGGCGCAGGCCTCGGCCAGGGTCGCGGCGATCGACTGCCCGCCCAGGGTGGTTTCGAAGGCGTGGTTGCGGCGTTCGGCGATGGCAGAGCGCAGCCGGCTGAAGCCTTCCGTCCACGCCCGGCCATTGGCCTCGCGCTGATTCATGCCGAATTCGCGGCACAGCTGGCGGGCCCAGTCGTCGGGATTGAACCAGTCCAGACCCGCCTGGCGGAGCAGATGGCCCCCAATGGAGCTCTTGCCTGCGCCGTTGACCCCTGCCAGCACGAACAGGAAGGGCCGTGCAGGCATCAGTAACCGCTGCCTGCGGCCACCTTGCCCTTGAGGCGTGCCGGCTTGCGCAGCAGCGCGCGCGCCTTGTTGGCGGCCGCGGCGCTGTCCAGCACGGCAAGGCGATCATCGAAGCGCTGACGGAGCTGCTGCAGGGCCGGGGCCTGTTCGCGCAGGGACGCGAGGTCCCGCTGCAACGACACAACCTCGGCCTGCATGGCCTGGTACTGCTGGGCGGACAGAATGACGGCCTGCGGCTCGTTGTGATTGGTGACCAGTACGGCCTGCTGTTCGCGGACGTCCTGCATCACCTTGCGCCAGTGCTCCTTCACCGTCGAGGCGGTGGTGCGGGTCAGCTCGGTGATCGGGTCGAACTTGAGCGCGTGCAGCATGGCGGCGGCTCCCTGGCGGATGGCGCCCAGTGTAGCCCGATCCGTACGAATTGGGAGAAATATTGGATTTATGAAATTTATGAAAATGAAGACTGGCGGCGGGAACGCCAAACAGCAGCAAGGGGGCGTGTGCCCCCTTGCTGTCGTGCGATCCCTCTACCGGAGAGGGCGTAACTGGCGCCGTGCCAGGCGCTTACTTCTTTCCGGCCAGCTGACGCAGCACGTACTGCAGCAGGCCGCCGTGCTTGAAGTACTCCACTTCCTTCGGCGTGAGCAGCATCACATGGGCCTCGAAGGTCTTCTTCGTGCCATCGGCCTTGGTCGCGGTGAGGGTGGCCGTCTTGCTGGCACCATCCTCCAGGCCGGTGATGTCGATCACTTCCGAACCATCCAGGCCCAGGCTCTGGGCGTTGTCGCCGTTCTTGAACTGCAGCGGCAGCACGCCCATGCCGACCAGGTTGGAGCGGTGGATGCGCTCGAAGCTCTCGGCGATGACCGCCTTGACGCCCAGCAGGTTGGTGCCCTTGGCCGCCCAGTCACGCGAGGAGCCGGTGCCGTATTCCTTGCCGGCGAAGACGACCAGCGGGACGCCCTCGGCCTTGTACCTGACCGCCGCATCGTAGATCGCCAGCTTCTGCGGCTCGCCGCCATCGTTCGGGAAGTACAGGGTGTTGCCGCCTTCTTCGCCGCCGAACATCAGGTTCTTGATGCGGATGTTGGCGAAGGTGCCGCGCACCATGACGTCATCGTTGCCGCGGCGGCTGCCGTAGCTGTTGAAGTCGGCCGGCTGCACGCCGCGCTCCTGCAGGAAGCGGCCCGCCGGGGAATCCTTCTTGATGTTGCCGGCCGGGGAGATGTGATCGGTGGTGATCGAATCGCCGAACAGGCCCATCACCCGCGCCCCGTGCACGTCGTCGATGTGGCCGACGTCCATGGTCATGCCTTCGAAGTAGGGCGGGTTCTTGATGTAGGTCGAGCTGCCGTCCCACTCATACAGATCGCCATCGGGCGACTTGATGGTGTTCCAGCGGGTGTCGCCCTTGAACACGTCGGCATAGTTCTTCTTGAACATCTCCGGCCCGATGGTCGCGGCAATCACATCGCCGATTTCCTTGTTGCTCGGCCAGATATCGCGCAGGTACACCGGCTGCCCATCGCTGCCCGTACCCAGCGGCTCGGTGGTCAGGTCGATGTCGGTGGTGCCGGCGATGGCGTAGGCGACGACCAGCGGCGGGCTGGCCAGGTAGTTCATTTTGACTTCCGGGTGCACGCGGCCTTCGAAGTTGCGGTTGCCCGACAGCACCGAGGCCACGACCAGGTCACCGGCGGCAATGCCGGCACTGACTTCGGTCGGCAGGGGGCCGGAGTTGCCGATGCAGGTGGTACAGCCGTAGCCGACCACGTAGAAACCGACCTTCTCCAGCTCGGTCAGCACACCGGCTTTTTCCAGGTAATCGGTGACCACGCGCGAGCCTGGGCCGAGCGAGGTCTTGACCCACGGCTTGCGGTCCAGGCCCTTGGCCGCCGCGTTGCGCGCGAGCAGGCCGGCACCGATCATCACCGCCGGGTTGGAGGTGTTGGTGCACGAGGTGATCGCGGCGATGACCACCGCGCCATCCTTCAGGCGGAATTTCTGGCCATCCAGTTCGACATCGCTGTAACCCTTGGCCAGCTGTTCGTTGCCGACCGCCGCGCCGCCACCTTCGTTGACGAACGTGGCGACATCATCGTTGCGCTTGTCGCGGTTGGTGGTCAGGCCGACGAGGTTCTCGCGGTAGTTCTGCTTGACGTCTTCCAGCAGCACGCGGTCCTGCGGGCGCTTCGGGCCAGCCAGCGACGGCTTGACCTGGCCCATGTCCAGTTCCAGCGTGGCGCTGTAGCTGGCGTGCGCGGTGTTGGCGTCATGCCACAGGCCCTGGGCCTTGGCATAGGCTTCCACCAGCGCGATCTGCTCCTCGCTGCGGCCGGACAGGCGCAGGTAGGTCAGTGATTCTTCATCGATCGGGAAGATGCCGCAGGTGGCGCCGTACTCCGGGGCCATGTTGCCGATCGTGGCACGGTCGGCCAGCGGCAGGTGCTGCAGGCCTTCGCCGAAGAACTCCACGAACTTGCCGACCACGCCGTGCTTGCGCAGCATCTGGGTGACGGTCAGCACCAGATCGGTGGCGGTGGCGCCTTCGGGCATGCGGCCGGTCAGCTTGAAGCCGACCACCTGCGGGATCAGCATCGACGACGGCTGGCCCAGCATCGCCGCTTCCGCTTCGATACCGCCCACGCCCCAGCCGAGCACGCCGATGCCATTGATCATGGTGGTGTGGCTGTCGGTGCCGAACACGGTGTCCGGGTACGCAACGGCCTTGCCATCCTTGTCTGCAGTCATGACCACGCGGGCCAGGTTTTCCAGATTCACCTGGTGGACGATGCCGGTGTTGGGCGGCACCACCTTGAAGTTGTCGAAGGCCTTCTGGCCCCAGCGCAGGAAGCCGTAGCGTTCCTGGTTGCGCTGGAATTCGATCTTGCCGTTGAGGTCCAGCGCATCGGGCGTACCGAACACATCGACCTGCACCGAGTGATCGATCACCAGCTCGGAGGGGATCTGCGGGTTGATCTGCTCCGGGCGTCCGCCGAGCTTGACCACGGCATCACGCATCGCGGCGAGATCGACCACGCACGGCACGCCGGTGAAATCCTGCAGGACCACGCGCGCGGGCATGAACGCGATCTCGATGTCCGGTTCGGCCTTGGGGTCCCACTGGGCGACGGCCTGGATGTGGTCCTTGCCGACGGTCACGCCGCCATCCTCGTGCCGGAGCAGGTTCTCCAGCAGGATCTTCATCGAGTAGGGCAGGTGGGAGATGTCGAACGTCTGTCCGAGCTTGGGCAGGCTGAAGTAGTCGTAGGTGGTGCCGCCGACGTCCAGCTGGCTGCGGGTGGAGAACGAATCGCTCATTGCAGATGACTCCTCTTGCGGATGGCTTGCGTTGGCCCGCCCGAGGCAGACCTGCTTGCGTTCGCCGCTGACCGGTGGGCCCGCGATCGTTCTGAGTATGAACGATTCAGGGCGGCGCCCACCTGCGGCAGTTGGTCTCAGGCTACATGGAGATATGTATCCCTCATGTCACGGATGAGACAGATCCTTTCTGTGCCAAGGGTCTTGGCGGCCAGATCAGTACTCCAGTGGAAGTATGCCCCCGGAAGTATGTATAATTTGTGCATACTTTGGAGGGCGTACCGATGGAAGCTACCGTTGCAGAACGCGGGCAGATCACCTTGCCCAAGGCGGTCCGTGATGCGCTTGGCCTGACCAAGGGCACCCAGCTGAAGGTGGAGCTCGAGGGCAGCCGCATCATCCTGCGCAAGAGCGTGGACGATGCGATCTCCCGTGCCCGCGGCAAGTTCGCGCTGGATGGTTTCGATTCGGCCGAAGCAGCCGTGCGCGCGGTCCGCGACGAGGAATGAGCGCGTGATGATCGCCGTGGATTCACCGGTGCTGATCGAGCTGCTCAGCAATGGCCCGCAGGCCGACGCGGTCGAAGCGGGCCTGCGCCAGAGCCTGGTCGGCGGGCGCGTGGTGATCTGCGGGGTGACCCTCGCCGAGATCTGCGCGTCGCTGCGCGGCGGCGCCGAAGTGCAGGAGGCGCTGGAGGAAATGGGCGTCCACTTCAGTCCGCTGGAGGCCAAATCCGCATTGCGCGCCGGTGAGATGCACCGCCGGCACCGGCAGCGGGGCGCCAAGCCACGCGGGCTGGACGAATTCATGGTCGGGTCGCATGCACTGCTGCAGTGCGATGGCCTGATCACCTGGAACGACACGTTTTACCGCGACTACTTCAAGGGCCTGAAGCTGATCGTGCCGCACGCCTGAGCCCATACTTTTAAACCGCATTCTTTCAAAGAATCACCCGGGAGTTGTCATGTTGGAAGCCTACCGCCACCACGTAGCCGAGCGCGCCGCGCTTGGCATCCCGCCGCTGCCGCTGAGCGCCCAGCAGACGGCCGACGTCATCGAGCTGCTGAAGAACCCGCCGGCGGGCGAAGCCGAGTTCCTGCTGGAACTGCTGACCCACCGCGTGCCGGCCGGCGTCGATGACGCCGCCAAGGTCAAGGCCTCGTACCTGGCCGCGATCGCGCTGGGCAGCGAAGTCAATCCGCTGATCACGCGCGAGCGCGCCACCGAACTGCTGGGCACCATGCTCGGTGGTTACAACGTCGCCCCGCTGGTGCAGCTGCTGGACGACGCCACCGTCGGCGCGATCGCCGCCGATGCGCTGAAGAACACCCTGCTGGTGTTCGATGCCTTCCACGATGTGCAGGAAAAGGCCAAGGCCGGCAATGCGAACGCCCAGGGCGTGCTGCAGAGCTGGGCCGATGCGGAGTGGTTCACCAGCCGCCCGCAGGTGCCCGAGAGCCTGACCATCACCGTGCTCAAGGTGACCGGCGAAACCAACACCGATGACCTGTCGCCGGCCCCGGATGCCACCACCCGCCCGGACATCCCGCTGCACGCCCTGGCGATGCTGAAGAACAAGCGTGATGGCATCGAGCCGGAAGAAGACGGCAAGCGCGGTCCGGTCAAGTTCATCGAATCGCTGAAGGACAAGGGCCACCTGGTCGCCTACGTGGGCGACGTGGTCGGTACCGGTTCGAGCCGCAAGTCGGCCACCAACTCGGTGCTGTGGTTCACCGGCGAAGATATTCCGTTCATTCCGAACAAGCGCTTCGGCGGCGTGTGCCTGGGCTCGAAGATCGCCCCGATCTTCTACAACACGATGGAAGACGCCGGCGCCCTGCCGATCGAACTCGACGTGTCGCAGATGAACATGGGCGATGTGATCGAGCTGCGCCCGTACGACGGCAAGGCGCTGAAAGACGGCGCCGTCATCGCCGAGTTCAAGGTCAAGTCCGACGTGCTGTTCGACGAAGTGCGCGCCGGTGGCCGCATTCCGCTGATCATCGGCCGCGGCCTGACCGCCAAGGCGCGTGAAGCGCTGGGCCTGGCCCCGACCGATCTGTTCCGCCTGCCGATGGACCCGCCGGATACCGGCAAGGGCTTCTCGCTGGCGCAGAAGATGGTCGGCCGCGCCTGTGGCCTGCCGGAAGGCAAGGGCATGCGCCCGGGCACCTACTGCGAACCGAAGATGACCTCGGTGGGCTCGCAGGACACCACCGGCCCGATGACCCGTGACGAGCTGAAGGACCTGGCCTGCCTGGGCTTCTCGGCCGACCTGGTGATGCAGTCGTTCTGCCACACCGCCGCGTACCCGAAGCCGGTGGACGTCAAGACCCACCACACTCTGCCGGAGTTCATCTCCACCCGTGGCGGCATCTCGCTGCGCCCGGGCGACGGCGTGATCCACAGCTGGCTCAACCGCATGCTGCTGCCCGACACCGTCGGCACCGGCGGCGACTCGCACACCCGTTTCCCGGTGGGCATTTCGTTCCCGGCCGGCTCGGGCCTGGTGGCCTTCGCGGCCGCCACCGGCGTGATGCCGCTGGACATGCCCGAATCGGTGCTGGTCCGCTTCAAGGGCACGATGCAGCCGGGCGTGACCCTGCGTGACCTGGTCAACGCGATCCCGCTGTACGCGATCAAGTCCGGCCTGCTCACCGTGGCCAAGGCCGGCAAGAAGAACATCTTCTCCGGTCGCATCCTGGAAATCGAAGGTCTGCCGGATCTGAAGGTCGAGCAGGCGTTCGAACTCTCCGATGCCTCGGCCGAGCGTTCGGCGGCCGGTTGCTCGGTGCACCTGAACAAGGAGCCGATCATCGAGTACCTCACCAGCAACATCACGCTGCTGAAGTGGATGATTGCCGAGGGTTACCAGGACGCCCGTTCGCTGGCGCGCCGCATCGAGAAGATGGAAGCCTGGCTGGCCAACCCGGAGCTGCTGGAGCCGGATGCCGACGCCGAGTACGCCGCCGTCATCGAGATCGACCTGGCCGACATCCACGAGCCGATCGTGGCCTGCCCGAACGATCCGGACGACGTCAAGACGCTGTCCGACGTCGCCGGTGCGGCGATCGACGAAGTGTTCATCGGTTCGTGCATGACCAACATCGGTCACTTCCGTGCGGCGGCCAAGCTGCTGGAAGGCAAGCGCGACATCCCGACCAAGCTGTGGGTCGCCCCGCCGACCAAGATGGATGCCTCGGAGCTGACCAAGGAAGGCCATTACGGCACCTTCGGCACCGCCGGTGCCCGCATGGAAATGCCGGGCTGCTCGCTGTGCATGGGCAACCAGGCGCAGGTGCGTGAGGGCGCGACGGTATTCTCCACCTCGACCCGCAACTTCCCGAACCGCCTGGGCCGCAACTCCAACGTGTACCTGGGCTCGGCCGAGCTGGCCGCGATCTGCTCGCGCCTGGGTCGCATCCCGACCAAGGAAGAGTACATGGCCGACATCGGCGTGCTGGATGCCAGCAGCAAGGACATCTACCGCTACATGAACTTCGACCAGATCGAGGACTATCAGGACGTGGCCGGTACGGTTGCTGCCTGATCCGACGCCGGGCGCTGCCCGGCTTCGGTAACCCAGCGGTCACTGGCCGATGGATGAAACACGAAAACACCCGGCGCGAGCCGGGTGTTTTTTCATGTGCACGATCAGGTCGCCGGAAACCGGAACGGCCAGGCGTCGTCGGTCACCTCGTTGCGCTCGGCGCAGACCTGGCGGAAGGTTTCCACGAACGCTTGCTGCAGCCGGGTAGGGTGCCAGTCGGCGCGGGTGGTAAGGCCGATGCGGCGGCGCAGATCATCGCCGGCCCGGCCGATCTCGCAGAGCAGGCCCGCGCGACGCTCGAACACGAACTGGTCGCGCGACATCAACGTGAGCCAATCGTCTTCGAGCAGCAGGCCGCGGGTGATCAACACCGAACCACACTCGATGCGCAGCCGCGGCGGTTCGTGGCCGTGCTGCCGGAACATGTGTTCCCAGCGCGCCCGCACCGGTGCGCCGGTCGCGGCGATCACCCATGGGTAGTCCAGCAGCCGTGCAAAGCCGAAGCCCTTGGCCGCGGCCAGGGGATGACCGGTGCGCGCGACAATGACCGGGTCGTCGTCGAACAGCCCTTCCTGGGCGATGTCGCGCACCGGCAGCCTGTCGCGCATCGCGCCGATCAACAGGTCCAGGCTGCCCTCGCGCAGATCGCCCAGCAGTTCGGCGTAGGGGCCTTCGATCACGTTCACCGTGGCGCCCGGATAGGCCCGCGCGAAGCGTGCCAGTACCTGGGGCAGCAGGATCGCCCGCGCGAGCGGCATGACCCCCAGCGAAACCCGGCCGCCCTGCTGCGAGCGCAGCGAGGCGAGTTCATCGATGCCGGCGCCGAGTTCGGACAGGGCCAGCCGGACCAGGCGCAGCATGCGCGTCGCCGCCGGCGTCGGTTGCACGGTCTTGCCTCGGCGCACGGTCAGCGGTGTTTCGATCACCTCGGACAACTCGTGCACCGCACGGTAGATCGCGGGCTGCGACACGCCCGCGCGACTGGCGGCCAGGGTGAAGCTGCCGGCCGTATCCACCGCCGCCAGGGCGCGCAGCTGGCCCAGGGTGACGCGGCGTTCGACAGCCGGCATCGCCGGCAGCCGCTGTGCGCGACGGGCCACGCGGACCCCGTGCGTGATGTAGTCCAGCGCGCGTTCGATGCGGGGGACCAGCAGGTCGGCCGCCTCGGTGGGCGACATGCCACCGGGCTGCCGGTCGAACAGCGGCGCATCCAACTGTTTCTCCAGCCGCGCGATGGCCTGGGTCAGGGCCGGCTGGGACAGGTTCACGTGCGGAGCGGCGGCGCTGATGCCGCCGTGGTGGTAGACGGCGGCAAGGGCGTGCAGATGCTTGAGATTCAGATCCAGAGGGCTGCTCATGGATCAACTATAACCAAACCCAATGGCTGTTTCGAAAAACGATCTTGAGGGGGCAGGCCGGGCGACGACAGACTGCGTCATCGTCAACGAAGGATGGATGGATGTCCCGCGTAGTCTCTTCTATCGAACGCGCTGCTCCGGCGGCGATCCAGATGCTGGCAGAGGCCGGTGTCGCCACCGCGCACGAAGCGCAGGACCGCAGCGGCCTGCTGCATCCACGGCTGCGCCCGATCTACAGCGGCATCCGCATCGCCGGCAGCGCGGTCACTGTGTCGGTGCCGCCGGGCGACAACTGGATGATGCACGTGGCGATCGAACAGCTGCGCGAGGGCGATGTACTGGTGGTCGCGCCCACCAGTGATTGCACGGACGGCTACTTCGGCGATCTGCTGGCGACCTCGGCCCAGGTGCGCGGCTGCCGCGGGCTGGTGATCGATGCTGGCGTGCGCGACGTGCGTGACCTCACCGCGATGGGCTTTCCGGTCTGGAGCCGCGCGGTCCACGCACAGGGTACGGTCAAGGAAACGCTGGGTTCGGTGAATGTGCCGGTGGTCTGCGGCGGGGCGCTGGTCCAGCCGGGCGACGTGGTGATCGCAGACGATGACGGCGTCTGCATCGTGCCGCGTGCCGATGCAGACCGGGTAGCCGCCGACGCACGGGCGCGCGAGGCGCGCGAGGCCGACAAGCGCGAACGCCTGGCCAAGGGCGAGCTCGGCCTGGACCTCTACCAGATGCGTGAGCGCCTGGCGGCCAAGGGCCTGCGCTATGAGTAAGGGCGTGCGCGCGATGTGGATGCGCGGTGGCACCTCCAAGGGCGGGTTCTTCCTCGCTTCGGAGCTGCCCGCCGCGCCGGCCGCGCGTAATGCCTTCCTGCTGCGTGCGTTCGGTTCGCCCGATCCGCGCCAGATCGATGGCATGGGCGGCGGCGATCCGTTGACCTCCAAGGTCGCCGTCGTGGCGCCTTCCAGTCGCGCTGATGCCGACGTGGAGTACCTGTTCCTGCAGGTCTTCGTGGACCAGGCCGTGGTGAGCGATGCGCAGAACTGCGGCAACATGCTGGCTGCGGTCGGCCCGTTCGCGATCGAGCGCGGGCTGGTTGCCGCCACCACGGATCAGACCGAGGTGCGCATCTTCATGTGCAACACCGGTACGCTCGCGGTGGCCAGCGTACAGACGCCGCAGGGCAAGGTGGCCTATGACGGTGAGGCGCGCATCGATGGTGTCCCTGGCAGCGCCGCGCCGGTGCCGCTGGCCTTCGCCGATGTTGCCGGCTCCAGCTGTGGTGCCCTGCTGCCGACCGGCCAGGCCGTGGATGTCATCGACGGCGTGCAGGTGACGCTGATCGACAACGGCATGCCGTGCGTGGTGCTGCGTGCCGGCGATGTGGGGATCAGCGGGCATGAGGACCGCGCTACGCTGGATGCGGACGAGGCGCTCAAGGCACGGCTGGAGGCCATCCGCCTGCAGGCCGGCCCGTTGATGCGGCTGGGCGATGTCCGTGCCCAGTCGGTGCCCAAGATGATGCTGGTGGCCGCGCCCCGCGCGGGCGGGGCGATCAGCGTCCGTTCCTTCATTCCGCACCGCTGCCACGCCTCCATCGGCGTGCTCGGGGCAGTGACGGTCGCCACCGCCTGCCTGCTGCCGGACTCACCCGCGCACGCCCTGGCGGTGCTGCCCGGCGGCCTGCACCAGACGCTGGAGATCGAACACCCCAGCGGCAGCACCGCGGCCGTGCTTGATCTGGATGCGGCCGGGCAGGTGTCCCGCGCCGCCGTACTGCGCACTGCGCGGAAGCTCTTCGACGGCGTGCTGTTCGACTGAATACGCACGACGTCCTTATTCTTGTGACCTGGGAGGGTTGATATGACCGTTGTAGAGAAGCGGCCGAGCCGCTTCGGCATTGTTGGCCAGCTCTGGTTCCAGGTGCTGGCCGGTACGCTGATCGGTGTGTTGTTGGGGTGGCTGCAGCCAGACATCGGCTCGGCGATGAAACCCTTCGGCGACGCCTTCATCAAGCTGATCCGGATGATGATCGGTCCGATCATCTTCGTCACGGTGGTGCATGGCATCGCCGGCATGCGTGACATGCGCAGCGTGGGCCGCCTGGCCTTGAAGTCGCTGATCTACTTCGAAGTCATCACCATCCTGGCGCTGATCGTGGGCCTGGTCGTGGTCGATGTCTGGAAGCCCGGCGCCGGCATGAACATCGACCCGGCCACGATCGACATGGCCAGCATCCAGGGCTACGTGCACAGTGCGCACGACCAGTCGATCGTGTCCTACATCATGGCGATCATCCCCAATACGCTGGTCAGCGCCTTCACCGAAGCGCATGTGCTGCAGGTGTTGTTCGTGGCGGTGCTGTTCGGCGTGGCGCTGGCCTCGATCGGCGAGCGCGGCGCGCCGGTGATGAAGGTGATCGAGTCGACCTCGGGCGCGCTGTTCAAGATCATCGGCTACATCATGTACTTCGCCCCGATCGGTGCGTTTGGTGCGATCGCCTTCACCGTCGGCCAGTTCGGCGCCGGCTCGCTGCTGTCGCTGGGCGAGCTGATCATCGAGTTCTTCGTGGTCTGCGGGCTGTTCACCGTGCTGGTGCTGGGCAGCGTGTGCTGGTGGACCGGCGCAAGCCTGTGGCGGCTGCTGGGCTATCTGCGCGATGAGATCGTGATCGTCGCGGCGACCACCTCCACCGAAACCGTGCTGCCGCGCCTGATCGAGAAGATGAAAAAGCTGGGCTGCGAGGAAGGCGTGGTCGGTTTCGTGATCCCCGCCGGTTACTCGTTCAACCTGGATGGCACCTGCCTGTACCTGACCACCGTGGCGCTGTTCCTGGCCCAGGCGACCAACACCGAACTGACCGTGTGGCACCAGCTGGGCCTGATCGCGGTGCTGCTGCTGACCTCCAAAGGGGCGGCTGGCGTGGCCGGTGCGGCATTCGTGGTACTGGCGGCGACGCTGGGCACGACCGGCACCATTCCGGTGGCGAGCATCGCGTTGATCCTGGGCATCCACCGGATCCTGGCCGAGGGGCTGACCTTCGTGAACCTGATCGGCAATGCGATCGCGGTGCTGGTCATCGCCAAGTGGGAAGGCAAGCTGGATGAGAAGGTGCTGGCCGAGCAGATCGGCACCCGCCGCCTGCGCCGCCGCGTGCTGACCGCCGCCACGGTCTGATCCTCCCGCCGCGGCGCTGCCGCGGCCTCCCGACATCCATCCGTTGCGCGGCTCCGGCCGCGCACAGGAGGCGCTTGTGTCCCGTTTCTCCCGTAACACCCTTTCCCTGCTGGTGGCTGCCAGCCTGGCGGCGCCGGCGTTCGCCGCGTCCTCTGCAACCCAGGGCGGTCTGCCTGATGGCGTCGATCTCACGCTGGACCTGGTCGGCAACGTCGCCTCCAATCCGGTCGGCGGTGTCGAGCAGGGCACTGAAGGCTCGTACTGGGTGATGGCCCAGTCCAAGCTGGATCTGGACACGCTGTGGGGTATCCACAACACCGAGGTCGACGCGCAGTGGGCCTGGTTCGCCGGCCGCAACCTGGCACGCGAGAAGATCGGCAATTCGATCAGTGCCCAGCAGACCTGGCGGCCGGTGGCCGGCGGGCGCCTGACCCGCCTGACCCTGCGCCACCGCTTCGACAACGGCCTGAGCATCATCGCCGGGCGCGCCCCGGTGAACAGCTACTTCAACAGCTCCGCGCTCAACTGCGTGTTCATGAGCAACGCGATGTGCCTGACCCCGTATGGGGCGATCACCGACCTGGGCATCACCGCCTACCCGAACGCGTCCTGGGCCGGGATCGTGCGCTACGACGTGAACGAGCGCTGGTATGCGCAGGCCGGCGCGTTCGACTACAACAACGAGTTGAACAAGGCTGGCAAGAACGGCCTGGACTTTTCGGTGGGCGAGGGCACCGGCACCATCACCGCCTATGAAGTGGGTTACCAGACCAGCTTCGCCAATGACCGCCTGCCACGGACCTACCGGCTGGGCATGTACCGCAACAGCGATGGGGGCAAGAGCTCCTACTACGACGCCGACGGCAACTCCGCGGCGCTGACCGGCAGACCGACCGCCGTGCAGGACGGTGCGCGGGCGGGCGGGTATGCGATGGCCGACCAGACCGTCTGGCGTGGCGAAGGCAAGCGCAACCTCGCACTGTTCGCACGGGCATACGTGAACACGGGCAACGAAGCGCCGATCGATACCTTCTTCTCGGCCGGCTTCGTCAAGACCGGTACCTTCACCGGCCGCGAGCAGGACACGCTGGCGATGTTCGTCTCCAACACCCATTTCAGCGATGAACAGATCGACTTCCTGCGCGACCGGCGCACCCGCAATGGCGGTAGCGGCGCGCCACACGCGGACGAAATCATCGCCGAACTCAGCTATGGCTGGGCCGTGCACAAGGGGATCCGCGTGATGCCCAACCTGCAGTACGTCATCAACCCCGACCCCATCTACGCGCCGACCCGCACCACCGACATCCCCGATGCGCTGATCGTCGGGCTGCGCGTGGACATCCACTTCGCCCAGCTGTTCGGCTGGTGATTCCTCCCCACGAGGCCCTTGCATGATCATCGACTGCCACGGTCACTACACGACCGCCCCCGCCAGCCACGACGCCTTTCGTAAACAGCAGATCGCGCACTACAACGATCCCTCGCTGCCTGTGCCGGTCTATCCGGACATCAGCGATGCGGAACTGCGCCAGAGCGTGGAGGGCAACCAGCTGCGCCTGCTGCGCGAGCGCGGTGCGGACATGACCATCTTTTCCCCCCGCGCCAGCACGATGGCCCACCACATCGGCGATGAACGGGTCAGCGCCGAGTGGACCCGCCGCTGCAACGACCTGATCGCCCGCGTGGTGGCGCTCTATCCGGAAACCTTCATCGGCGTGTGCCAGCTGCCGCAGTCGCCTGGCGTGCCGATCGCCCACTCCATTGCCGAGCTGGAGCGCTGCGTCAACGAACTCGGCTTCGTCGGCTGCAACCTCAACCCCGACCCGTCCGGCGGACACTGGACCGGCCTGCCGCTGACCGACCGCGCCTGGTATCCGTTCTTCGAGAAAATGGTGGAACTGGACGTGCCGGCGATGGTGCATGTCTCCGGCAGCTGCAACGCCAATTTCCATGCCACCGGCGCGCACTACCTCAATGCCGATACCACGGCGTTCATGCAGTTCCTGCAAGGCGACCTGTTCCGTGACTTCCCCGACCTGCGCTTCATCATCCCGCATGGCGGCGGCGCGGTGCCCTACCACTGGGGGCGCTTCCGCGGGCTGGCCGACATGCTGGGCAAGCCGCCGCTGAACGAGCACGTGATGAAGAACGTGTTCTTCGATACCTGCGTCTATCATCAGCCGGGCATCGATCTGCTGTTCAAGGTCATCGACATCGACAACATCCTGTTCGGCTCGGAAATGGTGGGCGCGGTGCGGGGCATTGATCCGGAGACCGGGCAGTTCTTCGACGACACGCTGCGCTACGTGAACGCGCTGGGCCTGTCCGAAGGCGACCGTTACAAGGTCTGCGAAGGCAACGCGCGACGCGTCTATCCGCGCCTGGACGCACAGCTGAAGGCAAGGGGTCTGTGAAATGACGACGTTCGTGAAAGACGCTGACTGGCTGGATTTCTGCCCGGACCCGAGCGTGCCCGGTTTCGTGCCGCCGCCCGGCGCGGTGGATGCGCATTGCCACGTGTTCGGCCCGGGCGACCGGTTTCCGTATGCCCCCGAGCGCAAGTACACCCCGTGCGACGCGGGCAAGGACCAGCTGTTCGCGCTGCGTGACCGGTTGGGTTTCGAGCGCAATGTGATCGTACAGGCCACCTGCCACGGCGCCGACAACAGCGCCCTGGTCGACGCCCTGCGCAGCGCGGAAGGCCGCGCCCGTGGCGTAGCGACCGTGCGCGATAGTGTGACCGATGCAGAGCTGCAAGCGCTGCACGAAGCTGGCGTGCGCGGGGTCCGCTTCAACTTCGTCAAGCGGCTGGTCGACCCCAAGCCGGATGCCTACTACCGCGCGATCATCGAGCGCATCGCGCCGCTGGGCTGGCACGTGGTCGTCTACTTCGAGGCGGCCGACCTGGCCGAGCGCTGGGATTTCTTCACCTCGCTGCCGACCACCGTGGTGGTGGACCATATGGGCCGCCCGGACGTCACCCAACCCGTAGATGGCCCGGCATTCCAGCAGTTCGTGCGGCTGATGGCCGAGCACCCGAATGTGTGGAGCAAGGTGAGCTGCCCGGAGCGTCTGTCACGGAGCGGCCCGCCGACCTACGACGACGTGGTCCCGTTCGCCCGTCATCTGGTGGAGCGCTTCCCCGATCGCGTGCTGTGGGGCACGGACTGGCCGCACCCGAACCTGAAATCGCATATGCCCGATGACGGCACGCTGGTGGATGTCATTCCGCGGATCGCGTTGACCGCCGAGCTGCAGCGCAAGCTGCTGGTGGACAACCCGATGCGGTTGTACTGGGCATAGGGCCAGCGGGCGGTCCGCCGCGGTCAGCTGCGCGCCAACGCCATCAAGCGCTCGGCGATCCGCTCCAGCGGCACCATTTCCTCGGCCGCGCCGATCCTCACCGCGCTGCCGGGCATGCCCCAGACCACGCTGGTGGCCTCGTCCTGCACCAGGGTCGGGGCGCCGGCGTTGCGCAGGTCCAGCAGGCCGCGGGCGCCGTCGTCGCCCATGCCGGTCAGGATGGCGCCGATGGCGTTGGCCCCGGCACTTTCGGCCACCGAGCGGAACAGCACATCGACCGCCGGCTTGTGGCGGTTGATCGGGGGGCCATCGTCGATCCGGCAGCGCCAGCGGGCACCGTCGCGGATCACGCGCAGGTGCTTGCCGCCAGGGGGCAGGTAGGCGTGGCCGGGCAGCACCGCTTCACCGTCAGTGGCCTCGCGCACCGACATCGCCGAATGGCGGTCCAGGCGCTCGGCGAAGGGCGTGCTGAACTGCGCCGGCAGGTGCTGGGTCATCACCACCGCCGGGGCGTCTGCCGGCAGGCCCTCCAGCACCACGCGCAGGGCTTCGGTACCCCCGGCCGAGGCACCAATGGCGATCAGGCGGTCGGTGGTGCGGAACTGGATGGAGCGGGGCACGGCCACGGGCGCAACGGCATCGAGCGTGATGCGCGGCGGGTTCGGCCGCGACAGGGGCCGCACCCGCGAGCGCGCGGCCATCTTGACCTTGGCGATGATCTCCTCGGCGTAGCCCTGCAGACCGCGGGCGACGTCGAGCTTGGGCTTGGAGACGAAGTCCACCGCGCCCAGCGCCAGCGCCTGCAGGGTGGTGTCGGCACCGCGCTCGGTCAGCGAGGAAATCATCACCACCGGCAGGGGGTGCAGGCGCATCAGGTTTTCCAGGAAGGCCAGCCCGTCCATGCGCGGCATTTCCACGTCCAGCGTGATCACATCCGGCGCCAGGCGCTTGATCTTCTCGCGCGCCAGCAGCGGATCGGCCGCGGTGCCGACCACCTCGATACCGGGATCGCTGGCGAGGATCTCGCTGAGCATCTGGCGCACGACCGCCGAGTCGTCGACGATCAGGACCTTGCAGGGCACACCGTGGCTCATTCGAACAGCTCCACGCCACCGGTGACAGGGGCTTTGGACAGGCGGGCGCGAACGGCCGATTCGGTCGCGGCCACTTCGGCTTCGTGGGCGTGCGGCAGTCGCTGCACCACCACGCGCCCGGTATCGGCGAAGAACCACACCTTGCGCGGGTGGATGCCGCACAGGTCCTCGGCGATGATCGGGATGTGCTCGGCCTGCAGGTACTGGCGGACGAACTCGGCGTTGCGGGTGCCGACCGGATTGCTGGTGAATCCCTTGAGCACGTTGGCACCGCCGAACACTTTGGCCTCCAGGCGCTTGCGGTGGGCGCCGCGCTTGAGCAGGTCGTTGATCAGCAGTTCCATGGCATAGCTGCCGTAGCGTGCAGGTGCGCCATCACCGACGTTGCCCTCGGGCAGCAGGAAGTGGTTCATCCCGCCGATCTTGAGCACCGGGTCGCGCAGGCAGGCGGCCACGCAGGAGCCCAGGGTGGTGGTCAACGCGGTGGCGTCGTCCACGGCCAGGTACTGGGTCGGCAGCAGCTTGGCCGCGGTGACCTGGAAGCGGCTGTCGAAGTACCGCATCACCTCGTCGTTGCGGATCGGCAGACTCATGCCGGCGCTCCCGGCGCGCGTTTGTACAGCGTGCGGCCACAGGGCTGGATCAGGTCGGCGGCGTGCAGGTAGTTCTCCGAGTGGCCGGTATAGAGCAGGCCGTCATCGCCCATGTGCTGGATGAGCCGCGAGAGGATGCCGCGCTGGGTGGGTTTGTCGAAGTAGATCATCACGTTGCGGCAGAACAGGGCATCGAACGGGCCGCCAACGTCGTAACGGGTGGCGAGCAGGTTGAGCGGGCGGTAGTCGATCAGGTCGCGCAGCGCGGGGTTGACCCGGCAGTGACCTTCGTTGGGACCGGTGCCGCGCTGGAAGTAGCGCTTGCGGATCGCCGGATCCAGCCCGGCAACGCGGTCGATCGCGTAGACGCCGCGGCTGGCGGTGGCCAGCACCTGGGTGTCCACGTCGGTGGCCAGGATGCGCACCGGCGGCTTGAGCGTGCCGAACGTCTCGCAGGCGGTGATCGCCATCGAGTAGGGCTCCTCACCGGTGGAGGCCGCGCACGACCACAGCTGCAGCGTGCCCTGGCCGGCGCGCAGGCGCAGTTCCTCGGCCAGCTTCTCGAAGTGGTGCGGCTCGCGGAAGAAGGCGGTCAGGTTGGTGGTGAGCGCATTGGTGAACGCCTGCCATTCGTCGCCGCCGTGGGCTTCAAGCTGGTCCAGGTACTCGCTGAAACTGCGCATGCCCAGCGCCCGCAGCCGGCGCGACAATCGGCCGTAGACCATGTCGCGCTTGGCCGGCGCCAGCGAAATGCCGACCCGCTGGTAGATCAGTTCGCAGACGCGGCGGAAGTCGCGGTCGGCAAACTCGAATTCGCGAGCGTTCGGTGAAGCGGCGTTGGCGGGGGGCGTGGACACGGGCGGACTCGCAGGGGAAGGGGATGCGGCGACCGGGTGATCGCCGCGGGCACTCAGAACTCTTGCCAGTTGCCGTCATCGGCCGGCGTGCTGCGCGCGGGACGCATCGGCGTGGCGGCACGCGGGGCCGCCGGCGTTGGGCGGCTGGCGGGACGCACCGGCGGCATCCCGGCAATCGCGCGGGCGGTGACCGCGCTGACGGCCTGCGCGACCTGGTTGTCCAGGCGGAAGATGGCCACGGCATCGGCCAGCTGGGTGGCCTGTTCTTCCATCGCGCGGGCGGCAGCCGTGGCTTCTTCCACCAGGGCGGCGTTCTGCTGGGTGGTCTCGTCCATCTGCACCACGGTCTGGTTGACCTGGTCGATGCCGGCGGACTGCTCCTGCGAGGCCGCCGAGATCTCGGCCATGATGTCGGTCACGCGCTGCACCGAGGCAACGATCTCGCCCATGGTCGCGCCGGCCTGGTTGACCAGCTGCGAGCCTTCGGCGACCTTGCCGACCGAGTCGTCGATCAGGCCCTTGATCTCCTTGGCCGCACCCGCCGAGCGCTGGGCCAGGGTGCGCACTTCGGAGGCGACCACGGCAAAACCACGTCCCTGTTCCCCGGCACGTGCCGCTTCCACCGCGGCGTTCAGCGCCAGGATGTTGGTCTGGAAGGCGATGCCGTCGATGACCGAGATGATCTCGGCGATCTTCTTCGAGGAGGTCTGGATCGCGGCCATGGTGGTGACCACTTCGCCGACGACATGGCCGCCCTGGGTGGCCACGGTGTGGGCGCCGATCGCCAGCTGGTTGGCCTGGCGCGCGTGCTCGGCGTTCTGGCGCACGGTGGAGGTGAGTTCCTCCATCGAGGCCGCGGTCTCTTCCAGGTTGGCGGCCTGCTGCTCGGTACGGCGCGAGAGATCGCTGTTGCCGGTGGCGATTTCGCCGGCGGCGAGGTTGATGCTGCCGGCGGCCTCCTGGATCTGGCCGACGATCTGGGTCAGCTGCGCGACAGTGGCGTTGGCATCGTCGCGCATGGTGGCGAACACACCCTGGAAGTCGCCGTGCATGCGCGCGGTCAGATCACCCTCGGCGATCGACGAGAGCAACTGGGAGAGCTTGCCCAGGTTGTCATCGCTGACCTGCATCATCGCGTTGAGGTGGCCGATCATCCGGCGGAAATCGTGATCGAAGCGGGCGGTGTCGCCACGCTGGCTGAAATCGCCGGCGGCGGCTGCTGCGGCCAGGCGCTGGATCTCGCCGTTGATGTTGCCCAGGTTCTGCTTGACCGCATCCACGGTGGCGGTGATGGCGGCCTTCTCACCGGGGTAGCGCGCGATGTCCGCGCTGAGGTCGCCCTGCGCGTAGCGTTGCACGACCGCCAGCACCGCATCCATGGTCTGCACGTGTGCGCCGACCAGGGTATTGGTTTCATGCACCATCAGCCCGTACTCACCGGGGAAGGCGGTTTCGTCCATGCGGTAGCCGGTGCTGCCGGCATCGTGGCGGCGGGCCATCTCGCGCTGGCCGCTGATCACCGCGTGCAGCTGTTCCTGCATGCGCGCCATGCTTTCCAGCAGGCGGCCGGGCTCGTCGTGCGCCTGCTCGCCGATGCGGCTGTCCAGCTTGCCGCGGGCGATGCTTTCGGCCACGTGCGTGGCCTGGCGCAGGGGCAGGGTGATGCGATTGCCGATCAGCCAGCTCAGCCCCAGCACGATCAGCACCACGGCGCCGCCACTGGCGGTCATCACGGCCGTGAAGGCCAATGCGTCGGACTGCACGTCATCCATGTACACGCCGCTGGTGATGACCCACTGCCACGGGGCGTACATGCCGGCGTAGGTGACCTTCTCGATCAGGGCGTCATTGCCGGGCTTGGTGGTCTTGTAATACGTGTAGCCGCCGCCGGTCCTGGCCATGTCGACCTGCTGCAGATAGATCGGCACGCCGTCCTTGGAGGTGTAGTCCTTCTGCACCTTGCCCACGCGGTCACGCGCGAAGGGGTGCATCAACAGGGTGTAGTCGGTGCCGAGCACGTTGTAGTACGCGCTGTCATTGTCGGCACGCATCACGTCCAGCGCCTGCAACGCCGCTGCCTTGGCGGCCTCTTCGGTCAGCTCGCCGGAACTGGCCAGTCGGGTGTAGTGCGCCAGGATGCCGTAGCTGAGTTCGACCTGCGTCTTCAGCGCTTCCTTGCGGGTTTCGGCAAGGTCCAGGTACTGCATGCGGGCAGCAATGATCGCCAGCGCGATCACGCCGACGGCGATCAGTGCGGTCAGCAGGTTGAGCTTGCGCCTGACGGACAGGTTGGAGAAGGACTGGTTCCAGCGGCTGAGTAGATTCATGGGCAGGGGTCTTTGATCGACAGACATGTCGCGGCAATGCTGTTATCGGCCGCAGGTCGCCACGATTGAGTCCGCTCGACTGAGCGTATTCAGGTTGCGGGCGGCGCCGCAGTGGAACGCGCAGAAAAAAGGGCCCCGATGCACATGCATCGGGGCCCTTCCGCGTGGCGCGTGGCGGGGCTTAGAACTCCTGCCAGTCGCCGTCGGCCAGTTCGGTGGCCACCGGGCGCGAGGCCGGGCGACGTACCGCGGCCTGCGCCAGCGGCGCACGCACGGCGCGCGGCGGTGCGGCCACGACCGGCGCCGGGGCGATCTCCTGCTCGTCGAGCTTGAAGATGGACACCGCGTCGGTCAGGTGGCCGGCCTGTTCTTCCATGGCGCGGGCAGCGGCGGTGGCTTCTTCCACCAGCGCGGCGTTCTGCTGGGTGGTCTCATCCATCTGCACGACGGTCTGGTTGACCTGCTCGATGCCGGCCGACTGTTCCTGCGAGGCCGCGGAAATCTCGGCCATGATGTCGGTCACGCGCTGCACCGAGGCGACGATTTCGCCCATGGTGGCGCCGGCCTTCTGCACCAGCGCCGAGCCATCGTTGACCTTGCCGACGGAGTCGTCGATCAGGCCCTTGATCTCCTTGGCCGCGCCGGCCGAACGCTGGGCCAGGGTGCGCACTTCCGAGGCGACGACCGCAAAACCACGCCCCTGCTCGCCGGCACGTGCCGCTTCCACCGCGGCATTCAGCGCCAGAATGTTGGTCTGGAAGGCGATGCCATCAATGACCGAGATGATCTCGGCGATCTTCTTGGACGAGGTCTGGATCGCACTCATGGTGGTCACCACCTGGCCGACCACATCACCGCCCTGGGAGGCGACGCTGTGTGCGCCGATGGCGAGCTGGTTGGCCTGGCGGGCGTGCTCGGCGTTCTGGCGCACGGTGGAGGTCAGCTCCTCCATCGATGCGGCGGTTTCTTCCAGGTTGGCGGCCTGCTGCTCGGTGCGGCGCGACAGGTCGCTGTTGCCGGTGGCGATCTCGCTGGCGGCCGAGTTGATCTGCTGGCTGGAGTGCTTGATCCGGGTGACGATGCCGCTGAGCTGTTCGGCAGTGGCGTTGGCGTCGTCGCGCATCCGGGCGAACACGCCCTGGAAGTCGCCGTGCATGCGCACCGTCAGGTCGCCCTGCGAGAGCGAGGCGAGCAGGTTGGAGACCTGTTCGATACTGGCCGAGTTGGCATCCAGCAGACCGTTGAGCTGCTGGGCCAGTTGCAGGAAGAAGCCTTCCTTGCCGTCGCTGTCGATGCGGCCGGAGAGGTCGCCGGCCGCTGCCTGGGCGATCACGCGGGCAACTTCGGCTTCCACCAGGGCTTCGGGGGTACGGTCGCGCCATTCGATGACGTGGCCGACGGTCTCGCCCTGCTCGTTGGCGATGGAGGAGATCACCTGGGCGAACTGGGCCTGGCCGAACTGCATCGGGCGGCGGCTGACGCCGTGCTGCTGCAGCTGTGCCAGCGTGCGGGGATCGATTTCGCTGCCATGTTCCAGCGTCGCGGCCGACTTGCCGATCAGCGAAGCGGCGGCGTCGAAGTCCGGCAGGTCCTTGCGGATGTCGGCTTCGTACTGGCTCAGGGTCTGCTGCAGGGCGCGGTTGCTGTAGACGATGGTGTGGTGGGCATCGGTCAGGTAGACGCCGGTGGAGCTGTAATCCAGCGCGGTGCGGATGCGCAGGTTCTCGCGGGCGATGGCCTGGTCGGTTTCGGTGCGCTCGCGCAGGTCGCGCTGCATGCGCTGCATGGCCTGCAGCAGATCGCCGACTTCATCCTTGCGGCTGACGTCGATATGGCCGTCCAGCTTGCCGCTGGCGACATCGTTGGCGACCGAGACGGCGCCGCGCATGCTGCCCACCAGCGAACGGGCAAACAGATACACCAGCACCAGGCCCAGGGCGGCGCCGCCCAGCAGGGTGATGACGGTCAGCGTGGCCGAGGCGGCGTAGGTGGATTCGGCTTCCTCGCGGGAGGCGCGTGCGAGACGGTTGTCTTCAGCAATCAGCGCTTCGAGCGCCGCCGAGGCCTTGCGATGCTTGGCGCGGGTTTCGCCGACGAAGGTGTCCACGGCATCGTCGGGCAGGTCCAGCTCGAGCATTTCGGTAACGGCGTCGTAGGACGCCAGCGAATCGGTCCAATCCTTGGCGAAGGTGTCAAACAGCTTCTTCTGCTGGGGATTGTCGATCAGCGCGGGGTATTTCTTGATCGAGGCGTCGATCTGGGTGCGAAGCTCCGCGGCGCGGGCCTTGGCTTCGGCCTTGACGTCATCGCTGGCGCGGATGAGGCCCTGGTAGGCGGAGTTGCGGTACTCGCCGACCATGCCACGCAGCTCACCGGCGGTGCGGATGCTGTCCATCCGGGGGCCGGCCAGTTCGGTGGTGACGTTGTTGAGTGAGTGCAGGCCACGATAGGCCACGATGCCCTGCAGCAGCATCACCAGCAGGAGGACGCCGAAAGTCAGCATCAACTTGGGCATCAGTTTGAGGTTGTTGATCCACGGCATGGCAGGTGCGGTCTCCAGTGGCAAACGCGTCCGGCCGTCGGGGCCGGTTGCAGCGACCACGCCGGCCAGGGCCGGCGTGGCAGGGCGAACGGGCAGTTACTTGATGTTGGCCAGCTTCAGGCCGGCCGGCGAGCTGACTTCGATTTCAGCACGCGAGGCATCGCGGGCGATCTTGCCGATCACGCAGACGGTCTTGCCTTCCAGCGATTCCAGCGGGAAGCTGAACTTGTCGCGGTTGGCGCCGGCGATGCGGGCCGAGAAGGTGTGGCGCGGGAACGCGCCGCCCATGTACAGGAAGGTCGGCTGGCCTTCGGAGCCTTCGGCGTAGCGGGCCTTTTCGACCTTGCCGCAGACCATGCCGTCCTTGCCGACCGAGCGCGGTGCCAGTTCCGGCGGAATCATTTCACCGGACTGGGCGAATGCAGTGGAGGCGGAAGAGGCGATCACGGCGACCGAGAACAGGGCAAGCAGGGACTTCATCGGGAAAATTCTCCGGGGATATGGGCAAGGTGGCCCGGCCATGGGCGATCCAGTGCAGCCGGGTTCTGAAACCAGCTATCGGCCGGTCAGGGGGGAACTGAAGCAATTTTTTCGACGGTGGCCGTTGCAGACGGCGGCAGCGGCGTGACTGCCGTTTTTCTGTGACGGATGTCTCAGGCGGCGACGTCGTCGATGACCGCTGCCTGGCCCATGTCGGCGCTGTCGAGCAGGGTTTCGATATCCAGCAGGATCAGCATGCGGTCGTCCTGGGTGCCGATGCCGGAGATGAAGCGGGTATCGACGGCGGCGCCGAATTCGGGGGTCGGGCGGATCTGGTCGGCGGCGAGCGGGATGACGTCGGAGACGCTGTCCACGACGATGCCGACGACGCGGTCTTCGACGTTGAGGACGATCATCACGGTGAAGGCATCGTAGGTGGCATTTTCCAGGCGCAGTTTGAGGCGCAGGTCGATGACGGGGACGATGGTGCCGCGCAGATTGATGACGCCTTTGATGTAATCCGGAGCATCGGGCACGCGGGTGACGGAGTCGTAGCCGCGGATTTCCTGGACTTTGAGGATGTCCACGCCGTAGTGCTCGGCGCCGAGGGTGAAGCTGAGGTACTCGCCGCCGTCGCTGGCGGCGTTGCTGTTCTTGTCGTTCATCGAGGGGTCCTGGGTCGGGCGTGGCGGTCGAAAAACCGGGGGTCACGCTGGATATCGGCCTGCCCGGGGGCGACTTTAGCTCCCACCCACCCAAACCCTGACTTCAGCCGGGACCATCAGCCGCAGGGATGCGGCGACGCCATGCCGTTGAAGCAGCGATCAACTCTCCCCGTTCTTCCGCGCACTCCGCTGCCGGTCGATACGGAAGATGTAGCGCTGGATCGCGCTGTCGCCGCCGCGCGGGAGGTCGTCGAAGCGCATGCCGATCCGCTTCATCTCCGCCCCGTTGGGCAGTTTGAGCGCCAACTGGTTGCAGACGATCAGCGAGACGTGCAGCGGGCTGCCGTCGGGGAGGTCGAGCCGGGCGGCGTAGCGTTTCTGCAGGGAGAACACGTTGCAGTCCACCGGCACCGTGACGGCCAGGCCACCGCCGCTGATGTCGACCACGCGCAGCTGGAGCGCTTCGCTGCGGTCTTCGTTGACCGGGAACTGCAGGTGCGGGGAATCGGTGATCGGCGTTTCCAGCCGGTACAGTTCGCGGCGTTGCAGGTGCACCAGTTCCTGGGGGAACGGCACGCGGAAGGCGACATGGCCTTCGTTGCGCACGCGCTCCAGCCCGTCCAGGCGGAAGCGGACCATCACCCGGTCCAGCTGGGCGAAGCAGAGCAGGTGGCCGGCGTCTTCGGCGGCGCGGTTGGAGGGCTCGGACGGGCTGCCGTCGAGCAGCAGCCAGTCGTCGTCCGCGTCCAGTTCCAGGACGGCCGTGGGGAAGGACTGGTCACGGCCGCCGAGATGGGCGTTGATCAACGAACGCTGGTCGATCAGCGCCTGCAGCAACTGCCGGATCTGGCGGGGGTTGCGGACCAGGTACCTGTCATCCATGGCATCGTCGTGGATGCCATGGGGGCGGTCGTGTGCGTCGAGGCTGCCTTCGGACATGGAATCTGCTGGGTTGGGCGGGTGCCGGCAGGCGTAGATGCCGGGGCTCTGTCCGTTTATCGGCAGTAGTTCACATTTATGTAGGGGCAATTGCAGCGCGGCGGTGCGCGATGGCCCTGCCGAAACGACGACACCCCGCCGGAGCGGGGTGTCGAAGGGCGCGTGATCACGTGGCAGGCGCGATCAGAACTCCTGCCACTCGGTGTCGTTGGCCAGGGCCGGTTCGCGGGGGCTGACCCGGCGCGGTGCGGCAACGACGCTGCGCGGCTTGGCCGCTGCGACGGCTCGTGGCGCGGCCGGTGCATGGACCACGGTGGCCGGTGCCGTGTGCCCGTGGCTGTCCAGCTGGAACAGTGCGACAGCGTCGGTCAGGTGACCGGCCTGTTCTTCCATGGCACGGGCGGCGGCAGTGGCTTCTTCCACCAGCGCGGCGTTCTGCTGGGTCGTCTCATCCATCTGCACGACGGTCTGGTTGACCTGCTCGATGCCGGCCGACTGTTCCTGCGAGGCCGCGGAAATCTCGGCCATGATGTCGGTCACGCGCTGCACCGAGGCCACGATTTCGCCCATGGTCGCGCCGGCCTGGTTGACCAGCTGCGAGCCTTCGGCAACCTTGCCGACCGATTCGTCGATCAGGCCCTTGATCTCCTTGGCCGCACCGGCCGAACGCTGGGCCAGGGTGCGCACTTCCGAGGCGACCACGGCGAAACCACGGCCCTGCTCGCCAGCACGGGCCGCTTCCACCGCGGCGTTCAATGCCAGGATGTTGGTCTGGAAGGCGATCCCGTCGATCACGGTGATGATGTCGGCGATGCGGCGCGAGGAGGCGTCGATCTCGTGCATGGTGCTGACCACGCGGCCTACCACGTCACCGCCCTGCGAGGCGACCGAATGCGCGCCGATCGCAAGCTGGTTCGCCTGACGGGCGTGTTCGGCATTCTGGCGCACGGTGGAGGTCAGTTCCTCCATCGACGCGGCGGTTTCTTCCAGGTTGGCGGCCTGCTGCTCGGTACGGCGCGACAGGTCGTTGTTGCCCGAGGCGATCTCGCCAGCTGCGGTGCTGATGCTGGAAGAGGCCTGCTGGATGCGGCCGACGATCCGGGTCAGCTGGGCGACCGTGGTGTTGGCATCGTCGCGCATCGAGGCGAACACCCCGCGGAACTCACCCTGCATGCGGGCGGTCAGGTCGCCGTTGGCGATCGACTGCAGCAGGTGCGACAGCTGGGACAGGTTGCCATCGGCGACCTGCATCATGGTGTTGAGGTGCTCGATCATGACCCGGAAGTCGTGGTCGAAGCGCGTCGCATCGCCACGCTGGGTGAAGTCACCGGCCGCGGCCGCCTGGGCGAGCGCCTGGATCTGGGTATTGATCGCCAGCAGGCTGGCTTTGGCCGCATCCATCGATTCGTGCAGGATCGCGCGGCTGCCGGGCAGGCGGCGGGCATCGGGCGAAAGGTCGCCGGCGGCGTACTGGTTGAGGACGTTGATCGCGTCCTTGATCGCATCCAGGTGCTCGAAGATCACCGTATTGATGCCGACGGCCAGCTGGCCGTACACGCCGGGGAAATCCTCCGGGATGCGGTGGCTGATGTCCGGGCCGGCGTGCATGTCGACCATCTGCTGGGTCTGCTCGGAGAAGCGGCGCAGCATCACGGTCATGTCGCGGGTGGCGGCCAGCATCTTGCCCGCTTCATCCCTGCTCGTGGCCTGGATGTTGACCGACAGGTCACCACGGGCGACCGACTGGATGGCGTGCACGGCCTGGCCCAGCGGGCGGGTGATGGCGCGCGAGATGACCACGCCCATCACGGCGGCCAGCAGCGACAGCAGCACGATGCCGCCGATGATCGCGTAGACGCTGTTCTGGTGGGTGGCGTTGGCCGTCTCGATGCGGCTGGCCATCACCCCGTTGCTGAACTCCCCCAGCTCCTTGAGCGCGGCGAACAGGGCGCGGCGTGCCGGGCGGGACTGCTCATCGGAAATCTGCTGGGCGGTGACGCCGTCGCCGGCGGCGATGGCTTCCTTGATCAGGCCGTTGGCCTTGAAGTAATCGGCGGTGCGCGCGGCGACCACGTCATACAACTGGCGTTCCTTGTCGCCGGCCGGCAGTGCGGCATATGCGGCCAGCTCGGCATTGACGACCTTGCCGGTGTCGGCCATGCGCTTGTCGTAGTCGGCAACCGACTCGGGTTTGTCGAGCACGGTCAGCTGCGCCATTTCGTAGGTGCGGAACTCGCCGAGCTGCGCGCGCACTTCGCCCAGGTGCTGCACCGAGGGAATGTCGTTGGTGCTCATCGCGCGCAGCTGTGCGTTGGCCTCGCCCAGGCGGACCAGGGCGAAGCTGCCCAGGGCCAGCGTCATCAACGTGGTGAGGGTGAACCCTACCGCCAGCTTGCGGGCGATGGGCAGGTCGTGGAACCACTTCATGGTTGAAACTCCGGGCAGGGCAGTGGCGCACAGCCGTGGGGTGCTGGGCGGAATCAGCGGGGTGGGAGAGGGTGGAGCGCAGGCGCGAGCCGGTTGCCGTGGTCGCTACTTCGGATAGCGGCGTCGATCCGTTGCAACTTGATAGTGCGGCGTCACATTTTTTTCACGAGCCCAGCTGCGGTTCATCGGCCGCCGATGGTTGCTGTTGCAAGGGTTGCGGGCGGATGGGCCATACCGTGGCGAACGGTTGGCAGGACAACCACGAGGGCGAGGCGCTCGATGAAGTTCACACTTTCCGGCCCATGCGCATGGGACCGCGCGCCCACGAACGAACGCCGCCGCTCCCGGGGGAGCGGCGGCGTCGGGACCAACCCGATGGCAGCGGCGTTACGCGGCCTGCGGCACCTTGAGCGAACGCACGAGGCCGCCGATGTCCACGATCAACGCGACCCGGCCATCGCCCAGGATGGTTGCACCGGACACGCCGCTGATCCGCCGGTAGTTGTTCTCGATGTTCTTGACTACCACCTGCTGCTGGCCGACCAGTTCGTCCACTTCCAGCGCGATCTTCTGGCCATCGCCCTCGACGACGACCACCAGCGGATCGTCCAGCGCGCGCCCACCGTAGCCGTAGTACTCGCTGAGCGAGAGGATCGGCAGGTACTCGCCGCGGACGCGCAGCACGCGGCCTTCGCCCGCCATGGTGCGCACATCGTCGGCCTGCGGCTGCAGGGCTTCGAGGACGTAGGCCAACGGCAGGATCAGGGTTTCGCCGGCCACCGAGACGGTCATGCCATCCAGGATCGCCAGCGTCAGCGGCAGGCGGATCAGCACGCGGGTGCCGTTGCCGGCCTGGCTTTCCAGCTGCACCTCACCGCCCAGTGCCTGGATGTTGCGGCGGACCACGTCCATGCCGACGCCACGCCCCGATAGATCCGTGACGGCATCGGCGGTGGAGAAGCCCGGCTGGAAGATCAGGTCCCACACCTGCGCGTCGGTGGGGTTGTCCGGCACGCTCAGGCCACGCTCGAGCGCCTTGGACAGGATCTTGTCGCGGTTCAGGCCGCGGCCGTCGTCGCTGACTTCGATCACGATGTGCCCACCCTGGTGCGAGGCGGCCAGCGTGATCGTGCCGGTTTCGTCCTTGCCCGCCTCGCGACGCACGTCCGGCATTTCCAGGCCGTGATCGATCGAGTTGCGGACCAGGTGCACCAGCGGGTCGGCGATCTTTTCGATCAGGCCCTTGTCCAGCTCGGTGCCCTCGCCGATGGTGCGCAGGCGCACGTGCTTGCCCAGGCGCGAAGAGAGATCGCGGACCAGGCGCGGGAAACGGCGGAACACCGCATCCACCGGCAGCATGCGCACGCCGATGACCGCTTCCTGCAGATCGCGGGTATTGCGTTCCAGCAGGTCCAGCCCGGTCAGCAACTGCTCGGCCTGTGCCGGATCCAGTGCGTGCGAGACCTGCTTGAGCATGGCCTGGGTGATGACCAGTTCGCCGACCAGGTTGATCAGCGCATCGACCTTGTCCACGCTGACGCGGATCGAGGTTTCAGCTTCGTGTGCGGCGGTGGCCGGTGCTGCTGCGGCCGGTGCGGCGGGAGCGATGGCGGGGGCGACGGCAGGCTTGGCCTCGGCCGGCGCGCTGGTGGCCAGGCTCGGCGGCGCGGCCGGACGGATGTCCAGTTCGCAGTCGTCCACGACCCAGGCAAAGGTATCTTCGATCTTGCTGCGCGGCACCTTGCCGACCAGCCCCAGGTCCCAGGCCAGGTGCGCTTCGAGCGGATCGAGCTGGTCGAAGCCGGGCAGGCGGTCCAGGCGCGCGGCAACCTGCAGCGAGCCCAGGTGTTCAAGCTCGCGGATGATGCGCAGCGGGTCGTTGCCGCTCATGAACAGCGACGGTGCCGGCACGAAGCCGATCTGCCACGCCTCGGGCGTGTCATCGACCTTGGCGGCGGCGACCGGCGCCACGGCGGCGGCCTGCCCGGAGAGCACCGCTTCCAGGCGCGCCTTGACCTCGGCAACCGCCTGCGGGTCTGCCGCCTGGCCGTGCTCGGCTTCACGCAGCAGGGCGCGCAGCACGTCCACCGAGGCCAGCATCGCGTCCACCGCGGCCGGCTCCAGCGCGCGCTTGCCGGCGCGCAGTTCGTCCAGCAGCGTTTCCAGCACGTGGGTCAGGGCGGCGATCGCATCGAAGCCGAACGTGCCGGCGCCGCCCTTGATCGAGTGCGCGGCGCGGAACACCGAGTTGATGATCTCCGGGTCCTGCTGGCCCGATTCGAGCGCCAGCAGGCCAGCTTCCATCGCATCCAGCCCCTCGCGGCTTTCTTCGAAGAAGGTGGCGTGGAAACGTTGCAGATCCATGCTCATGGTGCGGGGTGTCCGGTTGCGAGGGGAGGGAAAGGTGAAGCGGGATCAGCCCAGGACTTTCTGGACGGTGGCCACCAGCTGTTCCGGATTGAACGGCTTGACCAGCCAACCGGTGGCACCGGCGGCTTTGCCTTCGGACTTCTTGTCCGCAGCCGATTCGGTGGTCAGCATCAGCATCGGCGTGAACTTGTATTCGGCCAGCTGGCGCAGCTCACGGATCAGCGAGATGCCATCCATGTTGGGCATGTTGACGTCGGTGACCACCGCGTTGAAGCGTTGGCCCTTGGCACGCCCGAGGGCGACCGCGCCGTCTTCGGCTTCCTCGACGGAAAAGCCGGCCGAGGTGAGGGCGAAAGAGACCATCTGGCGCATCGACGCCGAATCGTCCACCACCAAGATACGTGCGCTCATGCAGCGTTCTCCACAGATTTCAGGTTGTCATGGGGTGCATCCAGGCCGAGGGCCTGGGTGACGCCGAGCAGTCGCGCGGCATCACGGAAGGTTGCGGTGCAACCGTGGAATCCGGTGGGATGCCCGGCCTTGCGGCGGGCCTCGACGAATGCGCACAGCACCTGCACCGAGGCGGTATGGATACGGCCGATCTGGCTGGCATCCAGCGTCAGATCGCCGGCCTGATCCACCAGGGGGGCCAAACGTGTTTTCAGCTCGGTGCTGGTCTCGATACCGAGATCATCACCCAGGGCCACAGTGCTCATCATTGCTCCGGACAAACGGTTCCGAGAGAGATAACGGCCCGAACCCACAAAGCTTTAGGGGCGGCGTGGGCGATCGCGTGGGTGCCGGTCAGTTCAGCAACTGGGTCGCGTCCAGCAGGATCATCGGCTGGGCGCCGCACCGGGCCACGCCACGGAACAGGTCGTTGGAGATCTGGCAGATGCGGGCGGTATCGGGGGGCTCGATCTGGGAATCGGTGAGATTGGCGACATCCTCCACGGCCGATACGCGCAGGCCCATGGTCTCGCCGTTCTCCTCCAGCACCACGATGCGGGTGTTGGCGTCATTGCCGGCCGCACTGCTGCCCAGGTGGAGGCCCAGGTCCATTACCGGCACGACCTGGCCACGCAGGTTCATGATGCCCAGCATCGCCGGGGAGGTGCCGCGCAGGGGCAGCAGCGGCACGGGCAGGACCACTTCCTGGACCTTGAGCAGTTCAAGCGCGTAGGCCTGGGCACCGCAACGCAGACGCAGCCAGCGCGAGGTGCGCTCGCTGGCACGGCGGTTCTCGCGCGGGCTGGAGGCCGGGTCGCGTGCCTGGCGCTGCAGCTCTTCCCAGCTGCCGGGCCGGCTCTGTGCCAATGAGGGCGTGCCGGCACGGGCGCTGGTCGCTGCCGGCATGGGCGGCATCGAGGACATCTGCCGGGCAATCGGCGCGCGGGCCGCTGGCGCGGCGGCGGGTGGCGCGACAGGCTCGGGCAATTCGGCTGGCGTGCTGGCGCCTGCGGGCATGGGATCGGTTTCGTAGACAACCTCGGGCGGCAGGTCGTTCCAGCTGGGGCGCGCTTCTTCGGCGGGCGCGGGCATCGCGCCGCTGAGCAGCGGATCGTTGCGCAGTTCGTCGAGCAGGTCGTCGAATCCCGGTGCAGGCGCGCTGATGGCAGCCGAAGCTGCCTCGGCGTCCAGTGCAGCGCCCGCGGTGGGCAGCGTCATGGCGCCGCTCAGCAGCGGATCGTCGCGAAGCTCATCGAGCAGGTCACGGAAGCCTGGCGGGACAACCGGGTCGTCTGCCGCCGGCGCTGTACCAGCGGCGGTCTGTTCGTCGGTCGCCGGCGCCGCGTCGGCGCTGGCCGTTTCGACAGTCGCAGGCGCGGCGTCGAGGCCGCCGGTCGCTTCGACGGTGTCGGCCGTCGCGACGGCCACCGGTGACGCTGCCGGCGGCGGCATCGCGTCGCCAAGCAGCTGCTCCAGGTAATCGTCGAGCACGCCGGCGGTGTTCATGCCGCGCGCTCCATCTGCTGTGCATCGTCGGCCAGGATCCATTCCAGCGCGCGGCGATACGCGGCCAGGCCACGGCCGGGGTAATCCTCCGATTGCGGCGGCACGGTCAGGCTGGCGGCATTGCAGATGCGGGTATCGACCGGAATCGCGTCTTCCCAGACGCGATGGCCATGCTTGTCCTGCATCAGTTTGACGGTCTCGTTGCCGGCGCGGGTGCGGCGGTCGAACAGGGTCGGCAGGATCGACATCGGCAGCGCGCGGCGGCGCGAGCGCTCGACCATCTCGCCGGTGCGGACCATGCCATCCAGGCCATGCAGGGCGAGTGGCTCGGCCTGGGTCGGGATGATCAGGCGGTCGGCCGCGGCCAGTGCGTTGATCATCAACAGGCCCAACGTGGGCGCGCAGTCCAGCAGGATGTAGTCGTGCTGGCCCTGGTGACGGCCGAGCGCGTTCTGCAGGGCCAGGCCGAGGCCCGGCTGGTTGGCGCTGCGCCGTTCCAGCGTGGCCAGTGCCGCCTGTGCGCAGACATAGTCCAGGCCCGGGATGTCGCTGTGGCGGGCGAGGGTGGGCAGCTCGGCCGGCGGCGTGGCGAACAGCTCCAGCACACCCTGCGGCGGCGGATCCAACGGCACGCCGAAGGCGCGGGTCAGCGAGGAATGCGGATCCAGATCGATCAACAGCACGCGGTGGCCCTGCGTGGCCAGGCCGCGGCCGAGTGCGAGCGTCGTGGTGGTCTTGCCCACGCCGCCTTTCTGATTGGCAACAGCCCAGATACGCATGCGGTTCACTCCTTCATTGCGGGCGGAACGGCGGCGCCAACGCGGCTGCCGGCCGGCACCGGTGGCAACTGCACCGGTGCGATGGGGGTAACGGGGGTAACGGGGTTGCCGGCGCTGGGCGCCTTGGCGGCATCAGTGGCGTCGGCGTCGGCGCTGAGGCGGTCGGTGATCGGGTCGATGCTCTGCGCCGTGTCGGCCAGGATGATCACCATCACCCGCCGGTTGCGGTTGCGGCCTTCGGCGCTGGCATTGTCTTCGCGCGGGCGGAACTGGCCGTAGCCGACCATCGCCAGGCGTGCCGGCTGCAGGCCCTGGTCGGCGAACAGGTGCACCACGCTGGCCGCGCGTCCGGCCGAGAGCTCCCAGTTGGAGGGGAACAGCGAGGTGGCGATCGGGATGTTGTCGGTATGGCCTTCCACGCGTACGCCGTTGGGCGCGTCACGCAGCACTTCGGCCAGCTTGGAGAGGGTGTCGCGCGCGTGAACATCCAGCGTGGCCGAGCCGGTCGGGAACAGGATGTCGCTGTTGATCTCCACCTCGATCCACAGCTCGGTGCGGCGCACGGTGATCATGCCGCGTTCGATCAGCGGTGCCAGGGTGGCGGTGAGCTTGTCGGCGATGCCGTTGAGCTGGCGCTCGGCACGCTGCAGCTGTTCCTGGTTGCGTATCGAGACCGGCATGCGCATCTGCGAGGCCATCGCCGGCAGCAGGGTCGGGTCGTTGCTCGGTGCTGGTGCGGAGGGGCCGATCCGGTTTCCGGCCTTGATCACCGACGGGCTGTCCCAGCCACCGCCCTGGACCTGCTGGTTGCCGACCTGCACCGGGTTGATCGTGCGCGGCGCGCCACCGAAGGCGGTGGTCAACGCGTCGGCCATGATCCGGTACTTGCCTTCGTTGAGCGAGGAGATGGCGTACATCACCACGAAGAAGGCGAGCAGCAGCGTCATGAGGTCGGCATAGGGGATCGCCCAGGCCTCATGGTTGGCGTGCTCTTCGTGGTGCCTGCGGCGGGCCATGTCAGTGCAGGAACCCGGACAGGTTGGTTTCGATGTTGCGCGGGTTCTCGCCCTGGGCGATGGAGATCAGCCCTTCGATGATCATCTCGCGGTCGCGGCTGTTGTGATGGATCACGCTCTTGAGCTTGGCCGAGACCGGCAGGAACAGCAGGTTGGCCGAGGCGATGCCGTAGATGGTGGCGGTGAACGCCGCGGCGATGCCATGCCCGAGCTTGCTCGGGTCGGCCAGGTTCTTCATCACCGCGATCAGGCCGAGCACGGCGCCGATGATGCCCAGGGTCGGGGCGTAGATGCCCATGCCCTCGAACACCTTGGAGGCGGCCAGGTCCTGGCTTTCCTGGCTGCTCAGTTCAATTTCCATCATGTGCCGGATGGTCTCCGGCTCCACGCCGTCCACCAGCAGTTGCAGGCCTTTGCGCAGGAACGGATCGTCCTGCGCATCCACCTGCGCTTCCAGGCCGAGCAGGCCCTGGCGGCGGGCGATGTTGCTCCATTCCACGATCTGCTGGATCAACTGGCGACGGTCACTGCTCGGCGGCCGGATCACCCAGCGCACGATCTTGAACGCATGCTTGAAGACTGCCGGCGAGGTGTGCAGCAGGATCGCGGCGATGGTGCCGACGATGACGATCACGAAGGCGGCCGGCGACCACAGCGACGCCAGACCGGCTCCCTTGAGGATGCTGCCGCCGACCAGCGAGGCCAACGCGAGGAATAGTCCAATGAGGCTGAGTCTGTCCATGGGTCCGTTATCGGCTTGTATGAATGGGACTTGAGACGCCGAAGGAATCCAGTGATGCGGCGGTCACACTTTCACGCGTCAATCGTGGTGGGTGCGCAGTCCATCCACGTCCAGGATCAGCGCCATCCGGCCATCGCCGATCAGGGTGGCACCGGCATAGCCGCGCAGGCCACGCAGCGCCTTGGGCAGGGGTTTGATCACCACTTCCTCGCGGCCGCGCACCTGGTCGACCACCAGGCCGAAGCGGGCTTCGCCGGCCTGCAGCACCACGATGGTCAGCAGCGAGGAGGGCATCGGCTCCACATCCAGCCAGTGGCGCAGATCGACCAGGGCCAGCGTGTGCGACTTGCGGTCCAGCACGGCGCGGCCATCGAACCAGCCCAGCGAGCTGTTGGGCGCATGCAGCACCTCCATCACGCGGGCCAGGGGCAGGGCGTAGACGTCTTCGCCGGCCTGCACCAGCAGGGTCGGCAGGATCGCCAGGGTGAGCGGTACGCGGATCATGAAGCGGCTGCCACGGCCCAGTTCGGACTGGATCTGGATCTGGCCGCTCAGCTCGCGGATGCGCGACTGGACCACGTCCATGCCCACGCCGCGGCCGGAGATGTCGGTGACCTGCTGTTTGGTCGAAAAGCCGGGCAGGAACACCAGGTGCAGGCATTCTTCGCTGCTCAGGCGAGCCGCCGCTTCCGGATCGATCAAGCCTTTCTCACGCGCCTTCTGGCGCAGGCGTTCGGGATCGATGCCGGCACCATCGTCCTGCACCTCGATGCTGACGTAGTCGCCTTCCTGCTGGGCCGACAGGCGCACATGGCCGCTGCGCGGCTTGCCCTGGGCTTCACGCAGCTCCGGCATTTCCACGCCGTGGTCGATCGCGTTGCGGACCAGATGCACCAGCGGATCGGCCAGTGCTTCGACCAGGTTGCGGTCCAGCTCGGTTTCGGCGCCGATCAGTTCCAGCTCGACTTCCTTCTTCAGCGAGCGCGCGACATCGCGGGCCACCTTGGGGAAGCGCGAGAACACCTTGCCGACCGGCTGCATGCGGGTACGCATGACCGCCGACTGCAGGCGCGCGGTGGCGATGTCCAGCGTGGACACCGCGCGGTCCAGTTCTTCATCGTGCAGGCGCGCACGCAGGGTCTTGAGGCGGTTGCGCGAGAGCACCAGCTCGCCGATCAGGTTGACGATCGCATCCAGGCGCTTGGTATCCACGCGCACGGTGTGTTCGGCTTCGGCGACCGGTTTGGCCGGGGCCGGCTTGGCGTTCGGCGCCGCCGGGGCGGCCACGGCGCGCGGGGTCGCGGCGGGCATGGGCGCAGCGGCAATGGCCTTGGCACCGGGAACGGCGCCGCCATGCAGCTGGTCAAGCAGGGCTTCGAATTCGTCTTCGCCAATCAGGCCGTCGTCCTTCTTCGACACGGCCACCGCGGTCGGCGCGGCGCCGCCATGCAGCTGGTCGAGCAGTGCTTCGAACTCATCATCGGTGATCAGCTCGCCACCGCCGCTGCCGGCGCTGGCGGCGCTGGCGGCAGCCGCGGGCGTCGGGGTGGCCGGACCGTTGACGTCGAACTGGGCGATCAATTCTGGCGGGGCATAGCCCGGCTCGGTTCCGGCCGAGACCGAATCCAGCATCGATTGCAGGTAGTCCAGCGACTGCTGGGCCGCATCGAAGTGGTGCGCCTGCAGCGTGGCCTGGCCCGAACGCGCCATGCCGAGGGTTTCCTCGGCCGCGTGGCACAGCTCGACCATCGCCTGGATGCCGAGGAAGCCGGCACCGCCCTTGAGCGTGTGGAAGCCGCGGAACACGGCGTTGAGCTGGTCGGCGTCCTGGGGCGCCTGCTCCAGCGACACCAGCTGTTCGCCGAGGCGGTCCAGGATTTCCTGGGCCTCGAGGATGAAGTCGGCAGCGATATCGTCTGGAACAGCACTCATGATCGTTACAGTCCCAGGTCCGAGAGCAGGTCGTCGGCGTCGTTCTGTGACACCGCATGGCGATCCAGGCCGTTCACGGCCGGGCCGGCCAGGCCGTTGTTGTCGCGCTTCTTCTCGTCTTCCTGCGGCGGCAGGCCGAGCGCACCGAAGCCTTCATGCACGCGGCGCACGATCCCCACCACGCGGCGGATGATCTGGCCGGTGAGGTCCTGGTAGCTCTGCGTGAGCGCGATTTCGGTGAGGTTGTGACGGATGCGGTCGAGCTGCTGGCCCTGGTCGGGCGTCAACCCGTTGGCGCGCAGCTGTTCGGTGAGCGAGCGACATTCCTCGGCCAGGTCCAGCGTGCGGTGGGTGGCCTGTTCGGTCATCGCCACCACGTGGTCCAGGCGCGCGCAGGCGTCATCCAGTTCGCCGGCTTCGCTGGGCAGGCTGGGCAGCTCGCCCAGGGCCTGGCCGAGTTCGCGGGCCAGGCGGTTCAGGCCGGCCATCATCGGCTGCGTGCGCAGCGCGGCGAGGGCGTCGATTTCCCGGCGCCAGCCGGCTTCGTCGCCACTTTCCAGGGCGGCCAGGGCATCCTGCAGGCGCTGCACCAGCGCGGATTTGTCGCTCAGGGTCTCCATCAGGCGCTCGCCGCCAGGCGTTCGAAGATCTTGCCGAGCTTCTCTTCCAGGGTCTGTGCGGTGAAGGGCTTGATGATGTAGCCGTTCACGCCGGCCTGGGCCGCTTCGATGATCTGCTCGCGCTTGGCTTCGGCGGTCACCATCAGCACCGGCAGGGTCTTGAGCTTGGCATCGGCACGCACGGCCTTGAGCAGGTCGATGCCGGTCATCACCGGCATGTTCCAGTCGGTGACCACGAAATCGAACGGCTGGCTCTGCAACATCGCCAGCGCGGCATGCCCGTCCTCGGCTTCGGCCGTATTGGTGAAGCCCAGATCGCCCAGCAGGTTCTTGACGATACGACGCATGGTCGAGAAGTCGTCGACGATCAGGATACGCATGTTCTTGTTCAAAGCACTTTCCTCGATTTCAATGGTTCTCGAGGCCGGCGTCTGCCGCCTCGAAGATCTTCAGCCGGCCCCGCAGGCGCAGCACGGCCTGGCCATGGATCTGGCACACGCGCGATTCGCTCACACCCAGTACGGCGCCGATCTCTTTCAGGTTCAGTTCCTGCTCGTAGTACAGCGACAGGACCAGCTGTTCGCGCTCGGGCAGCAGGCCGATCGCGTTGCCCAGCTCGCGCCCGAACTCGCCGCGTTCCAGCACCTGCTGCGGGGTTGGGCCGCCCTGGGCGACGGTGTCCAGCTCGCCCTGGTCTTCGATCCGCGATTCCAGGCTCAGCACCTGGCCGCGCGAGGCGTCTTCCATCAGCCGCAGGTAATCCGGCAGCGGCATCTCCATCGCGGCCGCCACTTCGGTGGCGCTGGCGGCGCGGCCGGTGCTCTGCTCGAGGCGACGGATGGTGGCGGCGGCATCCCGGGCACGGCGGTGGACCGAGCGCGGCACCCAGTCGCCCCGGCGGATCTCGTCGATCATCGAACCGCGGATGCGGATCGAGGCGTAGGTCTCGAACGAGGCGCCCTGGTCGGCGTCGTAGCTGCGCGAGGCCTCGATCAGGCCCATCATGCCGGCCTGGATCAGGTCGTCCACTTCCACGCTCGCCGGCAGGCGCGCGGCCAGATGGTGGGCGATCCGCCGGACCAGGTCCGAGTGCTGGGCAATGCACTCGTTGGCCGCGGTCCGCTGGACCTCTTTGTATTGTGCTGCGCCCTTCATACCGTCACCCCGCGTTGCTTGAGGATGCGTTCCAGGAAGAACTCGACCCCGCCACGCGGCTCGGTCGGGGCCTGCCAGCGGGCGGTGCGGCGCGCGATCTCGGTCAGCGCCAGGGCGGCCGGGCTCGACGGGTAGGCCTTCACCACCGGCTGCTGGCGCTGCACCGACAGGCGCAGCCAGTCATCCTGCGGCACGCAGCCCAGGTAGTTCAGCGAGACATCGGCGAGGAACTTCTCGCACACGCGGGATAGCTTCTCGTACAGCACGCGGCCTTCGTTCGGGTCGCGGACCATGTTGGCCACCACCTGGATCCGGTCCACGCCGCGCTCGCGCGAGAGCACCTTGATCAGGGCGTAGGCATCGGTGATCGAGGCCGGCTCGTCGCAGACCACCACCACGGTGTCCTGCGCGGCCTGGCAGAAGGTGAGCACGCCATCGGTGATGCCGGCGGCGGTGTCCACGATCATGATGTCCAGCTCGCGCTCGAGCTCGGAGAACACATTGACCAGGCCGACGTGTTCGGCCGGCTGCAGTTCGGCCATGTGGCGGCGGCCGGAGGCAGCCGGGACCACCAGCACGCCACCGGGGCCTTCCATGATTACTTCTTCCAGCGTGCAGCGCCCGGCGACCAGGTCGGCCAGGGTCACCTTCGGCTGCAGGCCCAGGATCACGTCGATGTTGGCCAGGCCGAGGTCGGCGTCCAGCAGCAGCGTGCGTTTGCCCATGTCTGCCAGCGCCACGGCCAGATTGGCCGAAACGTTCGTTTTGCCCACGCCGCCCTTGCCGCCGGTGACGGCGATGGTGCGGACCGGGCCCAGCGGCTGGCTTCGGGTAGCCGACAACGGGAAGGTCTTGGTCAGCTTGGCGTACTCACGCGACGGCATGGTTCAACTCCGGGTTGCAGGGCATATCGGCCGCGCGGCGCAAATCTTCAAGGCGAAGTACAAGATTGGCCGCACTGGCACGGTGCAGGTCTTCAGGAACGTCCTGGCCATCGGTGACCCAGGTGATCGGCAGGCGGTGGTCCACGGCCACCGACAGGGCGCTGCCGAAGCGGCCGGTCTCGTCCAGCTTGCTCAGCACCACGCCCTGCGGGTTGGCGGCGCTGAAGCGGCGGACCACCTCGTCCATGTCGCCGAAGCTGGTGTTGGCCGGCAGCACCAGCAGGGTGCGGATCTGCTGGGCCGCGCGCAGCCACTGCAGCTGGGCGGCCAGGGCGCGGTCACGCGGGCCCAGGCCCGCGGTGTCGATCAGGACCAGCTTATAGTCCTTCAGGCGCTCCAGCAGTTGGTTCAGATCGCTGCCGCTGCTGGCCTCATGGACCGCGATGCCGAGCTGCCGGCCGAAGCCGTACAGCTGCTCGCGGGCGCCGATGCGGCCGGTATCGGTGGTGACCAGGGCGACATCGCGGGCCGCATGCGCCTCGGCGAAGCGCGAGGCCAGCTTGGCGATGGTGGTGGTCTTGCCGGCGCCGGTGGGGCCGACCAGGGCGATCACGCCGCCGGCGTCGAGCGGGTCGACCGGGGCGATCGGCAGCTTTTTGGAGAGCAGGCCGAGCATCAGCCCGCGGCCGCGGTGGGCTTCGGTGTCCAGCGGAATCTGCATGGCCACGTCGCGGCTGATGCCGGCATCGAAGCCGTACTCGTCCATCAGGTCCAGTGCGGCGGCGCGGACCGGCGAGCCGCGCAGGCGCTCGTCGGTGAAGCGGTTCATCTCGCGCTCGATGACCTGGCGCATGCCGGCCACTTCGTGACGCAGCTGGCGGATCTCTTCGTCATCACGCTGCACCACCACCAGTTCGGCGGCCGGCTGCGGTTGGGCCTGGGCCGGTTCGGCGACAACGGCCGGCGCCGGGTTTTCGGCACGCGCCTGGGCGACCGTGTCCGGCGCTGCCACGACGCTCTCGGCAGCAGGCAGGGCCGGCGGCACGGTGACGCTGACCGGCAGCGGCGGCATCGCCACGGCGGCCACCGGCACGTGCCTCTGGACAGGCGGTTCGTCGTCCATCGGCGGATCGATGACGAAGCGCGCGCGGTTGATCGGCGGGTTCACGGCCGCCACGGCGGGCTCGGCGACAAGCGGCTCAGGCTGCAGCAGCGCTGGCGACGCGGCCGCGGCCTGCTCGACATTGAACGGCGCGAAGATCTGCTCCGGCAGCGACGGTTCGTTGACGGCCGGGCCGACGCTGGCACGGGCCAGGGTGGCGGCGAAGCCACTGCTGCCCGGCGGCGGCACGATCTCGTTGGCGGTATCCAGGGTGCGACCGGTGGCGCCGACGGCGGCGCGGGCCAGCGCGGCGACGGCCGAGGTGGTCGCGGCCACCGGCTCGGGCGCGGCGACCGGGGCCCTGCGGCGGGTCACGGCGGCGATCACGGCATCGGCGGCGCTGCGCGGGCGCGGCACCGGCGGTGGGGCCACGTCCTTGCGGGCCGCTTCCAGCGCACGCTGCACGGCGCTTTCGTCATAGTTGGCCGCCGCCACGATTTCGACACCTTCCTCGATCCGGCGGTTGGACAGGATCACTGCGTCCGGTCCGTGTTCCTTGCGCACCAGGTTCATGGCCGAGCGCATATCGGAGGCGACGAAGCGTTTGATTTTCATGCTGTGGTACCGGGACTGGGGCGGCGGAGTCGTGGAAGGGAAACGCTGGTTGTCGGTGGTCTGCACGGTCAGGGAGTCCCTTTATTTCCTGCTGCGGTGAAATCGAATGAGGTGTCTGTTTTCTGTCGCGGTACCGTCGGGCGCCCGGCTCAACTGATCGTGCCGACCAGCTTCAACCGTTTGTCCTCGGGCACCTCGCTGTAGGCGAGTACGGACAGCGAGGGGACGCTGTGGCGTACCAGCCGTGCCAGCGCCGCACGTACCGGGCCAGGCACCAGCACGACCGCGGGCTCGTTCTTCGCTTCCTGCTTGCCGACACATTCGGCCAGGCTTTGATGCAGTCGCTCGGCGAGTCCGGGTTCCAGCGCGGCGCCGTTGCCCTGCGTGGACTCCTGCAAGACCCGTTCCAGTTGCGGGTTGAGGGTGAAGACCGGCAGCTCCGGCGACATTCCGGCGATCTCCTGCACGATGAAACGGCCCAGCGCGTTGCGCACGGCAGCGGTGAGCACGGCCGGGTCCTGGCTGGTCGGCGCGCTTTCCACCAGCGATTCGACGATCTTGCGCAGCTGGCGGATCGGGATGCGCTCGATCAGCAGGTTCTGCAATACCCGCACCACGGCCGACAGCGGCAGCGACTTGGGTGTCAGGTCTTCGACGAGCTTGGGGGCGCTCTTGGCCAGGTTGGCCAGCAGCTGCTGCACTTCCTCGTGGCCGAGCAGCTCCGGGGCGTGCTCGCGGATCAGGTGCGACAGATGGGTGGCGACCACGGTGGCCGGGTCGACCACGGTGTAGCCCATCGATTCGGCATTGGCGCGCTGGTGCGGCTGGATCCAGGTGGCATCCAGGCCGAAGGCGGGGTCCTTGCCGGCAATGCCTTCCAGCGTGCCCAGCGCACTGCCCGGGTCCAGCGCGAGTTCGCGGTCGGGATGGATCTCCGCGGTGGCCACCGGCACCCCGTGGATCAGCAGGCGGTACGCGGTCGCCGGCAGTTCCAGGTTGTCGCGGATATGCACCGAGGGAATCAGGAAGCCGATGTCGTGGGTGAGCTTGCGGCGCACGCCCTTGATCCGGGCCATCAGTTCGCCGCCCTGGTTCTTGTCCACCAGCGGGATCAGCCGGTAGCCGACTTCCAGGCCGAGCGGGTCGACCGGGCGCAGTTCGTCCCAGGTCAGCTCGGCGGTGGGCGAGGGCGCTGCACCGGGCAGGCCGAGGGTATCGGGGCGATTGGCGGCCGGGGAATCAGCCGCCGCGGCCTGGGCGGTGCTCTTCTTCCACGCCTTCCAGGCGATGAAGCCCAGGATCGCGGCCAGCGTCAAGAAGGCGACGTTGGGCATGCCCGGGACCAGGCCGACGACTGCAAGGATCGCCGCGGCGATGGTCAGTGCGCGGTACTGGCCGAATACCTGGCCCATCATGGCCTGGGCCATGTCCTGAGAGCGCGAGGCGCGGGTGACCAGCATGGCCACCGCCGAGGACACCAGCAGGGCCGGCAGCTGGGCCACCAGGCCGTCACCGATGGAGAGCAGGGTGTAGGTCGCGGCGGCATCGCCGAAGGGCATGCCATGCTGCAGCACGCCGACCGCCAGGCCGCCGACCAGGTTGATGAACAGGATCAGGATGCCGGCGATCGCGTCGCCGCGGATGAACTTGCTGGCACCGTCCATCGCACCGTAGAAGTCGGCTTCCTCACGCACCTCCTCGCGGCGGGCTTTGGCCTCTTCACGCGTCAGCAAACCGGCGTTGAGATCGGCGTCGATCGCCATCTGCTTGCCGGGCATGGCATCAAGGATGAAGCGTGCGGTCACTTCGGACACGCGGCCGGCGCCCTTGGTGATCACCACGAAGTTGATGATGGTCAGGATCGCGAAGACCACGATGCCGACCGCGTAGTTGCCGCCGATGACGAACTCGCCGAACGAGGCGATCACCTTGCCGGCGGCCTCGTGGCCGTTCTGGCCGTGCAGCAGGATCACGCGGGTGGAGGCCACGTTCAGCGCCAGCCGCAGCATGGTGGTGATCAGCAGCACGATCGGGAAGATGGTGAAGTCCAGCGGGCGCTTCACATAGACCACCGCCAGCAGCACCATCAGCGAGATGGCGATGTTGAAGGTGAACAGCGCGTCCAGCACGGGCGGCGCCAGCGGCACCACCACCATCGCCAGCAGGGCCAGCACGATCAGCGGGGCACCCAGCCCGTGGCGGATCATGTCCAGCGCGCGGCGCGCGTTCATGCCGGCCGGCTGCGCGCTCATGGGCGGCCCCCCTTGCCAAATTCATCGATGTCGATGCTGGGCGCTGCCGGCATCGGGCCGGTCTGCCAGCCGCGCAGCTGGTAGACATAGGAGAGCACCTGGGCCACGGCCGAATACAGTCTCACGGGAATTTCCTTTCCAAGTTGACCTTCCCGATACAAGGCGCGTGCCAAAGGCGGGGCGGAGACGATGGCGACCTTGTTGCCGTCGGCCACCTCACGGATGCGCAGGGCGGTTTCATCCACGCCCAGGGCCACCACGGTGGGCGCCCCCATCTTTCCGCCTTCATACTTCAGGGCGACCGCGTAATGGGTGGGATTGACCACCACGACATCGGCGGTGGGCACCGCTTCCATCATCCGGCGGTTGGACATCTGCTGCTGCAGCTGGCGGATGCGGCCCTTGACCTCCGGGCTGCCCTCGCTTTCCTTCATTTCGCGGCGCAGCTCTTCACGGGTCATCTTCAATTTGCGCATCCAGTTCCAGCGCTGGTAGGGGGCATCGATGGCGGCCAGCAGCATCATTGCGCCGCCGGTGGCGAGCATGAGCTTCAGGGTGAAGCCCAGGCCGTGGATCATCGCGGCCTCCAGTGGCTGGTTGAGCAGGTCACGCAGCGAGCGGATGCCGTGCCACACCACCAGCCCGGCGGCGGTGCCGACAAAGGCGATGCGCAGCAGGGACTTGGTGAACTCGGCAATCGCTTCCGGGCCATACAGGCGCTTCATGCCGGCCATCGGGCTGAGCCGCTTGAAATCGGGCATCAGCGATTTGTTCGACCAGCGCAGCCCGCCCATCGCCACTGGCGAGAGGAAGCAGGCCAGCAGACAGATCACGAGCAGCGGCCACATGGCCACCAGCAAGCGCAGCATCAATTCGCCGAAGTGCCCGAACAACGCCTGGGGATGCAGGCGCAGCCCCGGCTCGGGGCTCAGCGCGACCTGCATCCAGGTCTTGGCGTTGCGGGCGATGGTGCCGGAGAAGGCCATCAGCGCCAGCACACCGGCACCGAACACAGCCGCCGTCGCCAGCTCACGCGAACGCGGGATGTTGCCCTGTTCCCGGGCATCGCGCAGGCGTTTTTCGGTCGGTTGCTCGGTCTTTTCGCCGGCTTGTTCGTTCTCGGACATGGGCTGCACGACACGGGGGATTACCCGGGGTCGTGCAAGAACCGTTCCGTGACGTCAGATCGAGCCGCTGCGCGCGCGCGACACCTGCACCTGTCCGGACGGCGTCGCGGTGGCGATGGCCTCCTTCAAGGGCACCTCACCCACGCCCAGCGCCCGTTCGACCACCAGCTCAGTGCCTTGACCGTGCAACAGCGCCTGCAGCCGTCCGAACTCGCCGCACCACAGGGTTTCGATGTCACGGTCGCGGCTGCGGTCACGGTCGGCCGCCAGCGCCACGGCCCGGACCTGCAGGCGCCCACCGTCGGCCTGGCCGCCTACTTCAACGCCATAGCCGGGGGTGGCGGCTTTCTTGAGCACCACCGCGCCATTGTCCTGCCATGCGGTGGCCATGCCTTCGCGCACTTCATAGCCGAGGCTGGCCAGGCCGTCGAGTACGGCCTGGCGCCGGGAAACTGCCGCCAGCGCCTGCTGGTGGCTGGCAAGGGCGGTGTCGCACTGCAGGGTCAGCGCGGTCAGCAGCGGCAGCGCGGTGTCGGTACTGCACGCGCCCACCAGGGCCAGCAACGGCGCATGGTCAAGCGGGTCCAGTGCCGCCAGCCTGCTGGCCACATCCTGCAGCCGCTCCAGCTGCACGCGGCGCTGGGCGAACGCGGCCGAGGCGGCGGCCAGTTCCAGAACCAGGCTGTCCAGCAGCAGGTTGCGCCGCTGCGGAGCGGTTTCCTGCTCGGCGTGGTGCAGCGCCTCCAGGTAGGGCGCGGCGACTGCCGGGCCTTGCAGTACCTGCAGTTCGGCGATGTAGCGGTCCACGCGCAGCAGGCGCGCCTCGCGTCCGGGATCGGCGGGCTGCGCGGCGGCCCAGTCGGCCAGCGTGGGGATGGGCGCCGAGGTCTGCAATGCGGCAGCCAAGGCGCGCTGGCCGTTGCTCAGGGTTGCCTGCTCCTCCGGGGGCGCAAGGAGGGCGAAGGCACGGGCCAGCACCGCCTCTGCGTCAGCACCGGGGTGACCGTCGGCCAGTGCCCGTAGCGCCTGCAGCAGGCCCGCGTCTGCATCGACGGGTCGATCCTGCAGCGTTTTGAGCACGGCCGCCGCGTTGTCGCGCTGCCGCCGCTGCTGCTGGCGGCCCGCCGCGGCGCGGTCTACAGCGCGCGCCTCGCGGTCGCGGGTGTCGGCCTGCAGGAAGGCGATGTCGGCCTCGATCAATTGCGCATACCGCGTGTTGTCGCTGTCTGCCAGCAGTGCCTGCAGCGCCTGGCGGCGTGCCGTGACGGCGGCCACGGCCGAGGCGTCACGCTCGCCGACCTGCTCGCACTGCGCCTGCCAGCGCGCTACCGCCTGGTCCAGCCGGTGCAGCATCGCCTCGCGCAGGGCCAGCAGTTCTTCGGCAGTCACGATGC